>CANJQY010000027.1 GCA_947476525.1 Oligoflexales bacterium
GAACGGCCGCAACCGTTGTAGCCGTTGCCGTAGCCGCTATTATACTGGTAGTAGTTGTATCCACCGCAGTTGTTATAGGAGTTTGCGTAGTTCCAGTTATAGTAGTAGCCATTGTTGTAGTAGGTCGGGGTGTAGTAGTTCCAGTTATAGTAGTTTCCGTAGTAAGAATTGCGACTCCAACGACGGTATCCACAATAGCTTTCTGTTGATGTGGTTGCGTCTAGTTCGTCAACAACGGCCGAAGGAACAGAGGCAGCAGAAAAGCTCGCTGAAACCGTTTCTTTTGAAATATTGGAGTCATTCGAAAGGCGCATTTCTGCTTTTTCGTTCATTTCTTTGCCGTCAGCCCCAACTGGAACACGAATGATCGTAACCGAGGCTAATTTAGCAGATTCAGCTTTTGCAGCTACTTCATTAGCGGCAGGCTTCTGAGATTTAGAACCTTGGTCCATCGAGCCACAAGCAGATATTGCAATCGCAGCTAAAAATACTGTAAAAATACGCATAAAGTTCTCCATTTTTCCATTAATTGTTTTTAAACTACACACATTTCGCACATTATTTACACAGACTAAATTGTGAAGTCAACAAAAATATGACATTTTTGCATAGTTTCGTTAAAATAGCGCATTTATATACAATATTTTAAATTCTATTAACGTCTGTGCCGTCTCACGCCCCAAGGGCACTTGAAGTCGTTGGTTCCCCCGTGAATTTGACGTCTTCACTCAAGGCAACGGCCAAAAGACTTAGATAGGACTCCTTAGGGACTTCCACCGCGCCAAGGGATTTGAGGTGTGGGGTCATAAACTGGACCTCCAAGAGAGTCATTTTACAGGCGTTCATCCGTGATATTAAAGCCCAAATCGCGATTTTTGAAGCATTCGACTCTCGGCTAAACATGCTCTCAGCATTAAAAACGCGTCCCTGACTTAGGCCGTAAAGACCCCCTATCAGGAGGCCTGACTCGTTGCGAACCTCCACACTATGGGCAAAACCGAGCTCAAAAAGGCGGATATAGGCCTTTTTAATTTCCTCCGAAATCCAAGTTTGCTCGCGACTAGCGCAGCCCTCGATCACACCTGTGAAATCGGTATTGAACGTGATTTGAAAACCGCCCTGTTTTGCCGACCGTCGCAGTGACCTCGAAACATGAAATTGATGCAGGGGAATGACGGTTCTCGGGTCGGGATTGTACCAAAGAATTTCACCGGTTTTGGAATCAGGCATCGGAAAATAGCCGCCTTGGTAGGCCGCTAGCACAAAATCTGGATGTAGACACTCCTGAGCATCCATCTGTTATTACTCAGGATCTCCAGTGCGCGCCATTTCTGCGAGCTCCGGAGCACTGCGGTGGCCTGCCAGCACTGAAACCATCGTTGGGGTGTGCTGCCAAACAACCAAATTTATTTTTTCACTGCCGTAAACTCGGTATTTTAGTCCTCGGTAGTCAGCCTCTTCGCCCTTAAAGGGCAAATCAGCCATGACCCCTGGGGTCATAAAATGATACAAATGCTCATTTTTTCGATCAGGACTCACATAATTGATGCCGATGATTTTCAAGTCATCGTACTCAATAATAGATACCCCTTCATAATTCCAGCCTGCTATGGGCCTCAGTAATTGTGGCACGTAAGACAGCCCGGTCACGTGTCCGATAAATTGGCGGATCTCATCTCCATCAGAAGACGGGAGACTTACCCGTCCACTTGGATCTTCTTCCAATGCAACAGCTTCATAGCCAAGATTTTCTATGATGTCAAATTTTGGAGTATTCTTAGGCCAAACCACAAAAGCCGCAAACCCTACGATTCCTGCGGCCATGACCCCCAAAACCGTTCGCCGTAACAGGTGACTCCACATTTCTGCGCGGCCTAGCTCCAATATATCACTGGCCTCACTAGTCTCTCTAATTTGGTCGTCTTGGGCCATCGTACGCAATTTATGTTTGACGGCCTCCGATGCGCCAATGTCACCAAGTGCCGATTGAAATTTGCCACGGTTTTCCTGAAACTGATCAATTTCCTTTTGTTTACCTTCAATCATGCCATTGAATTGACCAATTGAGGATGGCGTCAATTCACCTCCTAAATAGTCGCCAAGGTTTCCATAAAAAAACTTGTCACCCTGCAATTCTGAGATATTGTCAGTCATAGCAGCTCCTTCTTAAGTTCGAATTTCGTTTACAGCAAGAAACTGGTTTGCGTCAGCCAAATCATTTCGAACTGCTTTTTCATCCGCGATACCAAAGGCCTTTGATACGTCGCGCAGACTCAGTCCCGCTAATTCTACCGCAAATAAAATCGCTCGCTGATTGACAGCAAGGCGCTTCATGCTCTGAAAAATTGGGATGTTCGACTCGTGAAATTTTTCATGACTCATCTTCTTCCAGGCGCCCCAAGCCAACGTCATCAATATCGTGGTAGGTTTGGAATTTGCTTTAATGTTAGGGAAATCCTCGATCAAAAGCCGATAGGTTTCGTCGACCATTCTTTCGCCACCTTCACGACTGAGAGTTAATAACGCTCCGAAGCGAAAGATCAAATCCGCACGCTCGTAGTATTCATCTAAGTAAAGCGCCAGTTGCTGCTCATTAAAGCTGGTGCCGCGGCCGTCTGCCATGTTTGCCTCCTGTGCCTATCGATATTTTCCCAAAAATAATTAAATCAAATATTTTCATCTATCATACCAAGTATTTGCCAATGATAACAAGTCTTGCCGACGAATCCCCCGTCTCAGACCAAAAAAGCCAACGTTTCCTTCAATTATTTCAGAAATGCAAAAGAAAAAAGCTACTATTGACCTTTAAACGTACGAACCAACGAACGTACGAACCTACGAACCCCCTCTAGACAAATAGCGTTAAGCATGGCAACATTTTTTTGTCCCTGCAAAGGGATGTTGCCACGGCACAACCTCCAAAAGTTGCCCCTAGACCCGCCCCAAAGGCGAGAACACAATTAGCTGAGGTAGTCAAGCCAATGAGCTCACAAACCAGTGTCATGAATCCACCTCAGTCTTCTGGCGGGAACCCACGAAAATGGCTCATTGTTGTTCCTGCGCGCCTTAATTCGGAACGCCTACCTAAAAAGCCCCTAGCTAATTTAGCGGGCAAACCTCTGATCGTGCGCGTCTATGAAAATCTAGCGCCGCTAAAACTTCAAGGCGCCGAGATCATCGTGGCGGTGGATCATCAGGAAACCGCGCATATTTGTGCGACGTACAACATCCCTTGGGCCATGACCAAAGAATCCCACATAAGCGGCACCGACCGGTGCGCAGAAGTGGCCTTGACTCATGACCACACTTGTGACCACAAACCATTTATTTTGAATGTTCAAGGCGACGAACCTTTTGTGAATCTTGACGACATTCGACAATTGATGTTGGCCATGGAAACCTCCCATCATCCTATGGGAACCCTAGGATTTACTTGCCACGATTGGGAATCATTTGGCGACCCAAATGTCGTAAAAATCGTGGTCTCACCAGAAAATACGGCCATTTATTTTAGCCGAGCCTCGGTCCCTTATGATCGCGAGGCCTCCCGCACGCGAACCAACAAAGTCACGTTCCTGCAGCACCTCGGCGTTTATGCTTTTAGGCGCGAGTCACTCCAAGATTTCTGCACTCTGCCTAAATCACCCCTAGAACAAATCGAAAAATTAGAGCAACTTCGAGCCCTCAGCGCAGGCTGGAAAATTGCCATTTCAACCGCTAAATTTTCGTCCCTCGGCATCGACACACCAGAAGACCTGGCTGCCGCACAAAGGAAGTTTCATGAGTAGTTCGTTTGGCCAACTGTTCCGCGTCACCACCTTCGGAGAAAGTCACGGGCCCGGAGTTGGTGTAGTGATTGACGGGATACCCGGCAATATGGCGGTCGATCTTTCCGTGGTTCAAGAATGGCTAAATCGTCGCCGTCCGGGACAATCCCAACTTACGTCTCCTCGGGCCGAGCAAGATTTGGTCGAATGCCTAAGCGGGCTCGAGAATGGTCTAACACTAGGGGGACCCGTCACTCTTTTTGTTCGAAACACGAACATTAAGCCAGACGACTACAAGGATGTAAGCCAGGTGTTTCGGCCAGGACACGCTGATTTTACGACACTCCAAAAGTACGGAGTCACAGCCACAAGTGGCG
Organism: Oligoflexales bacterium; assembly: GCA_947476525.1. GTDB lineage: Bacteria > Bdellovibrionota_B > Oligoflexia > Oligoflexales > RGVZ01 > CAMDKS01. Next base: position 4,145 of record CANJQY010000027.1, read on the forward strand.
GCGGCCGTGCCAGTGCGCGAGAAACCATCGGCCGCGTGGCTGCTGGCGCAGTAGCTTGGCAGATGATTCGGTGCCTGCACAAAGATTTCGAAATCGTCGGCTGGGTGCGTTCGGTCAAAGATATTTGTGTGGACCAAAGCATTGAGGACAATCTTGACTTGTGCGCCACCACCTCCCTCGTCGATAAATCGGAGGTACGGTGCCCCGACATCAGCACCTCCCAAAAAATGATCGAGGCCATCATGAACGCCAAAAATCATGGCGATAGCCTCGGTGGAACAATCCGCTGTGTCATTCGAGGCGTTCCCGCGGGCCTCGGGGAACCTGTTTTTGACAAGCTCGAAGCAGACCTTGCCAAGGCTGTCATGAGCCTTCCGGCCACCAAAGGTTTTGAAATCGGAAGCGGATTTGCTGGCACTAAAATGATGGGCAGCGAGCACAATGATGCACTCATCCGTAAAGATCAAAAAATCACAACCCTTACCAACAGAAGCGGCGGCATCGTCGGCGGCATTTCCAACGGTGAATTCATTACGTTTAACGTCGCTTTTAAGCCTGTTTCCACAATTTTTAAGAGTCAAACCACCGTTGACAAACAAGGAAACGAAGTGACGTTTAAACCCGAACGCGGAAGGCACGACCCCTGCGTCTTACCGCGAGCCGTACCTATGGTCGAGGCGATGGCGACGTTGGTCATTGCCGATCACGTTCTTCGACAAAGATCCATGTCTCCGTTCACGAATCTCTTAACTTAGTTGTGAGACTATTTCGTTGTGAGACTATTTCGTTGTGGGTCCCTTGAGGGGTGAGAAATTAAGGTCATTAGAAAAGTTTTTGGATAAATATAGCCGTTACATTGTCAGAGGAATTGCGCAAATCTTTCGCCAACAAAATTTAGGAGATCCAATATGAATTTTATTTCCGCTCGCTTTCTGAAGCCCAGCCTCGCTCTCGTTCTTCTAGCCGCAAGTCATGGGCTGCAAGCCTCCCAAACCTACACGCTACCGTCCAGCCAGGAAAAGCCTCTCAACGACGAAAACATTCAAGCTCTGCAAAAAATATCTAAGGGCGTATCTTCCGTCGCCAGATATGCCGCCAAAACAGTGGCGTTTGTGAGCGTCTACAAAACGAACCGTGGACTTCCTCCCGGAATGATCGATCCGTTCGAATTTTTCTTCGGACAAAATGGCAATGGGGGCCGCCCTCGCGGAGCGCAACCACGAAATGCTGAGCCTCAGGAGCGCCGCGAAGGCGGACTAGGTTCTGGGTTTATTATTGACTTAAGCCAAGGATACATCATGACCAACAATCACGTGGTTCAAGATGCCGACGAAATTCAAATTAAACTCGCCAACGGCAAAACTCATGAAGCCAAGATTATTGGTCGTGACCCGAATACAGATATCGCCATCGTACAAATCAGTGACAAAAATTTTGACCGTACGGGATTGAGCCAAGTCGTGCTTGGGAATAGCGATGAAGTCAACGTGGGTGATTTTGCAGTCGCCGTGGGTGCGCCATATGGCCTAGAAGCAAGTGTCAGTTTTGGCATTATTTCTGCGCTCGCACGCGGTAGTCTTCACATCACACAAATGGGAAACTTTATTCAAACAGACGCCGCCATCAATCCCGGTAACTCTGGAGGCCCCCTCTTAAATACGAGCGGCCAAGTCATCGGCATGAACTCCGCCATTTATTCCAAAAGTGGTGGCTACAACGGAATTGGTTTTGCAGTACCAAGTAACTTGGCGCGCGTCGTTGGCCAGCAACTAATTTCCGGTGGCAAAGTGAGCCGAGGCTATATTGGAGTAGGACTCCAGCCCATTGACCCGGAATTAATAAATAGCCTTAACCTGCCTAAGGATACGGCGGGAACTCTAGTCGCTAGAATTGCAGAAAATGGTCCCGCCGCAAAAGCAGGAATTGAGCCAGGAGACGTCATTACATTTATCAACAAGAAAGCCATACACGACGAAAGCGAGGCCATTAACGCCATCGGCCTCATGCTTCCTGGCAGCCCTGTAAATATCACCGTGTTCCGAAATGGCAAATTAAAAGAGTTGACTGCAAAGATTGGCGAGTACCCGTCGGAAAACATGGCGATGCCCGCCAAAGAATCTAAAGTTCAAGACTTCTCATTTGGACTCGCCCTGCAAAAGCTTACAGCCTCCGCCAGAGAGCAATTTAATCTGGACAGTAAAAGTGGTCTACTGGTTGTCGCAGTGGCGAAAGGTGGCGAATCCGAACGGGTTGGCATTCAACCCGGAGACCTGATTTTGGCTGTCAATGGCAAACCCGTTTCCGACACTGCAAGCTTCAACGCCTTGGTCAAGCAATCTGGTGCCCGCGCACTGCTTCGTATTGAACGGGCAGGACAATATTTTTTCGTACCTCTTAAAAATTAGTAAGCGGCCAATGCAAGAAATTCGCGTGACTGAATTAATTTCTGCTTTAAAACAAGTTCGCTGGTCGACCACAGCGTCGACCAGCTCCTTGTTAACGGAGCTCCATATTCGCCATGGGTTTACTGGCACACCGGTGGCAGAATTGGCCCACTTAAATCCCCCCCATCACTGTCGTCAGGTCCACGGAACTGAAATAGTTGCGACGTCTGCCTTGACGCTACCGTCGATTGAAAGTGCCGCAAGAATAGCCGCCGATGGCCTTTATTCTGTGGACGGGCAGCGTATTGCCGTCAAAACGGCCGACTGCCTTCCGGTCCTGATGGCCGCTACCCAAAGCCCTTTTACCCAAGCCGTGCACGCAGGATGGCGCGGATTAACGGACGGAATCCTATTTAATGCCGTCAAAATTGCTCGTGACCATCAGCCCCTCAATCAATGCCGGTTTGTGATTGGGCCCGCCATTTCTCGCGAAGCTTTTGAAGTAGGACCAGAACTAGTCGACGCCCTCAAAAGCGAAACCTGTGGACTTCTTCCTAATACATGGATGCTCCCCCTGTCCAAGGGAAAAACTGATCGCTGGCACGTTGATTTGTCACTTGCCGCAACCCTGCAACTTCTCATTTCAGGTGTTGAGCCAGAGCACATTGAAGTTATTCATGCCTGCACCGTACTCGATACAAAAGACGGAAAATTTTTGTGGAATAGTTTTAGACGGCAGGGAAAAGGCTGTGACAGCAATTGGTCTTGGATCCAAAATGGAACCAAAGTTTAGATCACGTTTTGCCGCCGGCATCTGTTAATGCATGCCTCCTTGCAAAAAATGAAGCAGCGCCTCAACCCCCAGCCAATAAGACTCTATGCCGCGACCCTGTACAACGGTTATGGCATTTTTAGCTAAATAACTAAATTTTCTGAACGGCTCTCTCACCGTCAAATCGGAGACGTGCACCTCTACATATGGCAGCCCCAGTCCTACCAACCGGTCTGCGATCGCCAGACTCGTGTGCGTCCATGCGCCGGCGTTGATGACCGCACCTGCGTAGCCTCGATCTAATTCTTTCAAAAATTTTGCTTCATCGTTGGTTTGAAAGAAATGAAGCTGATATTTCTTTTGGCCGGCAGGGTTCTTACCGGCAATTCTCTTGTGGTCACGATCAAAATTGCTTTGCACCAGTTTTTCCATTTGCAAAAGAGTTGACGTACCATAAACCAAAGGCTCACGAGCACCTAGAAGGTCTAAGTTTACACCACTAGCGATCAGTATTTTCAGTGTTTTACTATACAGTGTTTTACTCGACGCTTTTTTACTAGACAGTGTTTTACTAGACACTTCTTGCCCCTTCCTTTCAGCCACCGATGGCCTACCAGGTCTACTTCGATGAGTCACCAATTCCTTAAATCCTTGGCAAAAAACGATTAACGCTTGTCGAGTTTTTCTAATAACGAGTTAATAAACCTGGCCTGTCGATCAACTATCTCAACTACCTCAAGGTTCTCGTAGGCCACAGGATTTGGATCCATATCCGAATTTATTTGTTCCCGATTAAGTCGCTCCAGATCGGCGACCTTCATGCGGATCATGTCATTATGTGGCGCCATCCGCTGAATTCTCAGATAGATGGCTAACGCTTTAGAGTAAAATCCTTGCTTCGCATAAATATCTGCAAGAGTGCTGGAATCAAGCTCTACGGGAGCTGCTGTCCCTGCTTTTTTCACTTCGCCGGTTCCCGCCTCTGGCAAGAAAACGTCTGATAGCGACACCACGTGGAATTGCTCCACTTGACGCCGCATGCCTTCATCCAATTCAAATTCCAAGACAAAGCGCTTTTTCGTGCTTCGTGATTGATTGACCGAATTTTTTGGATCTAGCCGCCCTAGCTCGCCAGTTTTCATTCCTACTTCAGGCATTTTTAAATCGACACCCCGGTTTACCAACATCAGGCGATAGGCTTCGCGAGTGACCACAATTCCGTCCAAATCCAGCTGCAACGCGATTTTCTTAATTTCAGGATCAATCCCCTGCTGTATTGTTAAATACTGATAAGCCGTTCTCGCACTCGGCTCATCACCAAGCAAAATAGACATTTTGTATTTAAGTTTTTGGGCCAACACATTATCCGTTAGTGGAAAAGGGGCGCGATCAAGAACCGTCCAAGCTTCGACGAGCATGCCTCGCTGAAAAATCTCTCTGGCCAACACGACTCTTGCCACAGAAAATCCAGGGTGTTCTTGAACCCCCTGCGCCAACAACTCCATGGACTCATCAATCAACTTGTGATTTCGTAAAATATCACTTAACGGCAAAAATTGACGACCGGACGGATCCTCTTCAAAACGCCGCAACACTTCGCGCTCCGACCGTGATGTCGGAAGTTGGCCTATCATTTTTATCCAGGTACTAGCGTCTATACTCACAGGCACCATCTCCTCACCAAATTTCCAGTCTCATCATATCTTGCACAAATACTCACCCCTGTCAGCTCCTCTCGCCTTGATTCAGATAACGCCGAACAGGCTCTAGTCAGGGTACGCAATATCAAAAGCAGCCTTTGCACCATTATCCGCGTCTAACAGCATTCCTTTAGCGTACACTGAAACAAAACCGGTTTGCTTGATGCAGTCGCTATTAAATGAAATTGTAGCAATCCCGCAGGCGTCAGTGCACCATTCGTTAGCCGGAGTTAGTAGAGTCGCTCCATAGGGAATTTGCGGTGTAAATGCAATGGACCCCTGGGGAATTCTCGGAGGCACGTCCCCCGAAGAGGGCTTGCTGGATGTAGTGTCCTCGTAAATTAGAAACTCAAATGTGAACGGGGCAAGCTTGCTTCCTGCGGTGCAAGTGATGGTTATACCAGAACTGATAGGCGAGCCTCGGAGCTTGCCTCCGCCAATGTTGTTGCTACAAGAACGGGGACAGCTACCATTCGATTTGACCTTAGCCGCACAAGCAGAGAAACTCTCTAAAGTCATAGCAGCAACTGCAACTGCGATATAGGCTTTCAATCTGTACATGGCTTCCTCCAAAAGTTGTTCAGTAGGCTTGTTGTGTGGCCGCCGCTGGTGCGGCCTGCTGCTGTGTGGCCTGCTGCTGTGTGGCCTGCTGCTGTGTGGCCTGCTGCTGTGCGGCCTGCTGCTGTGCGGCCTGCTGCTGTGCGGCCTGCTGCGGTGCGGCCTGCTGCTGTGTGGCCTGCTGCTGCTGTGCGGCTTGCGCCACCTCCTCCGCGTTCGGAGCGACCAATGCCGATGGCGCCATAGGTGCCGCCTTCGGCATGGCTTCCCCAGGCCCATTACCTCCTGGCTGGGAGAGACCATTCGCAAGGATGGTCGGAGTCACCATAATCAAAAGTTCTTTCTTATTACTCATATTATCAACACTCCGAAAGAGGGCCCCCAGAATTGGAATACTACTTAAAATTGGGACTCCGCGAGTAATCTTCCGCCTGTCTGTAGTATATAGACCGCCGATAACGGCGGTTTCACCACTGCGTTTCAACATCGTAGTTTTAACTTGTCGAGTGTTTTTTGAGGCTACAGGAGCTGAAGCCGCAACGGCATCTGCAGGAGAATCACCTTGAATGTCTATCAACATTTGCACGACGCCATCGGCAGTGATGTGAGGGGTAACCTCAAGCTTCAAATTATAATCGATCTGTGAGACTGTCCCTGGGGTGTTTATGCCTGGCGCTGATAATATGTAATCCGTCGCTCCCGCAGAAATTGATGCTTTTTCTAAATCTTGCACTGAGATTTCTTGCGTCTGCAGCGTTTCCGCTTTTTTCTGCAGTTCGTACATTCTCAACTTTAAATCTAATGCGACCATATTGTTGATAGAGCCAAAGCGAAATGCCGCCGTACCCCCTTGAGTGCTTGCCCCACCGGGATCCACAGAGAAATTTGATGCCATATAATTCGGAAACGGCAATGTCCCAAACCCAAGTCCTCGACCTGGGTCTACGTTTAGGGGCGTGCCCCAGGTAAATCCAAGCCCGTCATTGATGTCCTCTGTCAACTCAACAAGCCTTGTTGCAATCCGCACTTGCGGAGTCGCAACGTCTAATCGTTCCAACAATGCTTTAATCGCAGAAAGAATATCCGGTGTCGCCTCCACGATGACCGAATTTGATCTGGCATCCGCATGAGCCTTAAACCGATTGTAATTGCGAGCCTCCGCGACATTCGCTGGATCTGAAGGTTTTGGCAACATCGCATTAACAAGGATAACAGCCTCGGAGGCCTTCGCATAACTTAAAGCCATGACAAGAACTTTTACCGGGACTAATGCTGCGGCTGACTGCCGGGCCTGTGATTCATCAGATTGAGACTTAATAAACGTCTGCAAAAAATCTATTCGCATCAATCCGGGACTAACTTCTTGCATACCCAAACTATTCGCCTGCAATATAGCCTTCAACGCAACGTCCCAAGGCACATCCTTTAACGAAATAGTGGCTTTGATGTCGCCAGCTTGCGGAGAAATCATAAAGTTCACGCCACTTTCTCGGGCAATTAACCCTATAATTTGGCTAATGGGCGCAGAATGGAAATCGATCCGAATGACCTTCTTAGTGGAGATGCCACCAATGCCGCCAGCCCCTTCAGACACAACCTCACCAGGTGCCAATGCAACATTCGCCCTGGCTGCCCCCGCGCCTAAGGACTCGTCTTCTAGCAGGGCAGAAGTCCCCTCAACTGCACCAATGGCGGCTTGAGCAACACTATTAATGCCATACGAGAATTCGTCAAAATCAATTGGATCATTTTGCAGCAGCTGTTCTCCGTTCGGCAAAACTTGAGCCTTGGACTGCGGAACAAGCTCTTTACTTGATTCTGATTTTGGAACAAGCGGCACACCGCGGTCGCGAGTTCGACTACCAAATTCGTCCGCACCGGGGTTTCCAATATAAGCGCCCCGAGCCTTGGTAGCTACACTCGACGCCCCAATTGCACTCAGTCCTGAGCTGTCGTCAGCATCAATCACTTCTGCTGAGGCCACCGGAACTTCCTCGGCTTTAGGAGCAAACCAATGATCGGGAATGCTGAACACGAACATTAGACTGCTACCCTTGGTCACCACACGCGGCTGCACGGCATCGCGCAGTGTCATGACAACATCCGTATGATGAAAATTCTGATCGGTACGCATCCTAATATACGACACTGGTGACCTAAATTCTGTGGCATCCACATCACGACGAACTTTCTTTCTCAATTCCGTATTTAAGAATCGAACGATCAATTCGGATTGTCCTTTCCGGTTAGTCTCCTGAAACATATGATAGTTTGGCGACCCTTCGGTCACAATTTGGACCTCGAGAATTCTCTCTTTGGCAAGGTAGTTGTAGCCAACCCACGTCAGTGAGCCACGAGGCGTGCCACCTATGCTTGGGGGAACATCAAAATCAGCCAGTGCTTTTGTGATGCCGAAGTTCTTTGGTGCTGTGGTCGCTGCCGCATTGCTTGCAGGCACCGTTACCGCGGCTCCATTGACTGCTTGACTATTGCTCTGAACTCCATTGGGTGCTGCGGCATTGAGTGCTGCAGCAGAGATGTCCGACGGGCTTAATTCGGTCACGTTTAATCCAGTAACGTCTGACGCTTTTGAATCAGTAGGCGCGGTACTTTCTTCGACTGAATTGATGTTCGCCGAATTCTCGGCTATATTGGTTGACTTCTCGCTAGTAGGCTCTGATGAATTGCCGTTGGCAGTCGAAAAATTATCGATAGACTGCACTGTCTCTGAATCGCTGCCGCCACCAGTAGCCTCCTGCTCCGATTCACTAGTGCTGGCGCATCGGGAAAGTATTCCGATGGACGCGGCCACGGCCAAAAATTTTGACACCGGTTTTAAAAAAGTGTTTCTCATCAAAACCCCATTTCTTAGTTCGTCCAATTCCAAAATTCTCCAGCAAAAATCATCCAGCTAAACTAAGGAGCGCTTCCAATATTTGACTTAGGAAGCCCTCCTAGCGAACCATTGACATTTTTAAGGTTAGGCTCTTCATACTTGACGGCACCATCAATATTATTAGGTGACACTTCCTCTTTAAGCGCATTTTGCGTCTTGCCATCAGTGGTCACTTCCCCCGGCGGAGACTTCCTTTTTGTCCCGCCAAAATATTCGATTTCAGCATTTGATGCTCCTGGACGCATTATGAGTCTACCACCCACCACGTCATCTGCATTCGCAGGGGCGTTGCCGCCAATACTAAGTTGAACATCTTGATACTCACGGCCCCCGTCAGTTCGAACTTTGAACTCACGCACAACCACAGACTCGTCACTGATCGCCATAACTCTTCCGCCGCTATTTCCTGCGGGGTCCCCGAGCCCAACCTCGATCCCTTGATTTTTTGGGGTTTGAACAATAGCCTTCCAGCCCTTACTTTCAGATTCCCACACTCCAATGACGAGGAGTTGAGACAGCGAAAAATATTGTAAGGGGTTTAGAATTGGTATTTCAACATCATTAGAACCCAATTCAAGGACTCTCTGTTGATTGCGAGGAACAATAGTCGGCACAAATGGATTATGTCTTTTTGTTGATGAGTAAATGTAATGTGACCGTGGCCCGACAATGTCTTCTAGGCGAAATCCTGATTTATCCCCTACCATGGCTTCCTCCAAATCTAGACTTGCCGCAGCACTGTCCAATGGATTTTCCGAATTGGATTCAGGAGGCTTGGCGTCGGATGATCCTGATTTTTTCAACATTTCGAAATCAGGAATTTTAGAGCTGGGACTTGCACTGACAGGCTGATCGGCTTGCACTACTGGTTTTTGTGCGGCCGGTTGCACCTGAGCTAACTTTAACTTGTGGCCTCCGTCAGGAGCTGCCTCTAGCCTTCCCATTTTTTCCAGAAGCTTTGCGTTCTTTTTGTTTGTATCGAGATTTCGACTCGCCATCGAGCGATAACCTGTCAACGGCAACACCCTTGATTTAGATCTCTCCAAAGGAACTTCTGCTTCGAGATGCGCCGGCGAATCCGAACTTGGCAATACGCCGGCAGGCACCTCTATGGACGCACGTGCGTAGGCCTGTGACCAGGTTAGCGCCTGGAATCCGGTTAACAATATTAATTTTAAAACTCTCATATCAAACCCCAAATTTCAAAACATCGACACATTCACTGCCTACTTTTTTCAATTGGCTGACTTAGTTTTGCTGCGGACGTTGGAGCCGCCTTGACGGGCTCGCCAGAACCCTTCAATGCTTTATCGGGCGAGACAACATCTTTAACTGGGCTCTTATTCAAATCCTGGGCAACATCCGCTTCGGTTGCCAGCTTGAACATAGAAAACGAGCCATCGAATCTAAGTCTCAAATTCTCACGCGATGACTGGGCTTGCAGGGCTTCTAAGTCCAAAGGTTTTGGCGGCACCCTCCCGTCTTCAATGGGTTGCTTCCCCGATATTGATGCCGGGCTAGGCAACGGCATGATTGTCCATGCCTTGAGGTACATAGGCTTCGATTCACCGGCAACACTGTCCAACCACTCGCATATTTGAGAATATTCGCGCGCCTCGACCGATATTTTTACCGGCACTTCGACGTACTTATAGACGTCCCCACGAATTATTTGTGCCTCTGGCTTAAATAAAAGTACTTGTATTGCAGCGGGCTTAACGGTCTTACCTACAGTGCGCAGGACTTCATCTATTTTGACACTGTCAGGCAATTCCGACTCAACCAGTTTAAGCTGTTCCCTTGTCGTTTCGAGTTCCGCCATCAACGTGGGCAATTTGGAACTTCGGATTTTCGCGTCTTCCAGAGCTCTATTCGCATCGCCTTCAGCAGTGACTGCTGCGTCATACTGAGCTTCGGTTTCGTCTACCCCATCAAAATACACGTAAAGCGGCACCAACATTCCTGCCAAGGCGCATATTAGTAGTCGTTTATAAAGCACTGAATTTCTATAAAAAAACTTGAATTCATCTAACATTTCGCCCCTCCTCTCGTGTTACGGTGACAGGGTATTATTAACTTGTTATGGCCTATAATTCTCGTTTCTCACCCCGTCGTCCGGAAGAAATGGCTGGTGCTTTTTGTCTGATAGAAATTGGCTTGTCGACATGATTTCCGGTCAGCTCAAATTGCAGGTAGCGATCAATGTCAGGAAACGTCGCGTTGGGTTGCTGAGGATCTTTAGCCTCAGTCAAAACTAACTGATCAAATCCTACGCTGGTCCTTACATCATCATTTTGAGTTTCTAGATTCATTGTTTCACGAACACCCAACATATATTCTCCAATGAATAAACTATCAAATCCTGCGCCATTTATAGTCACCACCCCCGCCTCAGAATATTTGAGCTCTTGGTACCAAATGCCCTCCATCCACAACGTCTGAAGTTGATCCAGGGCTACAAGTGCTTTCACCTTTTGCACCTTCGAGTCAACAATAGCCTTAATTGCTGCAATTCTTACGACAACCTTTTCCTTATCGACGGCAAGGCTTTCAAGTCTCGTGAGAATCGGCGCCATTAAACTTGCCTCTTGAGTCAATGCTTCCGCGTGTGCTTGCAGGGTATGAGTCCTCGCAACACGCGCGCTAAAGTACCCATGCACTCCCAAGTAACCCAGAATAGCCACGACGACAAAAGCTGCAAAATCTATTTGCCACCACTCTTTATCTTCAAGCTCCACCGCAGGAGCTAGCTGAACGATAATCATACGGCCACCTTATCATCCAAGAGTCTCATCCCAAGCCCCACTGCACAGCTAACCATCGCTCCGATTTCGGCGATCTGCTCCGTCTGAAAATTTTTTGCCGTTATTTGAATTCGTTGAAATGGATTGGCGAAATGTACAGGAACCCGAATTGTAGAAGCGATCACAGAATCCAAATGGAGGGTTCTGCTTGCCCCGCCTGTAAGAAAACAATATTTTAGCGGACCAGCCTCATTGCCTTCTGGACTTGAGTGAAAGAACGCGATGCACTGACGAATGTCATTGGCAATAAGCGTGTTCGTTTCGTCGATGATTCTCTGCAATTCTGGCGTGATCGCCGCAGGATTTGTCGATGCTAAAATTTTCATCTGTTCCGCGGCATCGCGTTTAGCATTCATCGACTGCATGATCAAATTGGTATATTGATCTCCGCCAACCGGCATCTCTTGGCTAAACAGAAAGCGTCCGCGCTCAACAAATCCCACCTGTAAGTGACTTGCCCCAATTGAAACTAATGCGACAAGATCGTTCATCGTGCCATAATTGGCTTCAAACATATTCGCCACACTAATCGCGCTTGCTTCCATGGCCCCAATTTCCAGACCCGCTCCTTTAACAATTGAAATATATTGTTCAATGACTTCACGGCGAGCACCCACCAGGAGCACATCCACGGACTCTGCCTGTTCATGCTCCCGGCCCATTTCCACATAGTCAAAATACATTTCTGCGAGGTCTAACTGAAAAGATTCCGCCGCTTGGCTCTGTACTTGATCGTTGATTGTCGCATTGGCGACGTTCGACACACTAATTTTTTTCAGCATCACGCCGCTGCCTGAAACGGAAATTGACGCCCTACGCCCCTTAGCTCCAAGTTGCGCAATAATCCTTTTCAGAACTTGAGTCACAGCGGCCCCATCGACAATAATGCCATTTACAATGCTGCCCTCAGGGAGCAAATCCAGCGCAAAATTCTTCATTGAGGTATTGTTTGGATGCCCCACTATTTCGACGACTTTGATAGATGAACTACCAATGTCTATTGCAATGAGTTTCTTCGTTTTAAACATTTAATTCCTTCGCCACCGACGATGATGATATATGTTTAATCTTTTCACCTTCTTGCAGACGCGTCAACCCCTAGAGCTGCAATAGCTACAGCCAATTCGTTGACGTAATTACGTCATAATTTTGACGCGAGAATTAATTCGTTTTGTTTAAAAAAGCTTCGAGCTCCAGCTCTAAACTAGATTTCACCTTGGTTGATGACCCGCCGAACAATTGGTCCAAGGGGCTAACTTGAGGATTTTCTGTTAGGTGTATTGCGGCGGTATGTTTAGCATCGAACCAATCACAAAAATTAGATTTTTCTTTATCTTTGACCAATTCTGCTTGTGATTCTGAGCATTCACCGTTTACGTGACGATCATGAAATTTGCAATTTAAACATGATTTTGCGTCCCTGCGGCATTTCAAACAAGACTCGCTGCGTCCTAGCGGTGGAGAAAACTCCCACGAACTTCCACACGACCAACATGAAATTTTGTGATTCGACATAGTGACTTCCTAATTCTGGAGTACGGCCAACAAACCTCTGGCAAACAGATGAGAAATGAGTCAAATTAGCAAGTGCATCAAAACTCAATATCAACCTCATTCTTCCGGAAAATAGCAAGGGCTCTCCCCAAAAGAAAGCAAATTAGGTGTCCATTCACTGCTCAATGGCGTTTTGCCTCTAACCCAGGCAAAATTAAAGGAATTAAGGGAATTTAGATCCTTGAGCCGAAGTGGTCTAACATGCTATTCTATCAAATGAATCCACCGTGTAATTCCAAAATATAAAGAAATTTGACCCACTTTTCACGAGGAACTATGAAATTTAATAACATCCTAGAAGCCATTGGCCGCACGCCGCTTGTGCGTCTGAATCATGTAACCGATGGCCTCCAGTGCGAAGTCTACGCAAAATGCGAGTTTCTGAATCCAGGAGGATCGATCAAAGACCGAATCGGCTACCGGATGGTGCTTGACGCACAAAAAAGCGGGAAAATTAAGCCCGGAGATACGCTCATCGAGCCTACCAGTGGCAACACTGGTATTGGCATTGCCATGGCGGGTGCCGTACTTGGTTACCGAGTGATTATCACGCTGCCAGAAAAAATGAGCCGCGAAAAACAAGTGACGCTCGCTGTGCTCGGCGCAGAAGTCATTAGAACCCCTACTGAGGCGGCGTTTGACTCTCCTGAAAGCCATATTGGCGTTGCCAAGCGCCTTCAGCGTGAGCTTCCTCGTGCGCATATTCTTGACCAATATTCTAATAAGAGTAATCCGCAGGCGCACTACGACACGACGGCGGCCGAGATCCTAGAGGACATGGAAAACAAAGTTGATATGGTGGTCATCTCTGCCGGAACTGGCGGGACGATTTCCGGAGTGGCGAAAAGAATTAAGGAGGTTTGTCCCAACGTAAAGATCGTGGGAGCAGACCCAGTGGGCTCGATTCTCGGCGGCGGCACTGAAGTTCACAGCTATAAAGTGGAGGGCATCGGCTACGACTTTATTCCGGACGTCCTTGATCAGAACCTTATTGATCAGTGGGTCAAGACAGACGACAAGACTTCGTTTCAATTGGCATTGCGCTTGATTAAGGAAGAGGGCCTCCTGTGCGGCGGCTCATGCGGTGCAACCATGATGGCGGCTCTGAAAGCTGCCCAAACACTTAAAAAGGGCCAGCGATGCGTCGTGATTCTCTCCGACGGCATCAGAAATTACATGACTAAGTTTGTGGACCCCAAATGGATGAAACAAGAAGGCTTTGCGCCCTAAGGAACTATTTTGGAATCACTTCCGGGAGTATTAGAAAAGTTTAAAGACCTCAATTGGGGAGCCACAAAGCTTGGAGAGATTTCGATCTTCAAGCGGCTGACTGCACCCGAACTCCAGAGCCTGTATACCTATGGGCAGTTCTCCGTTTTACCTCCTCAAACTCATGCCGTCATTGAAGGCGAGGCCACTAGGGGCCTTTACGTTATTCTAGACGGCACAGTCAGCGTGTTTAAGAACGACCCCGCCAACAACTCATTGGCTCGACTCGCCGTCCTGGAAGGTGGTGCTTACTTCGGCGAATTAAGCCTTTTTGATACAGCTCCACGTTCCGCAACCGTGACGGCGGAATCCACGGTCCAATGTTTTTCATTGGACGCGGACGCTTTTTTTAAATTCCTCGATAAATCCGGCGAAAATTTGCAACTTCGTTTCTACCGCACCTGTGCTGAAGAGCTTGTAACTAGGCTTAGAACCCTCAATTTAGACTACATTGCCAGTCAAAACACGCTTTGGCGATATGCTTTTAGGAAAGAGAATTAATATTATGTAGGCCATTGAAATGACGCCATTGAATTGACTCACTCGAAATAACGCCATCATTTAGAGGTTTTCTTCATGAATAAAAACCCCCTGCTATTTAGTTCCGGCCTTCCCCCTTTTGATCAGATTAAACCTGAGCACATTGTTCCAGCCATGACCGAACTGCTGGCAACTGCAAACCACCAAATCGACATTTTTGAAGCTAGTTTAACTTCAAATTTTTCTCCTTCATGGAACAACTTGATAGCCCCGATTGACGACATTGAAAGACCGGTGTTCCGCGCCTGGGGTCCGGTGGGCCACCTTTTGGGAGTTATGAATTCTGATGAAATTCGGTTAGCCCATGAAGCCGTGCAACCAGAAATTGTAAAATTCGGGCTCCGAACAGCACAAAGTAAGCAAATCTACGACGCACTAATTAAACTTAAAGCAAGCTCTGCTTGGGCCAACTTAATCCCACCACGAAAGCGAATCATTGAACGCAACATCTTGGTCATGAAACTTTCAGGCGTCAGCCTGGACGGCCCAGAAAAAACTAGGTACAATGAAGTGGCTCAAGAACTTGCCTCCACGAAAACTAAATTTTCAAACAACGCCCTCGATTCCACCAAGGCATGGTCCATGACCTTGACCAGCAAAGATGAAATTGATGGCCTCCCAGATTTTTCGGTGGCGTTTGCAAGTCAAGACTACAACATAGCCTCAAAATCAACGACGTCTACCCCGCAGACGGGACCTTGGAGATTTACCCAAAACGGGCCAAGCCTAATTCCGTTCATGGAGAATTCAAAACGGCGAGACCTCCGCGAAAAAATGTACCGTGCACGAATCGCCATCGCTTCAACTGGTGACTTCGACAACACACCAATCATCAGTAAAATTTTGACGCTCAAACAAGAGCAATCGAAACTTCTGGGCTTTAATACGTTTGCCGAACAAAGCCTCGCCACAAAAATGGCTGGAAGTGTTGAAGCCGTCGATCGCCTTCTTGAGGAGCTGTTGTCCGCCTCGTGGTCTGGGGCACAACAGGAACACAAGGATTTGGAGTCTTATGCCACAGGGAAGGGCTTCCAAGAAAAAATTCTCGAATGGGACGTGGCTTATTATTCTGAGCGCCTAAAAGAAGAAAAGTACCAGTACAGCGAAGACGAACTTCGGCCATATTTCCCCATCGCCAAGGTGCTCGAAGGAATGTTTTCACTTGTCCGAAAGATTTTTGCCATTCGTGTCGAGGCTGCCGATGGACAAGCTCCAATTTGGCATTGCGATGTTCGTTTCTTCAAAATTTTTGATGTTGCAAGCAATGAACATATCGCATCCTTCTACCTTGACCCCTTTGCCCGTGCCGGCTTAAAGCGCGCTGGTGCATGGATGGATGATTGCATTCAACGCCGCAAAGATGGAGCTCTCCTAGATCTACCGGTGGCTCACCTGGTATGCAACGGGACGCCGCCTATCGGTGACAAACCCGGCCTAATGAGTTTTGATGAAATCAATACGCTGTTCCACGAATTTGGACACGGACTACAGCACATGCTTACGGTTGTTGATGATCAAGGGGC
The DNA here is from genome assembly GCA_947476525.1 of Oligoflexales bacterium. GTDB lineage: Bacteria > Bdellovibrionota_B > Oligoflexia > Oligoflexales > RGVZ01 > CAMDKS01. The sequence continues at coordinate 20,145 of CANJQY010000027.1, forward strand.
CTCAGGCATTAGCGGAGTTGAGTGGGATGCGGTTGAACTTGCCAGCCAGTTTATGGAAAACTGGCTCTATCACGAGCCGCTTCTGCGATCCATCAGCGGGCATGTAGACACCAAAGCTACGTTGCCTGAAGTCTACGTCACAAAAATTCTCGCGGCGAGAAATTACCGAGCTGCTTCCGACATGCTGCGTCAACTTCAACTAGGGTTGACTGACATTGAGTTGCATCACCGCTACTTAGCAGGGGGCAAGGAATCAGCACACGAAGCTTTCGCTCGCATTGCTGCCCGCACAAGTGTATTTCCCCCACGTCCTGAAAACCGCTTTTTGTGTGCCTTCAGTCACATCTTTGCTGGCGGCTACTCGGCCGGTTACTACAGCTATAAATGGGCAGAAGTGCTTAGTGCCGATGCTTACTCCGCGTTTGAAGAGGCCGGTCTAGACAACGACCTGGCCCTGGAGCAAACCGGTAAAAGGTACCGAGATACGGTGCTTGCCATGGGGGGGGGCACTCATCCCATGGAAGTATTCAAAAAATTTCGCGGAAGGGAGCCCTCCCCGAAAGCCCTCCTAAAACACTGCGGACTAATTACGGTTTAAGCAACTAACTAGCCTCGGAGCCGACATGAACAACTCACCGCTCAATATTCCACTACGTCGGCAAATTCGCAACGTTGGACGCTTTGCACAAATTATTAATGTTTTCGCGAGGCACGGCTACTGGAGTGTCATTCAACGCATGGAAATGCGAAAAGTTCTAAGTTCAAAAGAAATCGACGACGTCTCATCGGAGTCACAGGAAGCCACGAAGTCTCAAGCCAATCCCACGTCACGCCTTGAGGGCATTCCTGCTCACTTGCGCAAGTCCCTTGAAGAGCTCGGCCCGGCGTTTGTAAAACTTGGGCAAATCCTCGCGGTGCGAGAAGACTTGCTGCCAATAGAATTCACCGATGAGCTCCGCAAACTTCACAGCAATGTTGACTCCCTTTCATTTGACGTCATCAATCAGCGAATGCAAGAGGATCTTGGCCCAGAAAAAATGAAGCAGTTCTCGAACATTTGCACAACCCCACTTGCCGCTGGCAGCATTGCGCAGGTGCATGCAGCCACCTTGATTGACGGCACGAACGTTGTCATAAAAGTTCAAAGGCCTGGAATCAAGGCACAAATTGAAACCGACTTAGACCTGATGGCCACCCTTGCTGCATTGATGGAAAAATACATTCCCGAGAGTCGCTTCATCAGGCCAGGACAACTCGTTCAAGCTCTTTCAGATGCCCTTCGCTCTGAACTAGATTTTGTGCGCGAGGCTGGAAGCCTCTCAAAGATGGCCACCCACTTTGAGGACGTTTCTCACGTACATTTTCCAACTGTTTTTTGGAATCTTTCGACTTCAAAGGTTTTAACGTTATCCTACATGGAAGGAATCCCCGCGGATAACCGCGAAAAACTCGTAGCGGCAAACATCGACGTAAAAAAGCTGATGCAGCGTGGACTCAGCATGTTTATGAAAATGGTGTTTGTGGATGGTTTTTTTCACGGAGACTTACACCCCGGCAACATCCTTGCGCAAGCAGACTCTGAAATTGGACTCTTAGACTTTGGCCTTGTATTGCGCATTTCGGTCAGGACGAGAGAAAATTTGGCTGGGCTTTTGTTGTGCCTTTCTCGGGAAGACTACGAGGGCATGATCACCCATTACCTAGAGATGGCCGATCCTGATTCCTCGCTAGATGTCGAAAAATTTCAGCACGACGTGGCTAATGCGATCTCGCCATTCATGGGACTTTCCCTCAAACAAACACAAAGCGGAGCACTCCTCTGGGACCTCGCCAGAATTGCCGCAAAACACAATACACCGTTTCCTCAAGACTTAATCATTTTCGTCAAGACCATGGGCACCTTCGAAGGTGTGGCCACGAGGCTTGACCCTGATTTCAACATGATGGAACAAGTGGAGGAATTTGCAGGAGAAATACTTGCCGAGCTTTACTCTCCAAAGCGGTTTCAAGCTCAAGCTTTATCGATTGGCCGCGACGTCGCCAGCCTCATGCGGCATGCACCGATTCAAACAAGAAAACTACTGAGTGCTGCTCTTGATGGCAGCCTTCGCATGAATATTTGCAGCCCAGATTTAGTCAAACTTACTAAATCTGTAGACCGTACGGGCAGCCGTTTATCAGTGGCTTTAATTATTGGAGCGTTACTGATTGGTTCCTCTATTTTGACGTTTGCTTCCGGGTCATCCCAGGTCAATGTGGGAATGGTGGGAGCAGGAGGTTTTCTACTCGCCGGTGTGCTGGCGTTCTACATCGTCATTTCGATACTTCGTTCAGGTATATTCTAACCACAATGATTGCCCCATAGTTTTAAGGCTTAGCGATCACGCCAAAGCGGAATATCAAAGTCGTTTTGTAGCGAGTTCGCAAGTTCGGCCAACGGCAGGCCAACTACGTTCGAAAATGAGCCATGAATCTCTTCCACCATAAAACTCCCCAGCCCCTGCGCAGCGTAGCCTCCGGCCTTATCAAACGGCTCGCCAGTGCTTATATAACCGTCCATTTCCGAATTGGAAAGTTGCTTAATATGAACGCTTGTGGCGGTCGTAAATTCAATAATTTTTTGCACGCCAGCCTCTGACAGCCCAGATATCCGAACCGCCGTATAGACCGTGTGCAGCTTGCCACTAAGAAGAGAAAGCATGGCTTTTGCTTCCGTGGGATTCAATGGTTTTTCCAAAAGTTTCTGTTCCACGACCACAATGGTATCTGCAGTAATAACCACCGCGCCGTCGGGGTACGTGTTTTTGATATTCTTGCAAATCCACTCGCCTTTTTCACGCGCATTTCGCGCCACGTAAGCGACAGGATTTTCGCCCGCCAAAGGAATCTCTTCGGTCTCAGGCTTGACCACGGTAAAATTAAGACCAAGGTTTCCTAGCAGCTCACGCCGCCTAGGAGACGAACTTCCAAGGACGATCGGTTTACGAGAAACTGACGATAATTGCGCCTCCTCCAACTGCAGGGCGGTTTGCCCAATGTCTGGACGCCATTGGGTTTGAGGCCAATGTTTGCGAACGCCTTCGATGGCCTCTAGAGCTTTTAATTTCGCCGATTTGAACGTCTCACCGCTTGCAGCCACTAAAAAAACGCGACCACTACCCGTCTTGACCCCTTCAAAGCTAGGCGTCACGCTTCCACAAAAAATTGCGGGGCCTTCCTCCTTTTTTTCAAGTACGGACCACGGAATGACGGCATCGACATCTGGAGTATCACCATACGGGTATCCACTCGACGCAAGAACAAAGCCCATGACTGGTTTTGGCGGGGTCACGACCGTCATTTTTTTTAAAGAAATTCCAACTGTAGCGGCCATCAACGGCAGCCAATCGGTGGAATCAGAAACGGCTAATACTTGCGCCTCAGGATCACCCATTCGTACATTAAATTCGATTACAGCAGGTAGTTTATCAGACCACATGATGCCAACATACAAGCACCCGGTGTATTCGATCCCGCGGCGCTTCAGGGCCTCCAATAGCGGATGGACGATCATTGCATCCACCTGGTCTCCTGCATCCACGGCAAGCCATGGCACTGGCGTGTAGCATCCCATGCCGCCCGTGTTGGGCCCCTTATCTCCCACCAGTAACCGCTTGTGATCAACTGCAAATCCAACCCTTGTGACGTGTCCGGACCCAACAAAACAAAAGTAGCTGACTTCTCGTCCAAACAAAAGTTCTTCGACCACGACTTCATCGGATGCGGCCTTCAAACTCTCTCCGTAAAGCCGTGCAATGCCGTTTTGCAGCTCGGCCTCGTTGTGGCAAACGAAAACACCTTTGCCGCTAGCGAGTCCACTTGCCTTTAAGACAACGCCGCCATCACGGTTTAAAACCCGCAAGGCAAAGTCGGAACACTGCTGACGATTTTTTGCGACTTCAAAAGAAGATGTAGGAATTCCGGCTTCCAACATGAGTTTTTTGGCGAATACTTTTGATGATTCTAGTTGTGCGGCCTCTTGAGTTGGCCCAAAAACCTTGAGTCCTTTTTTAGACATTAGATCGGTGATACCGGCTGATAGAGGACCCTCGGGCCCTACGACGACCATGTCAATTTTGAGCGCCAACGCGGCCGAAGCCACCCGCCCGTAGTCTGCATCTGCTGGCAAATCTAAGACCTGAGCTAGGCGCAAACTCGCGGCGTTGCCAGGCCAAACAAACACGCCCTGACATTCTGGCGAACGGCTAATCTTCCATGCTAAAGCATGCTCTCGCCCACCGGAACCTATAATTAGAACTCGCATATTAAACCCCAATATAAAGAATCCTAAAGTACTGTCAGTGAATCCAGATCCTTACTCCAAAACACATGGCAAAGTATAGCAATTTTTGGAAAAAATTCCAAAACACGTAGACTCTCACGCGCCACAACTGTTAGAATTACAGTATAAATCACGTCACTTAAAATCCTCATAGAATAGGGAGCTAACGGCCATGAAAATTATTTTAGCAGTGCTTTTACTGTGCATTGGAGTTTTCACAATTAACACTCAAACTCACGCTCAAATTCTAGCTGAATCTGAATCCAATACCACACTGCGCACGCACATCTTTGGTGCCTGTGATTGGTGGACTCAGATCCCAGACAGTTCTAACGGATACGGATGTCAATTCAGACCTACGAGAATCGAAGTGCCAAACGCTTCCGATTTGGAGCAAATTTTAAGTCAATATGAGAGTCGGATCAACCAATTGGAGACACGAGTTAAAGCGTTGGAAGATGCAGCACATCGTCCATAGTTGGTGCTGCTCTGCGCAAAAAGGGGTTATGCATGCCACTCTATGACTACCATTGTAAAAAGTGCGGAAAAATTTTTGAGATTCAACACAAAATGGCTGAATCCGCGCCTGCTGTCGGCCCTGATTGCGCTGAGTCAAGTTGCTCACTTCAAAAGCAAATTTCACAGGTTGCCGCCTCGGTCAGAAGCCCCAATCCATTTATATCGCAATCTGGTCGGCCAGTGGCTGGGGGCGTAAATCTTCAGCCGAACGGCCTTGGAGATACAGGAAAAAAAGAAGAAAAAGCACACACCTGCTCGACTGGTTGTGCTATGCATAGTCATTAACGTTTTTTGACTTGTGGGCAGCCTGCTGTCACAGAATTGAACGAATGACCCATCAAGTATCCCCTCTCGGAATCGTAGGCCTTGGAGCTCTTGGGCGTGCCGTTGAAACTTTTTTGAGGCCCGAACAAAACAAGACGCCTTCCGCTATTTTGTTTACCGTGAAGGCCTTTGATTTAGACACAGCCCTCAGAGGCGAGGCTGCCGGCTGGCCCTTAGACATTCCATTTGTGACGTTGTCAAACGGCTATATTTCACCAATTTTAGAAAATTTATTACCAGTCCTCCATCCGCGGCAGATTCATGTTGGCATGACGACCATCGGCAGCACCATCGGGCTTGACGGTAAGGTCACAGTATTCTCCAATAATACGGTCACGGCGTGGGGCCCTATTGGCTCAAATTTCCCGCCGCCCACACCAGGCGAGCTTGCCCGTTTACGATTGTTTCCAAACGGTCAATGGCACAATGATATGCGCCCCCTGCTTCGGCAAAAATGGCTTTTCAACGTGGTCATCAACACACTTTGCGCCGTCTACGGTCTACGCTCTAACGGCCTCTTAACGGCCCACCGCACCGAAGCGGAAGATGTGCTTTGCGAGGCCACCGAGTTGGCCGATCTACTGTGGAAAGATGTGCCTTGGGACGTGAGTGGCCAACAAGAACTATCTAAACAGCTGTGGTCTGTGATCACAGTGACGAGCGGCAATGAAAACAGCATGGTGCGAGACCTGCGCTTAAAAAAACAAACGGAAAGTCATTATCTTGCGGGAGTCGCTCGAAATTACGATGGTTTTGAAAAACTAAAAAAACTGCACCAGCAAATTGTCGCTCGGTGAATTAGCCTGTGGCTGGCGAATTAATAATTACGCTGCTGCAGGGACCTGAAAACGGCCGTGGCAATACGAATTCCACCGATAGTTTGAAATTTCAGCTTTGTTGATTTCAATTTCGCCGGCCTTCTGGGAAGGAACTTTGCCGTTCAATGAATAGTGCACGCGGCCTTCGTTAAAGTATTCTTGGTATTTTTTTAGTTTGCGCCGAAGGTCTATCTCGGTGA
>CANJQY010000028.1 GCA_947476525.1 Oligoflexales bacterium
AGAAAAACTAGGCTGGTCTAGCCATACTATTGGAAAATCTTTTGGAACCTCTTTAACCCATGTTGTGGACCGCATAGATTTCACTCCAAAGCTTGGCATATGGGCATTAGATGCGAATTTAGTTAACAGTTTGGATGCTCAAGGAAAAGCGTCTTCAACTGGCAAGTTTTATATGTCGCGCGGCTACAGCCTCAATCTAGAAATTGGGGCGGAATGGAATTCCTCTTGGTACAAAGTCAGACCTTGGGTCAGCTACGATTACGCGGGCGCAGTCAGCGCCGTTTCAAAAAGCACCATCACCGCAATTAAAGCTGGACTCGATACGTTTTTGACCATCGGGCCATCGTTTAAACTTGGAAGTACCAATTACAAATCGGCCCTTTTGGGATTCGTCGTCGCAGAAAAGCTTTCGCTGGCTGACAAATCTGTAAAAGCCTCGGAGGATTCAAAAATTGACGCGTTCTCTATGACGTTAACCTTTGTCGGCGCAGGAGTGGCTATTTCATGGTAATGTCATCACGGATTCACAATGCACGGATTCACCATGCGGTACGATGTTTTTATGTGATAGCGTTCCTAAGCGGATCTCTCGATCAGGCCTACGGAAAACTAGCCGAGACGGCGCCGGATGCCAAAGATTGGTCTTCTTCACTTGATATTTCAGGGATAAAAGACGTTACTTTTCCGCGCAAAGTACTCATCTTACAATCACTTGAGAAGCCTAACCCGACCGCCATTTCGTTTAAAGACGACCTATGTGAAGAAAATAGCTTTTTAACTTGCGCCAACGCCGAAAGCTTTGATTACACCCTCAAAATAAACAAACTTCCCAGTGAGCCGAAGCCGGCCGACTTCATGAAGTACTCAGGCGCTAACGTTATCCTTTTCAACAGTGGTGCGGGTATTGACCTAGTCGTCGGCAAAAAACCTGAAAAAATTAATTTTTCAAAAGCAGGCAAACTCAACGGCAAGTTAAATCCAGTGAAGATCCTAAAGCGACTTTTTGTCGTCCTTGGTTATGACGGGGTAGTGCTGGCCCAAAAAGGCTCGTTTATCCTAGTCGGAAGTCTTAAATCGAGCTTAAATAAAGAACACCTCCAAGGAATGTTACTCGAAAATTCGTCTGACGAATGGATTATTGAGGGGAAAAGCAAATCCACCGCGAGCGTCAAAAAATCTGGCGCTGCCCTTTTACAACTAGACAACGCGTACGGGGGCTTTGGTGTTTTTAGGCTCCTCGCGCAAAAGACTGATGCTGTCGCAAAAATTGGGCAAAAAGTAATCTTAGAACACTACCAGGATATCCCTAAAAATTTAAACCTCGACCCAACCCTCGAAAACTAGTGAATTCCCTTAAGATCATAGATGATATTGAACGATTTTATGCCTGGCCTTACGAAAACATCGCCCTAAATCTCATTTAGGCCCATCAAGTGCATATCCAGGGAACATTAATTTTTACATGATCATTGTGAATTAAGCTGTTATGCTAATAGGCGACTAGCACGCTTGTGCGCTAATAATCTTTTAAATTAACAATCTCTTCACGGCTCAATTGAGGACTCAAAAATGAAATTCACACTAGCCGCCTGCGCAGCAGCCCTATTACTCTCGCCACTTGCCTTTGAACAACAAGCTCACGCACGCAATGACCGCGTTCTTATTTCAATCGCTCAAGCTTTAGCAGAAGGAAAAGAGAAAAGTAAAATAAGACCCGAAATACCATTGTTTTTCGGAAAGAGTAAATATCCTGCCGTGAGCCAAAAATTAAATGTTTTGACCACCAGCCGCAAAACAAATGCCGTGGGAAAATCTGATTCGGAGGCTTGTATTTGGGCGTTCCTATCGTCGGTAATCGTACTCCAAGAAGAAGCTCACAAGAGCGGGGGAAACGCCATCGTAGAAATTAAGTCTATTTACGAACAAGTCACTTTGGATAGCGAAACAGAATTTTCTTGCGGCGCTGGAGGCCTCATGGCAGGGGTCAAGCTTGAAGGTACTATTGTAAAAATGGCACCAAAGTAATCTAGCTTAAAACTCCAATTTTTCACGTTTAAATCGGGAGTCACGGCGCACAACTAGATTTGGGTTTGCCGTAATTGTTAAAATTATATCTATAATATCAGTCATTTAAAATTATTATTTAGGTTTTCCTCTAGGACTTCCGAGACCCCTAACGTTGCTCATCATTGAGCTTCGAGGTCTTTACGTCAATAGCAACCACAGTTAGAGGAACACCATATGCAAAACAAAAAAAGTAACGTATTTAGGAAAGTAGCCTCCGCTCGGGCTGTCTGCGGATTACTGGCCGTAGGCACCCTTGTCACAGGTTGCGGTTCAAGCCAATCTGGGAGCACTGGCTCTTCAGATGCCACGGCACAAACAGGTCGAGATAAAACGGTCACCCCGCCGAAAGCATATTACGATGCGCTTTTTAAGGAGCGTATGAACCTTGCTGGATCTGGCGGCCTTGCCACCCCACAAACCCAGGTGTTATGGGTAAATTTCGACGGTGCGACGGTCAAACAAGGTTACGATCGAGGAGAAAGTTTCATCCCGTGTGCTGACTCTGTATCCATTAAGCCTTCAGGGCTTTCAAAATCAGAGCAAGAGACAATTATTAAAAAGGTAGCTGAATACTACTCAAATGCTGGCGTAAAACTCAACGTGGCCTACGATAAACCAACGTTCGGAGATTTTACGACGATTCACGTTGGCGGATCTTACTCCGATTTAGGATGTTCTGGAGGGTCTAACGTCGCCGGTATCGCCCCCTACGACATAAGCAATGCCAATCCAAACGACGTTGGATTTGTTTTCTTAAAATCAAAGAAAGTTGGATTACTATCCGAAACGATTGCTCACGAGTCTGGTCATAGTTTTGGGCTAGATCACACGGATAATGTGCAAGATATTATGTACCCAGTAGAGCGCCCTGAAATGGTTGGTTTTGGTATCGGCAAAGCTGAAGGAAGCGGCGAAACGCAAAATGGACCGGAAGTACTCCAAGCCAACCTTGGGTCGGGATCAGCCACGATCAGTGGTGCCCCTGTTGCCCCGACAACCCCCGTGCCAGTAGTGGTTGTGCCCCCACCTGTCGTTATCCCTGGTTTACCAGTGACCCCAACCACTCCGGCAGCCTTTCCTGGACTCGGCAATTTAGGTGGACTGGCCTCCATTCTATCGTCCCTTCCTGCAACGCTGACAGCGTCACTCAGTAACATTCTGCCAGTCCTTAACACGGGAGCCTTTCCCGGTTCAGGATCTGTGCCAAATGCACAAGGCGCCTTCGCCATTCTCACCGCCCTTCAAAACGCGACTATGGGCCAAAATAGCGGCCAATTCAACATGGGGCAAATCGTCAGCACGATTACTAATTTTAAACCAATCAACATCGATCAGTTCCTATCCGTCGGTGGCCTACTTGGAGCCATTGGCATCGGTCAAAAATCGCCAACGCCAATTAATATTACCGGAATTACGAGTGCCGTTGCAGGACAAGTTCCAACTGCGATCAATCTGGCGCAAATTTTAGGCCTAGCAAGCATAGGAAACCCGGGTGCTCTGATTGCTCTGCTACCTCAGTATTCTCAGATTATCGGCAGCAACGCACAGGGTGCAAACGCACAAGCCTTGCTATCAATTATCATGATGGGAATTGGACAGCAGTACAATGCGAATCAAACAGTACCGTAATATATAGTCGAATTTATTTTAGAGGACTTAAAACAAAAAACGGGTCATGCACTAGTCAGGGCATGGCCCGTTTTAAAATTGGTCGTTCGACCCAATAGCAAAGATGCTTTGCCATCAAATTAAGTTTTGGTTATGTTCATTGCGAAGACACGATGCAATTACAAAAGCGATTTCCAAGCTTTGCCCGCCGTTCAAACGAGGATCACACCACGTTTCATAGCGACTCTCCAAGCCTTCATCACTCACGCCCGCAGTCCCCCCCGTACACTCAGTTACGTCGTCTGAGGTCATTTCCAAATGCACGCCCCCGAGCACGCTTCCCGACTCGCGATGCACGGCAAAACTAAATTGCAGCTCCTCAACGATAGCTTCAAAACGGCGTGTTTTTCGGCCCTCACTTGTACGCACGGTATTTCCGTGCATGGGGTCAACGCTCCACGTAACAAATAATCCTGCGGTGCGAACCGCTTCAATCAATTGTGGTAATTTTTCTTTTACATGGCTGAACCCAAGGCGAGTGATCAGGGTCACTTTGCCGGTTTCATTATGGGGATTAATGCGGTGAATGACTTCGACCAGTTCTTCGATATTCGTATCGGCACTAACTTTAATTCCAATGGGATTGCCCACGCCCCGACAATACTCGACATGGGCCCCGCCAAGTTTTCTGGTCCGGTCGCCGATCCACAACATGTGAGCACTTAAATTATAGTAGCGACCGGTCTCAGGCGAAAACCGAGTTAACGCTTGCTCATACGGCAGCAGCAAGGCTTCGTGGGAAACGAAAAAATCTTTGATTCCGTACCCACGCAATGTCAAATCTGATTTGCGACCTCCCACACTCGAAATGAACGCTAGGGCGTCGCGTAGACCTTGAGCAATCTGCTCGTAGCGCTTCCACATGCTGCCGTTTTTTAGGGTTCCAAGATCCCACGCGTCTAAGTTTTGTAGGTCACCGAAGCCGGTTCCCATGAGCATTCGAATAAAATTCAATGTCGCACCAGACGTATGGTAGGCCTGAAGCAAGCGAAGTGGGTCAGACCTTCGACCGTTGGCAGTGGCTTCAAATGAATTGACCGACTCACCGCGAAAAATTGGCAACACTTCGCCGTTGGCCGTGAATTCGTGGGGCTCACTTCGAGGCTTGGCGTACTGCCCGGCCATTCGCCCGATAGGAACAATGGGCTTGCGACCCGCGTAGCCTATCACCAAGGCCATTTGCATTAAAATTCGGATTTTGCCGCGAATCAGGCCCTCGCGACAATCTTGAAACCGCTCGGCGCAGTCGCCGCCTTGGAGAATAAAGCAGCCGCCAACGCCAGCATCCGAGATTTGCTGCTTTAATAATTCAATCTCCGACGGACCCACTAGACCGGGCATCCGACCTAGTTGCTCTGTAACCGCACCAATTCCAGCCTGAGACTCCCATTCTGGTTGCTGAGCCGCAGGGTAACTTTGCCAGCTGCGGGGGTGCCATAGGCTTGAATGGCGATAATGATCTACTAATTCCAACAGCTGCACTGATAAAACCTCTTAGTAGCCAGCCAAAGGCTCGTGCCTAGTAATATTGCTCTGGAGTAACTTTTTAACTGATTCTTTATACTTTTTATTGCGATTTAATGCCAGTCCTTCCATACTGTTCGTTTGAAAACATTCTCAGGCTCCCCGAGGCGTCCCATATGGAAAACAGTGCTATTATTTCAATGATTTCGCTAACCAGCTTCCTGCTTGCGTCGTCTTTGGTGGCCCTAGGCTTCAAACAATCGTTTCGCCCGGCCTTCGGCCTACGGTTGGGATATTTTCTATTTGTCATTGGTACCCTGTCGGCGACTGTCGACGCAGTGCAATCTGGGTCCACCGCTCACTTGCTCGCGGCGGCAGTGGCTTGGGCCACGGTTATTAGCTGGTTTGTCTGGAGGTTGGAGTTAGTCGGTGCGTTTACGGCTCCCGTCATTGCGATCACCTTGCTAGCCTCGATTTTTTTCTCGCCTACGAGAGCGCGAATTGGAAATATTAATGACACAAGTCTGCAAATTCATATCTTTTCGGCAGTGATTGGCCAAACCTTCGCAATACTGGCATGCGGTATGAGCCTGCTTTTTTTGTGGCTGGATAAGAAACTAAAAAGTAAGGCGTTGAATGATTTGCCGACCAGATTCCCCGCCTTTACCACACTGACAAAGGCTCTGACGATTACCTTGTGGATTGGATTTACCTTTATATCGATCAGCCTGTTAACCGGAGCTGTGTTTGCGCTAAATGGCCAACTCGAAAACATTCCCACCATGTACCCCAAGATTTTATGGGCGATTCTTGTCTGGGTTTGGTATCTTTGTATTCTTGTGCTTAAAGAGATTCGTGACTACCGACCTCAAAAGGTGGCTCGGATGAGTCTGATCGGATTTGTGCTTTTGGCTGTTAGTTGGTTTGGTCTACTTTCTGCTGGATCTTGGGGACCTCAATGAACGACGGTCGTGTTAAGTCTGGAGATTTTTTCTGCGTGGGGCACAATCATCGTACGGCCAATATTTCCGTACGAGAGACGCTTTATCTTACACCAGAACAAGTAGAAACGGCGCTTGTCGCCACGTCCAAGAAATTTAATATTTCTGAACTTGCGATTCTGTCAACGTGCAATCGGTGTGAAGTCTTCGGCCTCGTGTCTGAAAAAAACTCCGTTTCCGCAGACTTTTTGTGCGAAGTCTACGCCTTCATTCATGAAAGCGTAAGTTCAAAATCAAATATAGACCCAAGTATGCTATCGCAAACACTGTACACCGCCACCGGCGTCGATGCCGTGAGACACACCTTCCACGTGGCCTCAAGCCTCGATTCGCTAGTGCTCGGCGAGACTCAAATTACAGGACAATTTAAGGATGCAATCGCACTCGCGCAAAAGGTTGGAACACTAGGAACCATGCTCGGGCGACTCAGCCAAGAGGCTCTTGGAGCAGCAAAAAAAATTCGCACGGAAACCGAAATTGGGCGACACCGTGTCAGCATTTCACATGCAGCTATTGATCTGGCAAGACGCGCATCGCCCGACCTTTCAAAACTAAATTTTCTAATTTTAGGAGCCGGCGAAATGGCTCGGGTGGCTGCCGAATATGCTGCCAGTTATAAGCCTCGCCGCCTAGTGATCGCTAATAGAAACAAGGCGAAAGCGGCCATTTTAGTCGAGCAACTAAATTTTGGAGAAGCACAAGATCACAGTCTATTGAGCTCTCTGATCGCCCATGCTGATGTGGTTATTAGTGCCACTAGTGCGAGCGAATGTATTGTCATGAAATATGACATTATCATGGCGCTGAAGGTACGCGACTCTAGCCGTATGGGCCCGTTGTTTTTAATCGACATTGCATTACCTCGAGACATTGATCCGAAGTGTGGCGAACTCGACGATGTTTATTTATTCGATATTGACGACTTAAAATCGGTGGTCAATGCGCACATGGATAAACGCCGAGAAGCCGTCCTTGAAGCTGAGCATATCATCACAGAGAGAGTTTCCAACTTTTCTCAATGGCTTGGACTGCAAAAAATCGGCCCGACTCTTTCAGCGTCCTCGAAATATTTCTCCGACATCATGACAAAAGAATCACAAAAAACTTTTAGCCGGGATAATTTTTCAGGCCTCAACCACCAGCAACGTAAAGCGATTGACGCCATGTTTGATGCGATAGCTTCGCGAATCACCTCGGATATCGCTAAAACCTTGCGCCATGCAGACCACCAAACGTCCCCTTTGATGACGGCCGCGCTTCAAGCATTATTTGACAAGGATCCTTCGCCATGAGTCCACACACCTCCTCACCACCACCCTCAAAATCAGAGTCGCCAAAAACCTTTAAACTAGCGACTCGCGGCAGCCCGCTTGCGATGTGGCAGGCAAATTTTGTGGCCGAACAATTACGTGCCCGCGGCCACACTATTGAAATAAAAACTTTTAAAACGACTGGCGACATTGTCCAAGATCGTTTTTTACATGAGATCGGTGGCAAAGGCCTGTTCATCAAAGAACTAGAAGAAGCTATGCTCGCTGGGGAGGCCCACTTAGCCGTGCACAGCTTAAAGGACCTTCCTGCGAGAATACCATCGCAATTTCAGTTGGCCGCTGTGTTGAAGCGCCACGAATCGTCAGATGTGATTGTCTTTAGTGAAACCTTCGGCAAGCGTTGCGGGCTAAATCCAAACACCTTAGTGAGCGAGGGTATCCTCAGGTCTCTTGGCCCACTCACCGTTGCGACCTCTAGTTTGCGCAGACAATCGCTACTTGCAGGCAGTTGCCCGGACATCAAAACTGTGCCGGTACGCGGTAACGTTAATACTCGACTTCACAAATTGAACACGGAGGGGTGGCAAGCACTCATCCTCGCTGAAGCATCCTTGGAACGCCTTGAATTGACTTCGTTACCTTCTCACCGTTTGGATCCCAATTGGTTTGTTCCATGTGCAGGTCAAGGGGCCCTTGCGATTGAAACTCTCGCTAATTCTCCGGCTTACGAAGTAGTACGGCAACTTGAGTGTTCTGAAACTAGACAGGCCGTCAATATCGAGCGTTCCGTACTCGCCAGATTAGGGGGGGACTGCACCATGCCATTTGGGTGCCTCATCACCAACGACAAACGCCACACCAACCATCTCCTAGCCAGAGCCGTGGTGCTCGACAGCGACGGTAATTCTGCAAAATCTGTCAAGGAAATAAACAGGGACTCGAAAAATATTGAGTTTGCCTTAGAAGAGTTAATAATTGACGAATTGAGAAGAAATAATGCTAATGGTATACTCGCAAGACTAGGGATTGCTGTACGAATTTAGAATGCGTTTAAGTTAGTAAATAACGTTTAGTCTGTTTTTTTTTTACAACACAAGCGGAGCAACAGCTGGATGCCGGTAGTAATTTGGACTCGTTCCGCAGATGATTGGAAACACGACAAATCGGTGTTGAAAACTCAGCACCTTGAGCCATTGCATCTTCCGTGTATTTCTATGACCGGTATGGCGGTCAAGTTTCCTAAGCGCAAGCCCCATATGTTTATTGTCACCAGCAACAACGCCGTCATATATACGGGCCGACATAAAGCGTTGTTTAATTTAATGCGTTCGTGCGAAGGCGTTTTTACGATTGGCGAGGCGACCAAGGCTGCCCTAAAAGCTTGCAAAATAGAAGCCGAAGTACCACCCGGTGTCACCAACGCAGAACAGCTCTCCAATTGGCTGTCCAAAAACGTTCGACCTGGCACAGACATCGCTTGGCCATGCTCACGGGAACCAAGCTTCGATTTTGCATCGGCCTTGGCTCGTTACGATATTCATATCGACCCTCTCCCGGTGTATGCCACTGAAAAAAATCTCTACTTACCGCACGGAAAATTGCCTGACGGCGACGATATAAAGCGTTTTATTGCAACATTCGATGGAATCGTTTGTTTCGCCAGTCCATCGGCAATAGACGGTTTTACACGCACACTAAATCCCTCAGAAAATCGCCTTCGCAGCACACTTACGGCCTGCTGCATTGGCACCACCACGGCAGCCTTTGCAGAGGGGCATTTTGAACGAATTGTTATTGCAAAAGAACACTCAATCGAATCCCTGGCCGAAGCGGCAGCAAAAGAAGTCGCGAACATTCAGGCGCATCGTTGACCTAGGCTGTTTTGGAGCTAACCGACTCGTTTCAGCTAAAAACGTAGACCTTATTCAACACAATCGACGGATGGATGCTGTGAATGACTGGGCAATTATTGCCTACCCCCTCCAACGTGGCCCTTTGCTCGGGGGTTAATGCCTCTGGAAGTTTTATGACGATGTCTACCCGTGCCACCCGCCGAGGTAGATCAGTACTCATATGTTTTTCGCAGGAAGCTGCCATACCTGTGAGGTCGAGACCTTCTTTTCGAGCGTAAATGGCCATAACACTCATCATGCAAGCACCAATGGCCGTGGCCAGAAGGTCTGTTGGTGAAAAGCTTTTCCCTTCACCGCCGTTATCGAGTGGAGGATCCGTCATAATGACCGTTTTTGAAAGGTCATGGACCATTTCCATTGCAAGTCCACCGACGAATCTACCTGATATATTGACGCCCATAATTTTGAACCTCCAGAATTTATTCCGTTTTTATGTGCCGTGAAATGATCATAACCAGCGCTATTTTTTTATTAGAAGACCTAAAATAGAAAATATTGCCCTAGACATTGAACCTCTGAACCGCCTTGAATGGCAAGAACTAACATTTTTTTATTTTTTTTTGAACTTTAAAAAAAATCCGAAAATTCAATGAAACACTGCTCCATCAAGGCTTTTATCCGCTGAAAATATTCTCCCAACCCCTACCTACACATCCTAACTGACTAACACCGCTAAAGTCTTGGGGGGTAATCGCCGAACAGGTACAAATGAATAACTGAAAGGAGTGCGTAAGGAAATGAGCAGTCAAAATAGCGCAGCAAAAGACGTTTACCATTCCCCCTACGACTACTCCGTATTCTCGTCGATCGATGGTCGCCACCCGTGGCAAAACGAAGTGCCTGGATCCCACGTTTTATACCGAGTTCGGCAACGCAAGGGTGGCAAAATTGCATGGTTTAATTTTGATTTGGCGATTGAAATGGGACTATTGCCCCGTCATCATCCGCGCTCCATGAATCCACAGCTGCAATCCCATCTACTCGAAGCATTTGCCATTCAAATTATTAATGAATATGATCTGCTCAACGATGTCAAAGTTCCTTCCTCAGGCATAAAACCTCACCACTACATGGCAACTCGCTACCTTCAATTGCAGCACCCAGGAAAAACTGGACTCACCAGCGGTGATGGTCGCAGCCTGTGGAACGGCACTTGGAAGTCGAAGGGTAAAACGTGGGACATCACAAGCTGTGGCACCGGGGCCACGTGCCTTAGTCCTGCCACACACATATTTAAAAAATTCTTTAAGACGGGCGACCCATCCATTAGCTACGGTTGCGGCTATAGTGAGTTGGACGATGGTGTTACAGGTGCCATTTTTTCAGAAATCATGCACAAAAATGACATTCCAACCGAGCGCATTCTTTGTGTCATCGAATTCCCAGGAAACTTAAGCATCAACGTGCGAGCGGGAAAAAATTTGCTCCGTCCAAGCCACTTCTTCAATCACTTAAAACAAGGAAATCTACCGCGCCTCAAAGCTTCTGTGGATTTTTTCATTAACAGGGAGCTTGCCAACGGTGATTGGGCACCATTAGCTCCGGGTGAAAATCGTTACAAGCGCCTACTTTCACAAATTAGTCGTACGTTTGCTGAGATGGCTGCAAGATTCGAAAATGAATACATCTTCTGCTGGCTCGCGTGGGACGGAGACAACATCCTAGCCAATGGTGGCATCATTGACTATGGGTCCATTCGTCAGTTTGGATTGTTTCATCATGAGTACAAATTCGATGACGTTGATCGCTGGTCGACAAGCTTAGTTGAACAACGGTCTCAGTCACGGTACCTCGTACAGACGTTTGCTCAAATCGAGCATTTTATTAATACGGGAAAGAAAATTGAGATTAATCGTTTTCAAAATCATCAAGAATTGAAAAAATTTGACAAAATGTTTGTAGAATCACGACGCCGACTTATGCTCGAAAAAACCGGATTCTCACGTCATGACTCGGAATTACTGCTGACCAAGTGTCCAAGCTTGGTCTCCAACTTTGAAAAATCTTTTAAATGGTGGGAGCGAAAAACAAAGCAGAAGAAACATTACCGCGTTGCTGATGGCATTACCAAAGATGCTCTTTATTCAATGCGAGACATCTTGCGCGAATTGCCAAAGCACTTAAATCACAATTGGACACCCCTCAAAATTAAAGACTTCATGGCTAAGATCGCCTCCACCTATTGCCGGCCAACCGATTCTAGACCAACGAAACTACGTCGTTTGTGGGCAGAAAAATTTCAGAAATCCTACATGAGTCTTGTTTCCGCATGCGCCAAACAAACCGACACCAAACAAGAAATCGTGATCGCTAAAATCTGCGCTCGTTCTCTACTTCGAAACCGGCGAGACCGCGTCACCGGGGATGCGATCTGTAACGTCGGGGACAAAATTCTGCGTAGCCGTAAGCATCTTGAACAGAAGGACGTGTTTACCGTCATTTCAGCGTTCATCAATGATCAAATTATGCTTCCCAACGATAAAACTGGCGGCCTTGAAAACTCCTTGATTCCAATTACTAAAATGACGACAAAGACTGAGACCATCCTCAAGGCTCTCGGTAAAATGGTTCGCGACATGAGACATGGGCTATAGACGGCCATGAAACTCGTCCTCTACAGTGGTTACGACAAAGAAAATGCAGCGATAGACCGCGAAGTCATTCGTCTCATCGGCAAAAAAAATCCTCGCGTGGTGTTTATCCCCTCCACCAGTCATGCTCATGATTTTGAATTCGATTACGTTCGCGAGACCTTTGCAAGTTATGGGGTCAAGAAAATGGCTCTGTTCAATATCGATCACCCCTACTCGACTCCCGATGCAGAACTGATTTTCAAGACTGCCGATATGATTTATTTGAGTGGTGGGAACACCTTCTATTTTTTGAAGTCGATTTACCGCAATCACCTCGACCGCTTACTCTTGGATTTCGTCATGCGTGGGGGCGTGCTGGTGGGACTATCCGCCGGAGCCATCGTCATGACACCAAGCATTGCTACTGCGAGCTACCCAAAATTTGACCGCGATGAAAATACCGTTGGCATTGGCAACTTTGATGCTATGGGACTTGTCGATTTTGAATTCTTTCCGCATTATACTCCAGAACCTGAATATGCGGTTGAACTACTAAAACAAAGTAAATTAATCACTCATCCCCTCTACGGAGTTAGTGACGGCGGTGGAATTGTCGTGGAAAATGGCCGCTTGAGCTTTTTCGGGGATGTGTGGGCACACATAAATGGACATGTCTTCAAAATAAATTCTGCAGCTTTAGTGGCTAAGAAAAAAATACAGCAAAAGGCCCAGCAAAAGAGTAAGCAAATGGCCCTGCACAACTCAATGAAAAAAACCGCAAATAAAACAGCTGCAAATAAAACAACTGCAAAGGTTGGACCAGGCACCAAGCCTAAGCAGTCTGGGCACCTTAAAAAATGGTCGCGTTAAATCGCTAAAAACACAAAATCACTTGTTCGGGTAACATCCAGCAAATGGAATATAAGTGCAGTTTGGTGAATACGCACACTTAAGCAAAGTTAGGCCTGCGCACATGGATGGCACACAGGTGTTATTCATCCACTGACAGCCCTTTGTTCCGTCACATGTTGTGGCGTTTCCTGCCAAACTTGCGCAGTTTGTCGTCGGAACACCGGCGACATTGCAAGCTGTACCGTTCCAAACACAGCCAAGATTTTTTGGGCAACTAGGCTGCGTTAAATACCCCTGACATGTGTTCGTCGTTTGAATGTTTACACAAGAATTACCAACCCACGTGCACATGTTTTGTACGGCACAAAGTTGCTGAGAGTTGTTAAGAGCGCAGTTTACTACTGCGTTTGCTGCCTTACAGACCACACCATCCCACGCGCATCCAGTCACAGGTGCGCAAGTAGGCTGCGTCGAATAATTTGAACAGTTATTAGATACCTGTGCCTCGCACAGGTTGTTCACCACACTGCACCCTGTAATCGAGGGACAAATGCCCGCTGTATAAGCGGTGCATTGCGGAGGTGTGGACACATTCATACAAAGAGTTCCGGTCCAAGAACATCCTACCGAAGCGTTACATTCCGAGAGGTCTTTCTTCGCCGCACACTGCGCCACGACTGGGGCGGCCTGTGTCACTCCTGAAACACAAACCTTGCCACTCCAATCGCACGAACTTCGCGGGCACTGAGCCGAATCTTTGAATCCACCGCAGTAGACTCCAGAACCAACACACTTGGCACCATCCACGGCGCATTCAAGCTGCGAATTACAGGTTTCCAAACTTTGGCTTTTGCAGGCAGGATCAGAAGCCGTCGATGGCTGGGGGGCAGATTGTTTTGAGGCCGCGTTTTTGCAACCACTGAATAGTAAGCTCGTCAGCATTAAGGTCAAAAAGAGATTTAACATTCTACTCATGTCACACTCCTAAAATTAGGTCTCGTGACCAATGTCCCACAGCACACCTATTCATTGTAGCAGACTTCTGGCGACATACCAAAAACTGGACGGCACGCTGGACTTTGAGCCTTTCACCTACCTACCGCTTACGAGCATCTCATCTCGACCTGGCCCTGTTCCTACCCACATAACGCGGGTGCCGGTATGGTGCTCGATCGCGGAAATATATTTACGTGCATTTTCAGGCATTTCTTCGAAGGTTCCAGATTTTGGAATCTCCTGATTCCAGCCAGGAAAAGTTTCGTAAACCGGTTCGCACTTGGCAAGGACCTCGGCGTCCCACGGAAAGTCCTCAAGGTCACCGAGTGTCGGATGGCGATACTTGACACAAATTTTTAGTTCTGGAAATCCCGTTAAAATATCCATTTTGTTGACAATCACGCCGTCAAAACCATTCACAGCGGCGCTATAGCGAAACGCTACGGCGTCAAACCAACCACAACGCCTCGGACGACCGGTGGTGGCTCCAAATTCGTGGCCTTTTTTAGCAATTTCAGCGCCAACTAAGTCTAATAGTTCGGTGGGAAAAGGACCTGCACCAACCCTTGTTACATAGGCTTTGGCAATTCCATAAATGTTGGAAATCGCCTTGGGTGGCAGCCCAATACTCGTGCAAGCACCCGAGGCACAGGTGCTGCTTGACGTGACGAACGGATAGGTACCGTGATCCAAGTCTAGCAGAGTTCCTTGAGCTCCCTCTAATAGCACTCGTTTCCCAGCGGAAATAGCTTTGCGCAGCCGAGTTTCGACGTCACACACGAAGCCGGATATTTTTGCCGCTGCGGCGTGAAATTCGTCCCACGCGGGTTGATTGGCGTTGAAATGTTCCCGAAATTTATGGTCAGACTCGAGCATGCCATTAACCCACGATTGTCTCGCCTCAGATTTCGCGTATTGGCCCATGCGCAGCCCGGTGCGATTGGCCTTTTCAGAATAGGTGGGGCCAATGCCTTTTTTCGTGGTTCCGATTGGGGTCGAGGCGGTTGACTCCCTTGCGCCGTCTAGGTGGACGTGCCACGGCGTAATGACGTGAGCTCTCGCGGAAATCCAAAGACTTTCAGGGGAAATCGCAACACTGGACTGCATTTTTTCGATTTCATTGACCAAACCAACCGGATGAATGACCACACCTGCCGCCATGGCAGATACCAGTCCTTTTTGAAAAACCCCGCTAGGAATCTGATGTAAAACATATTTTGTACCTGAAATCCAAATGGTGTGGCCGGCGTTGTTACCTCCCTGATACCTGGCGACGATATCTGACTTTGCAGCAAGAACGTCGACCCATTTACCTTTGCCCTCATCACCCCATTGGGCACCAACTACAATCGAGACATGATTCATGGTCAAAGATCCTTTCCAAACGATGTGACAACTTCCACCCATTCATAAAATGGACAGCTTTTGAATTCAAGTGATTAATGAAGACTTTGCAAAGAAATCGTCCAACTCCCGAAAACCAGTGTGCTCACTTTGGCGGCAGGCTAATGGCTAGCAAAAGAATTGTAACGTGTTAATGTTATAGTTCAGAATTGTAGAAATTTATGCTCCTGTGGAATATCGTACCAGGATCATGCCGCAAAAAATGATCCCAGCCTTTTTTCAAGAATCCGAATACTTGGGAGTGAACAAATGACAACGAATAACCTGTTTGCCGTGTCGCCACTGGATGGCAGGTATACCGATCAACTTGACGGGTTAGGATCCATTGTTGGCGAGGGTGCCCTCATTCGCTACCGTATTATTATTGAGGCGGCCTGGTTGCTGCATTTGTCGATGATAAAACCTTCCGTCTTAGAATTACCGACTGATGTTCGTACACATTTGCAGACCCTTGCAAATGGTGACGTGCCCAAGGACGCCAGCCTTGAGGTGAAGGCCATTGAGCGCACCACCAATCACGATGTTAAGGCGGTGGAGTATTGGCTCCGCAACTCTCTGATCAACATGAAATCTCCGCCCGCTGTTTTGTCGCACATTCACTTTGCGTGCACGAGTGAAGACATTAATAATTTGGCCTACGGGCTTATGATTCGAGACCTCCGTGATCAAGTTATTATTCCTGCGTTTGATCAACTCATCAACCAGGTTTCAAAATTGGCGCGCGAGCTAAAATCTTCTGCCATGCTATCAAGAACGCACGGACAAACGGCTTCGCCAACCACGATGGGAAAAGAGCTGGCTGTTTTTGCGTGGCGTCTAAGCCGCCAACGGAAGGCTATCGTGAGCCAAGAAATTCTCGGCAAATTTAATGGCGCGGTCGGAAATTATAATGCGCACTCGGCCGCGTGCCCCGACCTAAATTGGTCGGAAATTTCACGAGAATTTGTTGCCACCCGCTTGGGTTTAAGCTGGAATCCCTTGACCACTCAAATTGAAAGCCACGATGCGTTCGTTGAATTTATGACGACGGTGAAACTTTTCAATACTATTCTTATCGATTTCGTGCGTGACATGTGGGGCTACATTTCGCTTGGATATTTCACGCAAAAAACTGTCGCAGGAGAAGTTGGCTCGTCGACGATGCCCCACAAAGTTAATCCTATATTTTTTGAGAATGCAGAAGGCAACCTTGGGATAGCCTCAAGCCTGTTGAACCATTTCTCGGAAAAGTTGCCCATCAGTCGTTGGCAACGAGATCTGTCGGATTCCACTGTGCTTCGTGCAACGGGGACGGCTATTGGGCATTCTTTGTTGTCATGGAAAAGTATTCTGAGGGGGCTAGACCGAGTTGCGGCAAATCCAACAAAAATGCATGAAGACTTGAATGCCGCATGGGAAGTCTTGGCCGAGCCGGTGCAAACAGTTATGCGACGCTTCGGCGTGGTGGATGCTTATGAACGGCTTAAATCAGCCACGCGAGGTGCTCCCCTCGTCACTCGAGACATGATCCACCAGGCGATCGACCAATGTCGAGAAATACCCGAAAACGAAAAGAAACGAATGAAGGCGTGGACGCCAGAAGGCTATGTAGGCATAGCCTCGAAGTTGGTTGACGATTTCGTTCCGAAATAAGGCAAGTTTAATAGAGCAAAACTAAGAAAGGACCATGAAAAATGAAAATCTCATTGATTGAACTGGCCACAAAGCTCAACGGTGTATTACATTGTGCCGCGAATGACTCCGACGTTCCCACCATTAGCGGCGTCGCACCGATTGACTCGGCCAAAGGCCACGAGTTGACATTTTTGACCAGTTCCGCCTATTTGCAATTTGCTGCGACCACAAAGGCCGGGGTTGTCATTGTGGGCAAACTAGCTGAAGATTGCTCAAGGCCCCAAATCGTTCATGAAAATCCATACTGGGCGTTTGCCACAGCGTTTCAAATGTTTGTTGGCACCAGACCTGAATCGGGGCTCATTGACCCTCGTGCCTACGTCAGTAAATCAGCCACGGTGGGGGAAAACGTCACTATTTATCCAGGGGCCTATATCTCTGAAGGATGCGTCATTGGGAACCATTCGGTGATTTTCCCTAACAGCTATTTAGGGCGAGATGTAAAAATTGGAGAATCGACCATCATCCGCGCGAACGTCGTGATTGAGGACCGCTGCATCCTCGGCAGCCGGGTGTTTATTCACGGCAACACCACCATTGGTGCTGATGGATTTGGTTTTGCACCGGGAAGAGACTCGATCGCAAAAATTCCACAAGTTGGAATTGTTCGCATCGAAGATGATGCCGAAATTGGGGCGGGCAGCACGGTCGATCGCGCCGCCATGGGCGAGACGGTTATTGGACGAGGTGCCAAGCTGGACAGCGGCGTTCACATCGCCCACAACGTGCATATTGGGGAGCATACGATCGTGTGCGGAGGCGCCTGCGTGGCTGGCAGCGCTAAAATTGGAAACTGGGTTATTTTGGCTGGAGGAACCAGCATCAGTAATCATGTTGAAATTGGCGACCGAGTGGTCATAGGAGCCTTGGCTGGAGTGACTAAATCCATCAAAATACCAGGAGAATACATGGGGTTTCCGGCTATGCCAGCCAAGGAGTGGCGACGAGAAATCGCGTCCATTCGGCGGATTTCGTCGATGAACGAGCGTCTAAATAGACTAGAGGAGCGATTGGGTAAAAGGCCTGATTTATGATAGTATTACACCATGGTATTATGGTTTTTAGGATATTTCGAGAAACAGCTTCAGCTTTGGACCGTTTCTTCCGATAGCTTAGGTGTGTTTGGCAGCCGTACCGTCGATATTTCGCTGCACTATTTGGTGCCGTTTTACTCGGCAGGTTTGATCACGGAAAGGGATGTCGATGAATTTCACAAATAGTTCGCCAGCTTTCCACTACTTCACGGCCTTATTGGCGGTAGCGATGTTTGTAGGCACCAACCCGTCCCCCGCCGTTGCAAAACAGCCGTTGGATAAACTTTCACGAATCTCAACACCTAGTGTGATTGTGGTTTCCGTGCCGATGGGCCAAGTTTTGTATGAAAAGGCGGCTGACGACGTCAGACCTATCGCAAGCCTTTCAAAACTCATGAGTGCCATTGTGTTCAAGGAAAATTGCAAGCACCTCGACCCAAACAGCCTGCACGTTATGACCCCAGAAAATCGCATGCTAGCTAAAGGCGGCGACAAGAGCCGACTAACCACGGGGTGGAGTTACTCAAATAATGATATTTTAAAGGCCGCCTTGATGCGCAGTGATAACCGTGCGCTTCCTGCATTAATGGAAAGCTGCGGTATGATCTTGCAAGAATTTGTGATGCACATGAACCGCAAAGCCGATGAACTTGGCCTCAAAAATACAAGTTTTACCGAGCCCAACGGACTCTCAAAATATAATGTATCCACGGCGCGCGAGTACACTAAAATTATCTTGGCCGCGTCTAGCTTCCCTGAACTGACGACCATTATGCAAACCAAAAAAGACCGCATCGTGGGCTTCAAAAAGGGGAGAGCCCATAAAATTGATATCGGCAGTACGGATTTGTTACTTGGACGAAAAGGGGTCGAGGTTATCGGTGCCAAGACTGGTTACACAGATGTCGCTCGCTACTGCTTAACGGTTCTAAATCGCTTGGTGGACAATACCGCAGTGGCCATGGTTTTCCTTGGATCAGAGGGAAAGCACACTCGCTTTGGCGACTTTTCACGCATAAATAAGTGGCTAAACGAGCGCGCCGAAAAACACATTGCCGGGCACCCGCCCGAGGACATAAATGAGGCAGACTCGGGATCCTGAAAAATTGAAACCCCATAAAAATAACGATGGCCACAAAAAATAGTTTGTGGCCATCGTTATTTTATGAGTATATGTTTGCTTAAATTGTTAATTTTTCTTGGGGATGATAGTCGATCATGGGTCCTATTTCGAAATTTGTTGAACATCATTATCGTCACTTCAATTCCGCTGCACTTAAAGACGCCGCAAAAGCGTACAAAACCCACATTACTTCCGGCCAGAAAATGATGGTCACAATAGCCGGTGCTATGAGCACCGCTGAAATTGGGCTTAGTCTCGCCGAAATGATTCGACAAGGTAAAGTTCACGCGATCTCGTGCACGGGGGCAAACCTTGAAGAAGATCTTTACAATTTAATCGCCCATGATTTTTACGAACGTATTCAAAATTACCGCAACCTCAGTGACGAGGCCGAACAAGCGCTGGCAGATCGCCACTTAAACCGGGTGACTGACACTTGTATACCCGAGGCCGAGGCGATTCGTCGACTTGAAGGTGCGATCATGACTGTCTGGCAAGAGGCTTCAGATAACGGCGAAAGTTATTTTCCCCACGAGTTCATGTACCAAATAATCCGACGCGGCCTGCTCACAAAATACTATCAAATTGACCCGAAAGACTCGTGGCTCGTTGCCGCATGCGAAAAAAACCTTCCTATTATTGTCCCTGGCTGGGAGGATTCCACCACCGGAAACATCTTCGCTGGTCGGGTCATGGAAGGGAAAATTAAACGTTCTGCTCTAAAAAGCGGGATCGATTACATGATCTTCTTGTGTGATTACTACATCAAAAATTGCGGCACCACTGGCATTGGATTTTTTCAAATTGGTGGAGGCATTGCCGGTGATTTTCCGATATGCGTTGTCCCCATGATCGAACAAGACATGGAAAAAGTGGTGCCTAAATGGAGCTACTTCTGTCAAATCAGTGATTCGACAACCAGCTACGGCAGCTATTCAGGTGCCGTCCCCAACGAAAAAATATCGTGGGGCAAAGTGTCCATTAGCACGCCTCGCTTCATTGTGGAATCGGACGCGTCCATCGTCGCACCATTGATTTTTGCTTACGTCTTAGATTGGTGAGCCGAGATCTAGTTGTCGTCCAGGTCGTGATCGTTGCTGAGAATTCGCAGCAGGTCACCCACCTCAAGAGGCGCGTCTAAGGTCATCAAAATTTCTTCGCCAGGCTTCGTATCATTCATGCCGAAGTTATTTTTTGGGTTCGCAAAATTTAACGCCTGAATCCTAGTTTTAGTAAGGATTCCAGGACGCACGGCTTCGATCTCTTGACCAATCGTTACTTTGTTACGAGCTGTAATCAAGTAGTGCCCTGGTCCGATTACATCTTGAACGACACCGGCCAACACGTAGTTTTCGTCGCTTTTTCCGTCGAGACGTTGGGCGTGTCGGTCCAGTTTCCCGTGGAAAAAACCAGTCGTATAGCCGCGGTGACGATACGTTTCCAGTTCATTGATCCAATCATCTTGAACCGCAAATTGACCAGCCACATAGCTATCTAACGCCGCGCGGTAAACATTTGTGGTCGTCGCGCCGTAAAGCACTCCGCGGTTACGACCCTCAATCTTTAAACCAGAAACACCTGCCTCAATGATTTTGTCTAAAAAATCGATCGTGCAAAGGTCCTTTGAATTGTACATGTAGCTACCGGTTTCATCTTCAACCACAGGGTAATAGACTCCGGGACGCTTTTCTTCCACCAACGCGTACTTCCACCGGCAACTATTGGCGCACATTCCGTGGTTGGAGTCCCTTTGGGTCATGTAGCTAGACATCGTACAACGACCTGAGTAGGTCATGCACATCGCTCCGTGAACAAAAACCTCAAGCTCTAAGTCTGGAACCTTATCTTTTATCACCTTAATCTCGTCAAGTCCGAGCTCGCGCGCCAGGACGACCCGCTTCGCCCCCATGTCGTAAAATGCCTTAGCCGTCATCCAGTTGGCGGTCGACGCCTGGGTCGACACGTGAATGGGCAAGCTTGAAAGCTCCCGCACCATGGCCATAATTCCAATATCTGCGACAATCACTGCGTCAACTTTTACTTCGTCCAGAAATTTAATAAAATTAGGAAGAGCCTTCACATCACGATTGTGGGCAATAATGTTAAGAGTAACGTAAACTTTCTTTCCTAAACTATGGGCATAGGTGACGCCCTCACGCAGCGAATCCATGGAAAAATTGGCGGACCCGGCGCGCAGGTTAAAGGCCTTGCCCCCAAGAAATGCTGCGTCAGCGCCGTAGCGCAATACCGTTTTTAGTT
The DNA here is from genome assembly GCA_947476525.1 of Oligoflexales bacterium. Classification (GTDB taxonomy): domain Bacteria; phylum Bdellovibrionota_B; class Oligoflexia; order Oligoflexales; family RGVZ01; genus CAMDKS01. The sequence goes on from CANJQY010000028.1 coordinate 21,300, forward strand.
TTTCAAGGTTGCCGGCGGGTGCTAATAATTCGACTTTTTGGGTCATAGGGACACCTCAGTAATGGGGAGGTTTTTCGTTGGCTGGTCCGACTTCTATTCGACCTTCCGAATCACTTTCCAGTCTTTTAGCCAAATTATTTATCATGGCCTGCATTTTATCGATGGCTTTTTGCTGCTCGTAAGCAACACATTGCAAGGCTTCGATCGAGTGTTCTTGATGGGAAATCTTAATTTCAAAATCAATCATGCGTTGCTCAGTCATACAATAAAACTTTCTGAATATTAAAGGAGTATCCCACATGCCTACTGAGACAGTATTGGGGGTTAACGACCTGGAGTTAACCTAGTAACAGGAATCCATTAGCATTTATCCGCCAAACCATACAAGTTGAATTTCCTTAGGGACCCATACCATTTTTGCTCAAATCCCAACAAATTGTCCCTGCACAATCGCCTTCAAGGTGCACAGCTGCCAAGTCGGACAAAAAAAATGCAACCGGCAAGTACCCAATTTTACGGTAATATTCTCAGTTCTAGTCAAGAGATTTTTAAATCAACCGATTCACATTTTCTACAATGGGGGGATTTCTAGAATGGCTTTAGATAAATCAAAATCGGTTGCCGTGCTAATGCCTACTCAGGCTGAAGTCGATTTCTTCACAATTTGCCTCGGGGAATGCGGATTTCGCCGCGTCGTGGCTTTTAGATCAGCTGAAGAGGCTTATGAAGTTGCCGTGAGGCAGTTATTTGATGTGTTCATTACTAGGATGGAAATGCCCAAAATGAACGGCATCGTTTTCATCCAAAAAATTCGTGAAACGGGCAACTACGGTAGCGAGACTCATTTATTTGTCTGCGACACGATCCCAAGCAGCGTCCTTACTCTATTATTTGAGCTAGATCTTCCGTACGTGTTGACAAAGCCATTTCAAAAGGCTTCTGCGGTATTAAAATTCAAACACCTCCTAACAACAGAATCGTCCATTACGGAGGCCGAGCAGCTCTTTCGTGACGCTCGCTCCGCCTACTTCAACAACATCTTTGAGATGGCCCTAGACAGCGCCGATAAAGTTTTGAACCTAAGCCCTGGACTCGAAAAAGCGATGGCCCTGAAGGGCGATATTTTACTGAAGCAATCTGACGTGTCTGGTGCAAAATCCGTATTTCAAAATATTCTCAAAAATAACGAAAAATCGGTCACGGCCTTTCAAAAACTGGCCACGATAGCTATGTTAGAAAATAAACACAAAGAAGCTGCTGATATGTTCAACAAAATTGCGGACCTCAACCCATACCATATTAAGATGCTCGAAAATGCCGGAATTTCCTGCCTAAATGCTGACATGTTAGTTGAGGCTGAAAAACACATGTCAAAATTGGCAGCGGTCGACGTCACAAATAAAGTAACTTCGACCGTTGTCGCAGGCGTCAAGGTCAAGCAAGGCAACTATGACGATATTGTAAACGTACTTAGCAAGACTCATGGCGAAAAGGAAATCATTCAATTTTTGAATAATGCGGGCATCAAAATGTCGAAAGAAAATGACGTGGCTGGGGCCTTAAAAATGTATAAAGCGGCAGCTTTGCAGCTTGAAGGGAAGACTCCGCTTCTCTACGCCATTTACTACAACATGGGCATTGCCTACAAAAAACTTGGAGACAAAATGAACTCTGCGGTGTGCTTTCGCAAAGCCCTAAAACTCAACCCGGAGTTCACCAAAGCTACTACGGCATTGGCTGAATTAGATGGGAAAGCCGCGTAATATTCTGCTAAAAAAGGCCGAACTCTGCGGGTTTCAAGAACGGGGATTTGAGTTTAGCCCAGATGCGTAACAAGACATTCGGGAAATTGGTCGGCCATCATTGGCCGCACTATGCAACCATCTAATATCTATAGCTGTTAAAGCTCGCTCTCCAGTATGAGGGTAAACAGTGGGAACGCCCACACTGAGGATCGACATTATGGAAATATCGTCCGTTGCCCGCAGGTCTTACAGTTAACAACAAACGAAGTTTTTTGAGCTGCACATCCAAAGTACGGCTAATACCAGAGAGAAATAAAATCGCCAATGAAATCGTCAACATTGATTATCGCGGCACTACACCCTAATTCCCGTGATTCGATACTCCAAGACGCCTGAAGTGGACGGTCTTATCACCAGTTTTAAGCTGGCAGCATAATAAAGCGGAAGTACAGTAGTACAGGAGCTTCAGCAGTCAATCCGCCGCTTATTTAATTGATTAATTCAATTGAATATGTTACATTTCAACCAATCGTGAGGGGTTGGTGTGTCTAGAAAGTCGGCTCAGAAAATCCAGAAACTCCTCAGCGAAGGACGGTTCCGCTACTCAATCCACTGCGATCAAACAAGCTTGGACAGGGCGGTGACCGACGAGGACATTAGATCGGTTGGTCGCACGGCATACACAATTAAAGTGCAAACCAATGGTGCATTCAAGGTGATTGGCTACGATGAAAGTGAGTTAAAATTAACGGTTATATGTCGGCTGATGGAATCGGAGAATTTACTGATTATCACCGTATTTTAAGGAGTCAGGGAAATGAAGTCTAAATCCATTCACTATACATTATGCGGTCTGGAATATGTCTATCTCATGAATGCACCTGTTGGTAAAGACGGTGAAGCGGAATTCATCGATTTACCTCCAGAGAAAATCGATCGCATGATCGCCAAGGAAATCATTTGGCAAAAGGTTCCCTTGCGTGGCAAAGAAATCTTATTTCTTCGTAAAGCACTTAAGATGAATCGCAATCGGTGGGCAGAAAAATTAGGCGTTACTCCTTCCGGCATTCTGCGATGGGAACAAACCGGAGAAAAGCGAATGTCTAAAATTAACGAAGCCGCAATCCGAATGCTTTGCGCCGAGGAATTAGGGATCAAATTGGAATCTAAGTGGTCCAAGCTTGCAACAGATGATGAGTTACCCGAGAGGCTAGAGGTTGCAGCATGAGGGGCCTCAGTAAAAGACTGGCAAGCACACTTTCGGACCCAAGGAGTCTCAGATCGAGAGATCAACGCACTTGAAAAACCTTTTTCCGAAACTACATTTCGACCTACTCGCCTTAGCGCACTCGCAAAAGGCGCCTTTTCATATAATAGCCCACGCCAAAATAGGCGTTGAATGCCTTACGTGCCGGATTTCACCAAGTTTGACCCCCCCCCTATTTCACCTGAGTTTGACCCCCCTCCTTACAGCTAAGTTTGACCCCGGGTATTTCACTTGGGTTTGACCCCGGGTATTTCACCGAGGTTTGACTCTCTGTTAACGCGCAGGCGGCATTCAGTTCGTATGGCTGTATCCTTTTGTTGATTATTAACAAATCAGCAAAAGGAGTTGCTATGGGAAAAACGTTACAAGGTATTGCAAAGGGGTCAAGGATGATTCATGAAATTAGGCGGTTGAGGCCTCTAGGCCTTGGTTTGAAGAAGATTGCATCAGCTCTTCGGATCTCAAAAAATACGGTGAAAAAATATCTGGATGCAGACACTTCAAAGGAGACCGTAAACAGTCGTAGTCAATACGTTGCGCCGTGGGCGCACACAGTACCGTGGGAGAATTTCCGCCAAGCGACTGAAGCCGGCGAATCGGTGAGTCAGCTCTGGGAAGACGACATAGTGGTTTCTAGCGATCCGGCGTTGAGCGCGGTCGGCTATGAGTCTTTCTGGCGAGAGTTCAAGAGGCGCTATCCTAGAGTCCCTTTGGAGCTCCACAAAACCTATCACCCAGGTGTACGTGCTGAAGCGGACTATAAGGGCGATGCTGTCGGGCTTGGCTATACCGACCTTGCAACTGGTGAATACGTCTCGTGCAGGATGTACGGAGCGATTCTTTGTTTTAGTCAACTGTTCTACGCCGAGGCAACGCGGACGGAGCAACAAATTCACATGTTACCGGCCACTGCCAATGCGTTCACGTATTTTAACGGCATTCCGTGTACGTGGGCGGTCGACAATGCGAAGACTACCGTTAATAAGGCTCACCGCTATGACGCCGACTTAAATGCTGAATTTCAGCGGTTTTGTGAATATTATGGAACTGCCCCACTCGCTATGCGGCCTGGAGAGCCTAAAGACAAGGCTTTGATTGAAAATGCGTTGGGCGTATTTTGGCGTTGGGCTCGTAAACGAGTGCGTGAAAATAAATTCTACTCATTGGCGGAGCTTAATCGATTTTTACACGAACTTTTGAACGTCTTCAAT
>CANJQY010000029.1 GCA_947476525.1 Oligoflexales bacterium
AAAAAGGGAATCTCGATCATAGTCCGCTGATCCGCAAATTAGATCCGCGACAACGCAAAGTCTTAGACCTATTTCTTGAGTTTGAGGTGATTACGAGCCGTCAAGTTGCCGACTTGTTTGGATTTAGACCAAGGACGAGTTCACAGCTTTGTGCGTCTTGGGTTGACCAAGGTTTTTTAATGGTCCTAGATTTTTCGAACAAAGGGCGAAAGTACGAACTTGCAAAACAATATCGGAAGTTAATCCCATGACACAGAGGGTTGTCCCTGAGTTTAATCAAGAAAATTTGCGAGAGTTGCTTATTGAACATTATCGGCTAGTCTATCGGATTAATAAAAAGACGATTGAGATCGTTACAGTTTTTGAAGGTCATCGTCAGCTTAAACAAAGAGATTTAAAAAAGTAATTTATTGAAATGTTCGCCATGGCATTAGGACCGTTTCATGCCCAGAATCAGTCGGATAATAAGCGAAATGGCTACCAGCCAGAACGAGATTACGTTTTAAAGGGTGTTGGAGCCCTTAAGATAAGGATTCCCAAGGACCGTCTTGGACGCTTTGAGAGCATCATAGTGCCTCCCAATGAGCGCGTAGACCCTCGAATCAAGGCTGAGATGGCAATTTTGCAGCTAGCCAGCTTATCGTCTCGAACTCTTTCGATGATTTCTAAGCGACTTCTGGGCGTCGAGGTAGGAAAAGACACTGTCAATGGTATTGACCGGTAACAACAGGTGAGGCGAGATTCGTCATCGCCGTTGGGACAGCATATACGACATCGAGATCGATGGTGTTTTCTTGACCTTCATTGGTCTTGTAGGCAATGGTCACTGCACCAGCTTGCCGCTAATTCATTACACAGGCAATTGACTTAAAAAATCAAGTCCAGAAAGCACTTCAATCCCGTCATTGGTACGAAATGGCTCGTCTAGATGAAGGCAAAGTTGAACAGCCCGGACGTTTGGAAATTTTGCATGCAAATATTTCAGAGCAAGAGTTGGATTCTTGTCGCTGGATTTTACTTCGATAATTAGTTCTGGTTTGCGATTTTTTACGATTACAAAGTCAACTTCTCGCTTTTCTATATCACGAAAATAGCGCAGCTCCATGTCGTCGCCTTCGGTATCCTCTAACCAGTGACACCACTTGAGCAGATGACAAGCAATTAAATTTTCGAATCGGGCACCAGGGTCGACGACCAGAGACCAATCAAAGTGATAGTGCTTGTATTCTTTCTTTACCGCCTTTATTTTTGAAGATCCAAAAGGTAGAACTTTAAAAACATGGTAAAGCCTCTCAAGAATTGAAAACCATTTTTTGGCAGTTGCGTAATTTATTTCAAGATCTTCTCTTAAAGAGTTGAGCGACAAAGGAGAACCAACTAAGTCTGGAAGCCTAATCATCATCAATTCTACTTTGTCTAGGTTCTGAGTCGCTTCCAATGATGCGAGGTCTTCCCGAACAAGCCGTTGACGGTATTCTCTAGACCAGCGCTTAGCAAAACGGTCAGAATTTGCAAAATAAGGCTCAGGAAAACCTCCGAGCCTCAGTAGCTGTTCGAAGGCCGTTTGAGTCTTAAGCGATAGTTCTTTGACTGAAAGGGTGTGAAGCCTAAGATAGTGATAACGCCCCTGCAATGAGTCCCCGCCAAATCGATAATAGTCAAGACGTGCGCTGCCCGTGACAAGAATCTTTACGTGAGGATGCAAATGATCAAAAAGGCCCTTTACCAAACCTCGCCACCGGCGATATTTATGAATCTCGTCAAACACAATCAGCTTTGCATCTGGAAATTGATTTTTAAGGATCTTATCGCGATCAATACTTCGATCCCAGTTCATGTATGCTGCTGTTTTGCCCCATTTTTTCATAATTTCTTTAGCCAGAGTTGTTTTTCCAACCTGTCTGGGGCCCCCAATAAATACCATTTTTCTCTCGAGGTCTTCGACGACTTGAGAGGTTAAATATCTATTTTTATTTGACTTATCCAAACGTAATACCTCAAGATTTTTACACCCAACCAGAAAAAGTATGCATGATTTTTCTATAGATGTAAAGAAATTGATCGCAGATGCGTAACAAGACATTCGGGAAATTGGTCGGCCATCAGTGGCTGCACTATGCAACCATCTAATATCTATAGCTGTTAAAGCTCGCTCTCCAGTTTGCCGATAACCAATGGGAACGCCCCCACTGAGGATCGACATTATGGAAATATCGTCTGTTGCTCGCAAGTCTTACGACCACCGGCTAAAGAATTCAGTTGCATGTAGTGGAAACTCGAATCTTTTTCCAGAACTGGCCATTCCCAAGCGAACCACTTCGAGATGGGCCTCAGTAGTCCGGTTATCGGTCGTTACGGCGTCAGAATTCAGTAGGGTAAACAGTGCGGCCATCATTGGCCGACTAAATTCCCAAATGTCCTATTACGCACCTGTGCAAGAGCAACCCTCAGTTCCATTGCCGACCCCTGCCGCGCAATCTAACCTTCAGTCCCCGATTTTTTAAATTGCTCGGTCTCTTTGTCAACCGCCGCCGCTGCGTTTTGAATCAGTTCTACTTCATTTGATTCAAAATAGGGTTCGCCGCATTGAGTGCAAACCCAAGCGGGAATCTCATCCCAAAAAATATGATATCCCTTGCGGTCTAAGCTGAACGGAGCAGTTGATTTTTGCATAGTGCCTTGGCAAAATAAGCACTGCATAACTATGGTTTCCTTTTCTTAAATGAGGCATCCCACTGGCTCTCATTTGGAATATATGCTATCTACTCGGGCCATTTGTCGGATTGCATGTGACAGGAATAGAATTTTTTTCCGGCCTGCTTGTCTTATTTTCTCTATGTCCAGTGGCTCATCTATCAAAGTTATCGTGCCCCAGTGGAAGTTGATCACCAAACTTGAACTTTCCGCTTCATCAGCGTAAATTCATCTTTGAAAGTCAAGTTATATCACGGAAACTTTGGTGGGGGCTAGGCTATTATTATGGACGAAATAATTAAGAAAATGCTCTGTTTCGTCAGTGGAACGGCTCGGTCATTTGATCTCTTTGGCTCGATACCCAGATGCGTAACAAGACATTCGGGACATTGGTCGGCCATCATTGGCCGCACTATGCAACCATCTAATATTCATTGAAAGCACAGAAAGCAGGAGGGCAAACAGTGCGGCCATCATTGGCCGACTAAATTCCCAAATGTCCTGTTACGCACCTGCGCGAATGTCGGCCCATCTAGCTCTAGCAACCCGACCAGACGGCATGCTTATAAAGCCTGGAATGGGGTTTGACGAGTCCTATGCCTTGATGTTTAACGAAATGGCGCGGTCGGTGTTATGAGTTTCCGGTATTTGAATAAGCTAGCTCAAAAAATTTTCAGATAAATCATGTAAATTCATACACATACGGCACTTTTTGGCGGATATTTTTGGGCCGCAACCACGTCCCTCAGACAGCTGAACCAATATCCATTTGACGGGGCCAGTTCGCTGACTGCTCATGAAATTTTAATATGTGCCGAAAGGAAACCATCGTTCACCGCGAAAACCCTAGGAGAACTTGTGCCCCCAGCAGATACAAAAAAAAATGAACACACCATCATCTTCGTCGAAGAACTAAAACGTCAATGGCTTGAAACGATTGATGCCATTCCGGATCCGTTGATCGTCGTAGGACCCGACTATTCCATCAGCAAGGCCAACATGGCCATGTCTGAGGTTGCAGGAACTACCGTTAAAAAAATTGTAAATAAGAAGTGTTACGAAGTCTTTGCCGCTAGAAAGTCTCCGTGCGAAAATTGCCGCATGCAGAAATCCTCTGAAGGCGACCACATGCCTGGCTATGAAATCTACAACAAGAAAAATGACCGGTGGTACGAAGTTGCCACCCGACGTCTGAAAAATCTGTCAGGTCAAACTAGCGTCGTACAAATCTACCGTGACCGGACTGATGCCAAAAAACTTCAAAACCAAATGGCCCAAAATGAAAAACTCGCGTCAATCGGCCAATTAGCAGGCGGATTTGCACACGAAATAAATAACCCGCTCGGCGGCATTCTCGTTTTTTCCCAAATGATGCTCCGTGAAATGAAAAAAACAGGAAAGCATTATCAAGATGTTGTGGAAATTGAACACGCGGCAAGACGCTGTAAATCCATCGTAGAAAATTTGCTAGCTTACTCGAGACAGCGTCCGGTCAAACCATTATTGGAACCTGTTGATATTCACGAACTCATTCAGTCGTCGCTAAAATTAGCGACGCTTGGCCTAGCCAAGACGACTCATCACGAGACCAAGCTAAATCTAAAAGCACCAATACATACGCTGATATCCGACAAAAATAGACTAACCCAAGTGTTCATCAATTTGTTTAAAAATGCGTTTCAAGCGATGGCCAAGGGCGGTCAACTTTCCGTTAGCACGAGTTCTAATTCCGTCCGCACACAACATTTTTTGTTAGTCGAAGTGGCCGATAGAGGCTGTGGGATCTCACCAGCCGACCTTATAAAAATATTTGAGCCATTTTTTACCACAAAAGATCCAGGCCAAGGAACTGGTCTTGGACTATCCATCGTTCACGGTATTATGCAGGATCTTGGCGGTACGATAGAGGTAAAAAGCAAAATAAACAAGGGAACGACATTCTCGTTGAGTTTCCCGGTCCTCCAGCCCCAAAAGACGGCGGGGAAGTAAAGTATGAAGCCCTATCAATATTCTCCTTCCGCGACAATCACACTGGTTACGGCGTTGTCCGTTGCCATCACGGGCACCCATTTGGTCATCCAATCGACGGGAATCGTACCTCCCAACTTTAGCGGCTTCATCGCAGTGCTTGTTGCATTTTCCTTTGGATCTGCAATCATCACCGCAACCTACGTCGCCGTATACTGTGGGATAGTAGAAAAAGTCAGAAACCCCTTTGTCAACCATCGCTCCCTTCTTGCAGAAATTGCGATGATAGAATGCTTCGGCGTCCTATTCTACAACGCCAACAGCCTATCTCAAGGCACGCTTTATGCCACCTGTGGAATTCTAAATGTTTGGACCACCTGGTTAGCCTTTGGAATTGCGGCTGATGGCTTAGAAATTGAACGAAGCGATTTTGTCAAAGCACGGTCCAGTGCCTGCCTTGCGGTGGCCATTTTTACGATGCTCGGCTGGCCAGTTCGCAATTATTGGAGTTTCCCAGAACTCGTTCACGCAACAGCGGTTTGGCAGGGCCTCGTGCACCTTGTGGGCTTGCTCGCCTTGGCAGGGTGGTTAACCCTGTCCAAAAGACATCGCCTTGATCCCAAGAGCATCCAGAACAGCTTTCGCCGGCGCATAAAATCACAAGATAAACCTATTTCCGAATGGACCTCGTCGGTGGTCGTTGCAGCCGTGCAACTTACCATGTGCGGGACCGTAATGGCGCTTATGAGAGCCTCCAGTGAAAATCATTCCACGCAGAAAATATTTATAGTGCCAATACTATTTTTGCCTGCACTCGTGGTAATTTGGAGCAAACTTGACCAATTAGGAACAAACCTGAGCTCCCTAGCGGCCCTCACGCGAATGACCGGCAAAAGCGCTCAAAAAATGATGGCGATGCGAGGACAAAACAATATATTGTGGGCGGCGAGCATCGGCGTGAGGACCTCTACCTATACAATTGATCACGATCCGGATAAATTGATAGGCAACAAAATTCCAGCGATGCTGTTAGCCGTTCGAAACGAAGAAATATTAGGATATATATTTAAACTCACCCAGAAATCCTCGTTATCGATTGAATCAAATTTACAGCGAATCACCGGATCTATAGACCCGGAACAAAGCTCCAGGCCAGTGGTTGAAGCCTTAAACCTGTGTGCCGCGATATACCTTGACGCCGATCACCTTGCCGAGCGCCGTTTGAGAGTATTGATTTCGCTGCTTCCTATCATAAATCCAGGACTTGCTAGTGTAACAAAAATGGATCAAATGATGCCGTTCTTAAAGAACGTAACCGGCTTCTACCACTGTGACTTCACGTGGGTAGATCAAAGCATAGTCGCGACAGCGGACTCGTCCCGGCACGCGATTAGCCGCACGCCCCTATCCCCTTCGGCGGTTATCGAGTTGCTGAATTTAATGCGCAAAAGCCACAGCACCGGAAGCTTCGTTTGGATTAGTAAAGAGGCGCACCATTGTCTGTTGCGCGAGGCTCCAAGCCTCATACCGATCATGGAACCGCACACGATCAAAGTAAATCAAGAAGAGGATTTATTAATTTTCTCAGCGAAATTCGAGCTTTTGATTCCACGACTGCAACTTCATTTTTCTTTAGACTCAGCACGGGCAGTGCTTGTTGATCTTGACCTTCGTCCGCAGACGCAGCACCTAATTAGCATTTACGAACTCGAAATTCAGAACGCCTCGACACTCGACACTATGCAGAAAATAAGTCAATCAATCTCCGAGTACGCTTGGCGTGGATTCAAAGAAAAAGATCATGCGTTGACCCTACTTTTAAAAATCTACAACTCTGCGCAGAGCATGCTGCAAACCGATACGTTATCAGCTACTGCCATGGCTGCTCTGACAAACTCGCTACGGTCTAGCATCATGCGGGTTGGGTACCCGTCTCAATTGATCAATCAGGCGCACCAGAGCAAGCTAGAGCTGAGGGACCTCAGCGCCATCGCTGAAAACTGCCTAAGCGCTAAAAGTGTGTACTTCTTGCAATCCTGGGTATTCCTCGCCAGTGTAGATTTTAGCAATTACAGTGACGCACAGAAACGGCAGGTTAGTGAAATAATTTCCTCTGCGCTCCACAATAATAAAATCCTTAGTGACAAAATTATTCAGGCAAAAATTATTAACTGCGCCGTCGCTCTAATAAAAGCGTCAGATTCTCAAACATTGCCTAGCCTGTCAGAGCTGCTAATGCGAAGCATCGAAGCCTTGATCCTTGCGCGTGCAAGTTCTGATACCATGTCACTGGTTCTCGACTCCCTCACGTTCTTGGCAAGCCAGAGTACCGGCGCTATTCCCCTCAACCAAAATATTATGACCTATTTTGACTCCACAGTTAGGCAATCAGGAAGCAACGCGGATCCGTGGGACGTCGCTGTGTGGAGGCGATGGCAGGAGTATCGCTTTAAATACTTACAAAATAAAAAAACCTCTTTACTGGTTTCTTGATTTGAGGAGCCAGCATTAGGCGGGTTCCAAGCCTGCAGTGCAAAAATTTGTAACCTTTGGAGAATATAACGTGACTCAACACTCAGATGCCCAGTCCAAAATTGCTACGAGCGTCCCATTTTTAGCAATTTTGGTAGCTCCGCTTGGAGTCGCTGGACAAAATATCGGACTTGGGCTTGCCATGCTCATGTTCATTATTTTTTCCATTCGTGATGGTGGAAAATCATTACGCTTATCGCTTTCCACGCCATTTACACGCTACTATCTGATACTATGGGCCCTGATCATAGTTTCCATTATGTTTGCGACTGTTGCTCGGGGAGATTCCAAAGAGGCTTCACGCTTTTTTTTCGGATATACATTTGCGTGCTCCATGGTTGTTGCAGGTGTCAGCTTACGGGGTCAAGCTTTGCGCCGAAACCTATTGTTAAATTTGGTCACCATCCTATTCGCCTTGATGGCGATAGTGGCCGTGTCTCAATTTCTCCTCGGTTGGAAGCTCGAGGGCATTCAAATTGTTGGGCAAACTCATCGGGCACAAGGCTTCTATAGCCACCCACTGACATTTGCTTACTCTGTCATAGTTCTAGTACCGTGGAGCCTCGCAAGAGCCATGGGTAGACCTAAGGAGTGGCAAAGCTGGGTGCTTGCGACGTCGGCCATCATTATCGTTGCAACTAGTCAGTCGATCACCGTCATCGTGTTAGCAGCTTTCACATGTTTGCTGCTTGGAATTAAGTTGCTCCAAAAAAAGACCTTCCTGATGACAGGAGTCCTTTGTGCCCTTTGTTTTTTAGCAGTAATCACAGTTCCAAATCCAATCGCTAGTAAATTTCAAAGCGTCTTGTCTGGACAGCGAGGCGATCATGAAACAAGCTATCCGGACGACCGCATTGCGTTTTGGCACGCCCACTGGGAAATGTTTAAGGATGCACCCATAACTGGACATGGGGCCGGACTGGAATCCTCTGATCGCAAACCCTTTTATGAAAAAATTGGACTCGGCCAAATTAAAAGGATGTACGAGGCTCACAACATGTATTTGCAGTACGCAGTAGAAGGCGGCATCGTCCCACCATTGGCCCTTTTGGGGTTTATCGTTTTGTGGGTTTTGACAATCAAAAAATATTTGTCGACCGAAAAATGGCATCAACTCGCACTGGTGATAACACCAATTATTTTTGCGGCCAGTGGCATCACACAGAACGCTGTGCAAGATAGCGAGGTGCGATACATGCTACTGCTAATGTGCGCTGCGAGCATGTGGTTCATTGCGGACTGTGTTGACTCTGTTACCTGACCCTAGGGCGCTACGCTCGTTGCGGCACCCCAGAATGGGAGCGTTCCTTGCGCGATCTCAGAACGCGGTCAATCCACAGCAAATAAGAACTTCCTACGAAGTTGGTCGTAAACGTTGCGGCCACGATTCCAAACGACATGGCAATCGCAAAATTGCGAATACTGTCAGGTCCAAAAAAGATAATTCCGACAAGAGAAAGGTTTGTAACCAAAGACGTGTTTATGGTTCTAGTCAGGGTCTCGTTGAGGGATGTGTTGATCTGCGAAGCAAACGGCTTCGATGGGTCGTTGTGCATCCGCTCGCGAATTCTGTCAAAAACTACGATGACGTCGTTCACCGAGTAACCAATACCGGTAAGCAATGCCGCAATCGCCGTCAAATCGAATGACCGCCAGAAGACAAGGTAGAACGCGAGCATGGCACAGCTATCGGGAATCAGCTTTAGCACGACTCCAGAGCCAAATCGGAAGTCGAAGCGGAACGCCAAATAAATCATGATCCCAAAAATGGCAAAGGCCATCGAAATAAATCCTTGGTTTCGCATTTCTTTACCTACCTGCGGACCAACATAATCAACTCGGGTGATGTTTGGAGTTTTAGCGGCAAGGTCTGTTCGAATCGCATCTTGAAGACGGTTGACTTTGGCTCCACCCGAAACGTGAGCAGCGTCATTTTCTGAAGCCGTCAACTCACCTGCGTGAGTCTTCGCCTCCTCAAAGCGAAGCAAATAGTCTTTGTCTCCACCCTTGAGCCCTTGGATCGTAAGATCGTGAATACCAGCTTTCGCGGCTGCGGCCCTAAGCTCGTCAGTTGTCACATCTTGAGCGAAGGAAACCTCCACCTCTGTTCCACCGACGAAATCAATAGACCAGTTAAAACCTTTAGTCGCCGCAGTGACGAGTACAACTACGGAAAGCAAAATTACGCTAACCGTCACAGGTACGTCGTATTTAAGAAAGTTGAAGTTGAACGCGTGAATCTTTTTAGCCCTTTCTCCGCCCAACCAAGCAAGAACTTTGCTCGGCTCAGTTTGGCGCGACACGGCCCAATCAAAAAACACGTGGGAGCAATAAAGAGAGGTCCAAAGAGACAATACAAGGCCAATGGCCAACGTCACTGCAAAGCCACGAATCGGGCCAGAGGTGTTTGTTCCAAGCAAAATAAATGACGCTAACAGTGCCGTCACGTGGGAGTCAATAACGGTCCAAAATACGCGTTTAAAGCCTGTATCAAGCGCGGCTCGTGGTGCGCGACCTGCCCGAAGTTCGTCTCGAATACGCTCGTTAATTAAAACGTTGGCATCAACCGCCATACCGAGTGAAAGGACGAAGCCCGCAATCCCCGGCAAGGTCAATGCAAAGCCAAACATCGACATACTTGCGAGCAGAAAAATACCGTTGAGCGCCAGAGCCAAAACGGCAATGACCCCAGGACGACGGTAATAGCCGATCATAAACATGTAAACAAAGATTAGACCAACAACCACGCCCATCACGCCACGCTTGCCAAGCTCAGGTCCAAGGGAGGCTCCAACTTGCCGTTGTTCCAAAATTGTAATTGTAGCCGGAAGTGCACCCGATTTTAACACCATGGACAAGCTCTGTGCTTCTGCAATTTTGGTGTTATAGTCGCGGCCGCCGCCAAGGGTAATCAAGGCACTACCGCCACCGATTTTGCCGTTGATCACCGGCGCACTCTCCACTAGATCATCGAGGACGATCGCCATTCGTTTGCGAATGTTGGCTCCAGTAACCTCCTCAAAACGTTTTCCACCAATTGTGGTGAAACGCAGAGACACGGCTGGCTGGGAGTCCATGCCGCCTTGATCCACAGTTGTGACGGCATCAAGAACATCATCACCAGAAATTTCAGTTGCCGCATGGACTACGTACGAATGGAATCTTTGTTTGTTGCCTGCAAGAATTTCTCGTGAAAGGACGATTTCACGGTCTGCGGGAATGAGACCTTTCGTGACTTCCAATATTTTTTCGCGACTCTCACTGACGAGAGACAATCCACCACTTCGGTCCAGCGTGACTTCAGGAGGAAGTTTTCCGGCTAAGGCTTCAAGGCCTTTGAACTCGTCGTCCACGATTTTAAATTTAAGTTGCGCCGTACGACCAAGTAGCTCTTTAGCTTTCTCTGGATCTTTAAAGCCGGGAAGTTGTGCGATGATCGAACCATCCGAGCGACGATTAATCATCGGTTCCGTCACGCCCCACTTATCCACTCGGCTACGAACCACGCGTTCAGCTTGCTCAAGGGCGCCATTCTTAATGATTTGAATTTGATCGGCACGGTACGCAAAATCGATGATTCCACCGTTTGTCGTAGTTTTCTCCAAGGCGTTATAGTCTTTAAGGACCTCTTTACTGATCGCATCCAGGTCTGCACCAGGAAGCGTATCGACGCGCAGTTTATTTTCGCCCTTGACGACGTAAGATGATTTAATTCCAGTCGGTTTTTTGGGTGATTCGACCCAATGCCCGATATCGGTACCGATGCGCCCCAAACGATTCTCTACGGCTTCGGATAAATTCACGCCGAGCACCAACTGGACGCCACCTTGGAGATCAAGTCCAAGATTCAAATGCCCGCTTGGGAGCCAACTTGGCAGCATCTTGCTCATGTGCACTTGATCATTTCTCAACTCTGCCGGTTGCGACATATAAATTCCTGTAGGAATTAATATGTAAACAGAAAACAAAGTTAGACCAGCAATCAACATCAAACGCCAACGCAATGACTTCATACTCAACCACCTCAACTCAATGTTTGTAGTACCCAGAATTCTTAAGCTCTCAACCTAACACACGTTTTTCCTTCGCACAATGAACAAGCTCTGTTTGCACCACACGAATAAAATCCCTAGGAGCCAGGCCCACAAGCAAGCCGCGCCCACCGCCATTTATATACATTTTTGGCAGTGCAAGAATACTTTCCTCCAAAAAAATCCGCATGTCTATTTTTAGAGCAAATGGATTGGTCGCCCCAACTGGCCACCCACTAAATTGAGTCGCAATCTCCGGCGCACATGACCATATTTTCGACATGCCAAGCTCGGTGGCCAGAGATTTGGTGTCTACATTCATGTCACCATGCATTAAAACCACATGGGGTCCAATTTCCTTATTTTCAAATATTAATGTTTTGATTATTGCGTGCTCGTCAAGACCGAGCATCGAACTTGAGCGAGGTGTTCCTCCGCCCTCAATGTACTCAAATTTGTGAACGGTAAACTCTACCTTGAGGGCCCTTATTTTTTCGATGCCAAGCGATTCCACGTCAGTCATGTTGCCTCAAAGTCTGGTATAAAAACTGTCAAACGTGGCCACCGAATATGCACTCGCGATGCGTTTGTGAGCCTCCGATGTACCTTTGTATGGCAAAACTATTTGAATCCCGCCCAAGAAA
This sequence comes from Oligoflexales bacterium, assembly GCA_947476525.1. Lineage (GTDB taxonomy): Bacteria > Bdellovibrionota_B > Oligoflexia > Oligoflexales > RGVZ01 > CAMDKS01. The sequence goes on from CANJQY010000029.1 coordinate 11,870, forward strand.
TCAAATTGTGCGTATTCAATACCGCCGCGCAGAACGCCTGGAGCATTCAATCTTGTTTTTAAACTCGCTATTGACGTCACAGGTTGCCCATTGACGGCCTCAACGACAAGATTCGACAACTTCTGATAGCCGCTATTGAACTCATCGCCAAGTACGTTCGATAAAACTACTTTGCGTTCTCTTTTCGCTGTTGGAAGGTTTAAATACGTGTAAAAAAACAGCAATTCTTGGGGAGCCGATTGCCGCCAATCACGTCCAAACACCGTCAAATAATCTGCCGTAAGCTCCCTGAAAACTAAACCTCCAAAAATAACATGGGCCACTCCTCCACCATTAGCAGGGCCAGGAACCAGTGATTCTTGCCCCGAAAATCGAATTAAATTTCGAGTGCAGCTTTTCAATTGGCCTGCACGAGCAAAGTGTATCGTCAGCGGGGATCCGCCATATTTCTCGGCAATATAGTGCCTAAGTTGAACCGCACCCCACATTGGATGCTGATAGAATCCCCGGTGATCAATCGCCGCCGAGTCGAAGGCCGTCAACACATCATCCACTTTTATGCAATCAGTGAACGGGCTGTTTTCAAAAACTCTTGCCACCCTAAGGGCCCCCTTCCCCTGAGCAATTTTCAGTATTTTTCTGTGCCAAGGGCTACGAACGGGAACAAACGAGACGCCTATAGCAGGAAAACCGCGGTAGGACGCCGCCGATAAATTATCTCCCAAAAAATGATTGATCACACTGGCTGCAATAACTTGCGGCTGCGAATCCAAAACTCCAACACACATGCCCACCAGCAACCCTTTACGAATAATCGGGTCTGACTTACAACTGGTACGAGCTTGCCCACCCAAACTATATATTGGTAGAGAAATACCGCCGATCGACGACTCTCTCAACCCAATTTCAAGGGTCCGCAGAGAAACACGTTGCAACTGCCTTTCATTTTCGATGGCCACTAAAAATACGTCGGCACCGAGCGGCACGTCTTGTCCGATATTCATAGTCTTTACGTTGTTGAGACTGTGCCCCTTCACCGGAGCTAGGACAGCCAAATTTGCCTCGTAATCAGCGAACACCACCTCCATAGGGATCTTTTCGACGTCGTCGACTCTTTGTGCTTGAATGTACACGGCGCGCGATACCAAACTCGCTTGAGTCAGCACGCGATTGCCCCCAATAACCACACCTGCGTTTCCAGAGATATCCGTATTCTGCAACGCCCACGGAGATTCGGGATCAGGGGCTGCACGGGTAACCGTTAAATGCAGAATACTAGCCTCATAACTGGAAATTTCTTTGACTTCCGCCAAAGCGGCTTTGGGAAATACCAGCCACATAAAGTGCGCTGCCACCATAGTCGCGACCAGGAACCGTGAGCGTTCATGGTGTTGTTTCATCGCTTGCTTCCCCTCGTAACGGCGCCGTCGACTGAATAGGGCTCCAGCCAGTATTCCTGTGAAACACCATATCTGATGTTATTTTCTTTATCTGCAGCCCTTAATTCTTTCGCATTGACGATCCAAGGATCGTGACTAAACATGAAATCAATCCTCAATGTTTCTTCGGTCAAACCACGCAACGTGTCGTGGAGCATCTTGACACTCGTGACTTTCTTGCCGTTAATTTGATCGACCACTGGACTCGTCACTTCAAGGAAGTTGTTGGCATTGTTGACAAGAATATCACTGACAATAACCAGCTCCTCAATTGGGCGGCGTTCACCGGTCAAATCAAAATCAAAGGGATTTGACAATAAATATCTCATTAAAAGTGGCGCATTTTTTTCCCACGCATCACCCCACAGCTCCATGACCGAACGGGTGAGGGCGGTGAATACAATGCCGCCGAATACTGTGAATTTAGGTCTATTCGGATATATTAAGCCCGAATTTTGGTGGGCTTTGCCTTGCCCCGCCGTCACAACCAGCTCACGGATTTCTCCCTCTCGCAGCACTTCAAAACGAACTCTATCTCCTATCAGTCGAAGATCATAAAGAGCCTCAAAGTTAACCCTCTCACCCTCGAAATCCACTTTGCCGTCGACGCCAATAGCTTTACTTGAAATCGACATCAGAACATCCCCACGCTGCAGGATACCTTTTGCGGTAGACCAGTCTTGGACTCTGGAAATCAACACGCCACGGCGATCGCTAGCCGGAACTTGATAAAAAACCGCGGAAGCAACATTGTTCAGCACCGAATTTTGAGTCTCGACGCCCCAATCAGGAACTCCATCGTATTTGCCATCGCTGCAATCGGTTAAAAATCTTTGAACCACAGGAACCGGAATAATAAATCCTGCACTTTGTGCCCTGGTTAAAGCTTGAAACGCCACGCCGACGACGTTACGACCTTGGAACACTGGGCCCCCACTGTTTCCGGGATTGATGGCCGAATCGACTTGAACCAGCAAATGGTCGTCCACTTCAGTATGAACGTACGTTTGATAACCAATCCTGTTTACCACTCCATCAGTCATCGACACCTGATCTCCGCCCATGGGATATCCAACTGTGGTCACGGGGGAACGCAGCCTTGGAACGCTGCCTAGAACCAATGCCTCAACATTTTTGAGGTAGGCAGGATCTTCGACGCCTAAAATGGCTAAATCTACGTCATGACCAATAAACTGAACATAAGCGGTCATTTGGCGAGCATCGCCGTCACGTCGAACGGTGATCGAGCTTGCGTTGGCCACGACGTGAGCATTGGTGAGAATTCGCCCTTCGCCAATATAGAATCCGGTGCCCGAGGCCATACCGGGCGACTGCAAACGCCATGGATTGACGAAGTTTCGGTCTTGGCTGATCGTTTCAATCCGAAACACGGAGCGCCTGAGCGCCAATGGATTGGCGTCACTGCCCACGGCCCACATTAGTCCCAAGACTAGGACCGCAAAAGACGGCAACATCGATAGGCAACGCCCCATGGCACCCTCCACACTTTCTAGAATCAAGTAATTTACTGTTAATACTATCCTTTTTTTTCGCACTTGATTCAACTCTTGAATTTATGCCCGCCAAATTTTCGCCCACCAACCGCCCTATGCTCAGCCCAGCCACTGCAGCGGATTATGGCAATAATCGGAATTATTCCGCTTCGGGGCTGTTAAAAATCGTAGACAGGCGTAATTAGTTTCTGGTAGAAGGTTCCTTCGTTAAATGACTGTTTACTGGATTTTGAGGAGATTGATATGGCAAGAGCAGGCACCAGAGAACTTATTCGTCTTGTTTCGACAGGCGGCACAGGCTACTTTTACACGACCAACAAGAAGAAGGGCAAAGACAAGCTCGAACTGAAGAAGTATGATCCAAGACTACGTAAGCACGTAGTGTTTAAAGAAGCCAAAATTAAGTAATCGAATAGAAAAAGCCGCGTCACAACTGACGCGGCTTTTTTCTTTTCTTTTCTTTTCTTTTCTTTTCTGTCGTGAACCTGCGTTGAGGCCTCCTCTGACAGGTCATAGCTTCGGCAGAAAAACGGCCGTAAATTGTTCCAAATGGACGTCCAGCCGTTTCTTGACTTGCTCAAGGTCAATTTTTTCTCCGCTGAATGCCACCTCACTTCGTAGGGCTTGAATGGGTCCGATAAACTGACCTACAAACCAATTAGGCTCTGCTGGAATGGCCATTTTCGTTTCGATCAACCAGCGAGCCAGTTCAAATAGTTTTTTGCGCATGGGCGCCTGAACTTCTGCCAGCGAGAGCGCGGGTTCAATGCCACTCTTCAGATTTTCCATAAGCATAAACCGAAAAAATTTATGTTCCGACGGCTCAAACCATCGTGTTGCCAAGGCGTGCAATCGCACCCGCGCAAATTCACGAGGATTGGCAGCCAATTGCTTGAGGTCGATTTTTTCGATTGCCGTAAACAGGGCGCGCGGTCCATGAATCTCGAAAAGTTGTTCACGAATGGCAGCCTTACTTTTAAAGTGACCATACAGAGCGGGATCACTAACTCCAACCTGCGCTGCAATTTGCCGCACCGTCGTGGCCTCATACCCAGCCGTCGAGAACAGGTCTAGTGCAGCCTCCAAAATCAGGGCACGACTATTCTTGCCCTCTGCCTTCGGCGGGCGCCCGAGGCGCCGTGTCGACATCTCGGGGAGCTTCTTTTTATGTGGATCAATCGGATTCATACATTCCTTTGTTTTTCACGGTGAGGCTGTCAGCAGACTTGCCTTTTGAATTTGTTCCGAAGTTCCTCTAGATCCGTCGTGACTCCAGCCCGGTCGTCCGAACAAGTAACCACCAAGACGAGACGGGTGTCGCCAATTATCGCGAATATCGCGACCGATGTTGATCCATTCATGCAATGCAACGTATATAGGATTCATCGAAACCACAGGCGAGACCAGACCAAACACTACCTTTTCTGTTTCTTCCACAAAGGTTCCAAACATGCGGTCAAAAATAATCACAACGCCACCGTAATTTGAATCAAGATAATTTGGATTCGAGCCGTGGTGTACCCGGTGATGGGACGGCGTATTAAAGACCCCCTCAAACCAACCAAGTTTACCGATCATCTCTGTATGGAGCCAATATTGATACATCAAATTTATCGCAAACATTGTCAGTACGTCTTGAACGTGAAAACCTATGACCAGCAGTGGTGTCATGGTCAGCACTGCAGCTGAAATAATTTGCGTCCAGCCAAGCCGCTCTGCCGTGAATAAATTCATGCTATTTGGCGTATGGTGGACGGAGTGAGTGGCCCAAAACCAACGAATTTCGTGGTCCCACCGGTGCATCCAATAGTATAAAAATTCTAGTCCAACAAAAAGCCCCGCCAACCTGCCCCACTGCACGACGCCTGCGATTTTGATCGGTAAATCGAATATCGCATAGGTACTTATCCAGGGAGCAATCCACGTCAATAGCCCTCCTCCCAGCATAAAGGTAAGCCCGTTGCGAATGATCATATCGGCCATCGACACCGAACTCTCTCGCCAATTATACGGAAGCCCCTTTTTGCGGTGCCACAGCACTTCAGCAACCCCAAGTCCGATCATATAGACTAAGCCCCAGACTCCGATTATTTTCATGATATCCATTGGATTTTCTCCGTTAAAGGTTGAACACCATCTCATCTTACCACAGTTAATTAGCAAGCGCTAATTAAATTAATTGGGTACGATAAATTTCTATATTTTAAAATTCAACATGATGATATTAAAGGCATTTTAGCAATTCACATTCCTGAAATTGCTGAGAAAACATCAAAATAGTTACTTTACAGAACTCGAGCGTCTTTAAACGCCGAAAAATGCTCGCTGCACCCGTCGTTACCTTGGGCCAAAGTAGCACACCGCTTCTCCGCAGCCGAAATCACGGCCCGAACCTTTTTTTGCGATAACCACGGCGTCACGCCCTTTATAACTTTTTTGGCTCGTGCATTATTTCGACCTGAAAAACCATCCACCTCAGTTAAAGCGGCTTCGTAGTATATGGTGACAATCTTCACAAACTTCGTGACGTCTTTTTTGTTGGTCGGCATCAATAGTTCGGAATTCATTACCAAATCAGAAACAATCCATTGAATTCGCGTCGCCCTACCCCTTGCTGAAACTCGAGCAGCCGACGACCATTTGAGGGCTTCGGCTTTTCGGTTTGCATTTTTTTCTAGGTTTGCGAGAGAACTCTGATAGTACCAAGGAGTGTTCGTTTTTTTGAGTTCGCGCACGAGTAAATCTCTTGCCGCGGCGACGTCGCCGATTTTCTCGAGCAAATCAGCCGCATCCGAGATCACCGCATGCCGATCATAGATGCTCACGGCATCGTGATCAGCCTGTGCCGCAGCCGCGCGCACCTCAGTGACTAATTCTGTGGGAAGATTCAGCAGGCCGCCTTTAGGTTCAATTCTAAATAAGGCAAATTCAACTTTTGGATTGATCGACCACAGGCGAGTGCCAGGAGAAATCGTCGCTTGTTGGGATAATTCTTTCATCGCCGATAGAATACTGGCTTCCAGCTTCTGATGGGCATCATTTTGAGCGGGCTCCAGCCACGACACAAGATCGGCACTTTGATAAATAAGAAATCCACTGGCAGACCGCACCGTCCCTGGATCAGCGAGAACCGCATTCAGCCATGCAGGTACGCTTGGTCGAACAAGCGTCAGGGCCGCTTCAAGTTTTTTTAGATCGTCATCTTGAGCTTTGGTTTTACCAGGGGCGCCCCCAGATTTTGCTGTCTCGACCGCCTTGACAGCCGAAGTCACGGCCGCTAAACCTTCTGCTGCCAGTAACGCACGCTCAATTTTAAGTGTTGCAGGAATGGCACCAATCAGTAACGCATGCTTGGCAATCACGCCGTCTGGAGTCAACTGCAAAGCGGGAGCTTCAAACCAACGGTTATAGGCCAAAAGCTGCCAATCACCAGCAGTCCCCTTCCCTGACTCGGCACGAGTTAATGCTTCCGATACCTGCCCTGAAGCGGCAACAGCCGATGACAGTGATTTTTCAAAATCACGAAAATCTGTACTCGACGTGAGGCGCATCCATTCATCACCCTGCGGGCCTAACAATAAAACAGTCGGATAGCCTTTGATGTTGAGTTTTTCTCCCCATTTCTGAGCCTGTTCTTGATCACCATCTAAGTAAACCGCGATCATAGGCTTGATGAGATCATTAAATTTTGGATGGCTAAAAACCTCCGCCTTGAGTTCGTTGCAGGGAGGACACCACACGGCGCCCCAGTAAACGAGCATTGGCTTTTGCTCACGCTTGGCGTCAGCCATGACTTGCTCCATGTTTCCTTGGCGCCATGGTGATTCGTGCACGATATCGTGAGCCGGAGATTCGCTCGCCAGCAGAGGATTTTCGGCGGAGAAGCTCAGGACAGCTGCTGCAAGCACCCCAAAAAATTTATTAGTCCACATACAACCTCCCTTGCAGAAAAAAACTAGTTACAACGAGCCACTGACGTTGGCGATCCAATCATCACGCCGCTCACAGCCTGACGATTCGAATTAAGTTGGATGTGGGCAGCAACTAATGGAGACCACACAAAGAATTTCTTTACAGAAAACCCTTCGATGCTGCAAACATCGAATAACTGAGCATTCCCTAAACGAAACTTAAGCCTAATATCATTGCTAATTGCAATATGTGGCACGCCTACATTTGGCAAGTCCATTTGCGACACGTCAATTTCTTGAGATGTTCCTGAATTGGTACCGGTACAGATTGAATTGACACATGTCACAGCCGATTCATTGTTTCGAGCAGCATCGATTTGAGCCAGTTCACTGGCCGTAAAAGGAATGAGCGAGATCAGCGAGGCTAAAGAAATAACACCACGCCCGGTCGCCCGAATGGCTTCTAAGGAATCTGTAAGTTGGTTCAAGCCATCTGAGTTAATCTGAGCACCAGGAACAGAAATATCGACTTTTACATTAGACTGCTCCTGCTTCTGCTGACCACAACCAAATACTAACGCCATGCATGCAGCTGTAGCTCCTAAAATTAAACGCATAGACTGAATCTCCTCAAATTAAAATTAATAAATCACAGTTCGAGCATAAACGCTCATAGCTCGCTGTACATACCTTAATCGTGACGAAAATCCCATGATAATTCTAGACTCAGTTTACAGACTGGCCTGATGCCCCAGTCGTTGGCCAGAAAAAGGAGGTCACTGCGGCAGATTCCACAGTGGGAAACTATGACTTCCACGCAATAAGGACCAAGGGCTTTTTTGAGAGGTGACTCGGCCGGTAACATCGCGCCTCGCGCCGCTGCGGTCCAGGCGACAATTTTGCCATACATTTCATGTATATCCGGTTGCAAAAAGTTGACTTATTGAATGCATGTGAGGCCCAAGGTTGGCTTTTTAGTGGCCGATTGCAAATGTAAACCGGGATCCTTCGCCTCAGGAGTCAGTCGCTGGCGCTTTCGCGCCAGCGACTGACTCGAATTTTTTGGGGCACCTTTACACAATCTTATTAAAAATGAGCACTTATATCTTTGACTTGTCTGTTCTAGACATGTAGACTTTGAGCAGTCGCCAACTAATCATTGGGGGCCCATATAATTCGGTAATTGGACCGGCGTTTCTACCAAACACCTTAAATGTTTGACTATGGGAGTAAAAATAGATGATGCAGACCTGCGTGCGTTCGTTTTTAGTTATTGGATTGATCGGCTCTACACAGGCATTTGCTTGGGGCCAAAAAGGTCACACGACCGTAAACCGGATTGCCATCTCAATGGTTGCCAATCCTCAGGCGAAGAGATTCCTCGACGCCAATAGCGCTCAAATTATTGAGTTCGCTAAAGTTCCAGACATTAAGTGGAAAAGTGGGCCGAACGCCGAAAAAGAAAAACCAATGCACTGGTTTCAAATGGACAGTTATAACGGAAATCGTTTTGGCGAAGAGCTTGCAGATTTTCTTTTGGGCAAAGCACAAAACGAACTAACAGCTCAATTTGTCGAAAAAAATGGCTCGGCCATGTGGCGAGTTAGTGATTTCTACGTTCAACTTGTAGAAGCACTTCGAGCCGGTAATTTTGAACGCGCGATTCAAGTCGCCGGCGTTATGGGCCACTATGTTGGTGACATGACCCAGCCTATGCACGCAAGCAGCGATTACGATGGCCAATCCATCAACAACCCTGGCGTACACAAATACTACGAGACCACCTTAGTCGATCGCCTAGACGACGCCCACCTATTTGACTCTGTACAAAGATCTGCGGGCGAACGCCGCAGTGGTTTAGAGCGCTCCATCGGTAACGATCTAGACAACGCTGAACTCCAACATGTCTCGTGGTCTGACGCAGGAGACGCCTTCAACGGGCTTGGAACGGTATACGATCACATGAAGGCCGGTGCCAATGATGATGCTTGGCTTGAAGCCGACCTTAAACCTAGAATCGGCCGTGCCTCTGCTCTTCTTGGAAAAATATGGGACGTCGCATTTTTAACCGCTGGCACCCAAAATCTTCCTACGACCAACATCCACGCGACAACTCCCGAGTGGACTGCAATCGGCCAACGCTAGTCACCATATTCGATGTCATAGTGAGTTCGAAGCAAAGGCTTCAACTCACTTTGCGTATGCGGTTTCTTGCTTCAAGCAGAATCTCATGAAGCTTCAATTTATTGATTGGCTTTGACAGATAAAGGTCCATTCCCACCGCAAAGCACCGATCCTGGTCCTCTTTAAAGGCATTTGCAGTTAGCGCGATAATTATTGGGCGAGATTCACGATACAGCTCTATGATTTTCGACGTGGCAACATAGCCATCCATCACAGGCATCTGACAATCCATGAAAATCACGTCAAAAACTCCATTTAGTAAGTGAACAAGCGCCTCCTCTCCGTTGTTTGCAATGACTACTGTGTGGCCGGATTTAAGCAAAAGCCTATTCATCAGGGACTGGTTGATAAGATTATCCTCCGCCACCAGTATTCTAAGGGGCGGAACAATGCCGACATCGACCAAAACACTTTGCGTCATAACTTCCGACGGTGCTCGGCAGGCCGGTAGACGCGCAGTCAACCTTGCTGTGGTCCCCTTTCCTTCTTCTGACTCTAGCGTAATATCGCCCCCCATCAACGTCGCAAGTTGCAGGCTGATCGATAGCCCCAATCCCGTCCCGCCAAATTTTCGCGTGGTGCCGCTCTCGGCCTGTATAAACGGTTTGAAGAGTTTTTTTATATTGTGGGCAGCGATCCCAATACCAGAATCTGAAACTTCAAATATGATGTTGTCGTGCGAACCAACACTCACTCTTACGGACACAGCTCCATGCGCCGTGAACTTCAGTGCGTTGGAAACGAGGTTATTGAGGATCTGTCTGATTCTAAGGCTGTCTCCATGCACCCAATTAGCTACATCAGGTTCAATGGTCATTTTGAGCGCTAAACCTTTATCGTTAGACACGTTTCCAAACGAATTCTCTAAACTTTGGATCACCTGCACGAGGTCGAATGGCGCAAGATCCAATATCATGAAGCCGGATTCAATTTTCGAAAAATCAAGAATGTCGTTTAAAAGTCGCAAAAGAATTTGGCCACTCGACAATGCGTCATCAACTGATTTTTTCTTGTCAACAGTCGTAATTTCATCATGCAAAAATTCAAGGTTAACCAATATTCCATTTAGGGGTGTGCGGATTTCATGACTCATGTTTGCCAGCAGCTGGGACCGCGCTGCAGTCGCCGCCACGGCAAGGTCTCTGGCCTCGATCAGTTCTAGCTCGATGTTCTTGGCGATCATTCCGCCTATATACATAAAGACCAAACCGAGCACAAAGATTTTTCCAATCATTATCAACACTGGAAGAAACAAGCTCAAATATGGGATTCCAGCGGAAATATCCATCTTTAGAGAGAACTGCATAGGATGCCGCACGGGATCAGGCTTTAATGATATTTCATACATCCAGCCCTGCGGTGTAATTATTTTTTTCTCCTCATTAAATAACGGGACACCTGCGCAGCCGACACGAAAAAACGTGCCGTCACTTTGTGATGCCTGTAGTTTGGAAGTGATGGACTCTCTAACTCCCGGCACATCGATAGCGACGATCAACGCGCCTTGCGGCGTATTGTAGTAGTTCACAGGCTGACTCATGTACAGTAGTTCGTGTTCGGCGTCGCACCAGGCTCGAGGTTTCCCTGAATTTATGGTCGATCGGACGATGTCGAGGAGGCCTAGCTTTGCTTCACTGGACCCCGACCACGCTATGAGTCCACCATTAAAGTCCGTCAGCAACACTTTTGCGATACCCGGCGTTCGATCCATGTTCTCAAGTTCTCGCGGCAGGTAGGCAGAACGGCCAATGACATCGATAATGCCATTGGACACATAACTGTTTTCAGAAAATGACTGCGCTGTCGCCTGAAAATGCGATAAGCGTGCTTCAAGTAAATCAAGGCGGGCGACCAATTGCGCATTCCAAAGTGTTTTTTCACTTTGAAGTCTGGCTGAACCTGATAAATAAGCTGCCGCCACCACCGTGACAAAAATAGAGAGCCCTAGACATACTCCAAACCGCATCCCAACTTTTAATTTATGTATCATAACTTCTCCAGCAAGCGTCTTCCGTTTTACTTGTGGCCAATTAGCACGATTCGCCCTTTGTCATCAAATTTTCCGAGAGTATAAAACTTAGGATCAAACCCCTCGTGAAGGGAATTGGCGAATGGCTTGATGTAGGACGCCGCTGCGCCTTCAAATCCAGTCAAATTTTCAAGCGCCTCAGACACAGAAATTTTCGAATTCTTTTCGCTCGCGACCAAGGCTTGCCCGAGCATCATCATCATATCGTAGGTTCGAATGACGCCGGCTGGCGCGTTGATATCGATCGCCTCAGCTCCGCCGTATGTAGCTAAATAGCGAGTCGCCAGTTCGGCGGATTTTCTGCGGGGATTGCCGTAAAATCCCTGAGTTTGAAAGAACGTGAAGTCAATTTTTTGGAGCTGACTCGCAAGATCCTTGCCAAATGAACCGCCAGTTACACCCCAATGGGATACGATGGGAATCTGCCGTGGCCGTGCAAACGTCCCCAATATAAAGTCCTTAGCTTCCGCCGGGTTCAAAACCATGATCATGACCTCAGCACGACTATCCTCTACCGCCTTTACGGCCTCGAAAATATTCTTTTGACCGACATTCACATAGATACTAGCGGCGGGCTTTATGTTGTGCTTAGACAATGCTTTGGTAATGCTTAATTCATTGCCGTGGCCCCAAACACTATTTTCGAACACCATAGCTATTTTCTTTGAGTGTGCCATCGCCGCTTGCGCCAGAAAGGGACCAACAGCCCCGTCCTTAGCACTTAGGCGGAACACAGGATTTGGTTTAAACCCGTTTTCGGTCAACGCTGTGGCTGTGGCCCATGACACCATTAATGGTATGCCAGCCTTTTGGATTTGGGGAAGCACTCCGGAAATAATTCCGCTTTGAAGCCCTGCAAAAATCGCCTTGACGCCCCCGCGTTGGACAAATTCCCCAATGTTCGACGCTGAGCGAGCGGCTACCGCTTGGTGATCTTTCACAAGGAGCCGCAATGGTTTTCCTGCGATACCCCCTTTTTCGTTGATCTCGTGAATGGCGAGTTGAATCCCCCGCGAAATGGCTTGGCCTGAGAGCGCAGATGGACCAGACATATCAGCATCCAACCCGATGACCAGGCCCGCGTCGTGGGGAGCCGCAATGCCTAATTCAGAGTAGACCATTTTCATCAGGTCAAGGCCTATTTGATCCGTCGTAGCGAACAACAATTCTAACATCATTTTTTGCATTTCCTCACGAGCACTCACCGATAATTCACGAATCTGAATCGGTGATTTTCTAATCTCCTCCAAAGCACTCGTATCTTCATGGGCCGCCAGCTGCCGATACAGGGGGGTGAGGTCGCGAATTTTGCTTAGCAAAATTTCACGCAGCTCTGGAGTTAACGTCTCCAATTTTTTGGCACTAACCAATACAGCAAATGTCAGATAAGCGTGAGACGACAATGTCAAATACTTTTGCACCTCGTGGAACTTCATTTCCAAAATTGAGGTTAAAGGGTTTTCCTGACCATCGACTTGCTTGGTCATGAGGGCGTTTCGCGTATCAAAGAAGTCGATGATGACCGGCTTTGCGCCGAGCAGCTCAAACTGCTGCTGGATCATCAGAGATCCCATGACACGCATTTTTTTACCGATAAAATCCTTGGCCGAATTAATCTCAAAATCACTTGTAAATTGCTTCGCGCCTCCAACCCAATACGATGCCACGATCAAGTCTTTCGACGCAAATGGTTCAGACAGTTTCAGGCCAATTGGTCCATCTAACATCTTGTTGAAAGCCCCCAAATTTGGAAAGAAAAAAGGCAAATCAAGAAGGGCCAATTGCGGAAACGTAGACGTTATCTTTGAAGTGGGTATGATTGTGATGTCGAGCTCACCTTCACGCGCCAACTCAAACATTTGGGGATCGGTGCCCAATTTTTGGGAAGGAAAAATATCTATTTTTAGCTCGCCATGGCTAGCTGATGCCACTTCCTTGGCGATCTCCAGCGCGGCGCGATGCACTGCTGAAGTTTCAGTGTAATCGTGCCCTAACCGGATAGTCCGAACCTGACCACCAGATTTTTCGGCACCACATTGCGTGCAAGAAGATGTTACCAAAGATAAATAAGTAATGATCGCAACCAGGATATTTGTCGTCATACTCATGTTTTAGTAATCCTCTCAATTTATAAAACGTTCTCCGGGTGGGTGGTACGCGATTCCCACAAGTCATCCATCGGAGC
>CANJQY010000030.1 GCA_947476525.1 Oligoflexales bacterium
TCAGTCGCCGGCCACACGGAAGAAGTCCTCACGAAGCTGCAGGCCCTCTAGTCCCATGCCATGGTTCCGCTACAAAGCGCCTAACAAAGTGACTCCGACCGCTACAAGGATAATCAGCTTTCGCGGCGCGTGAAAGGAACCATCGGCTGCAACATTTCTCGGTAGAGGCCGACGTCTCGAGCCGTCGACGGCAAGATCAGCCTTGACGCCCAATAATTAATCAGGCATGCTGCCGCCGGCGACGATGAAATCGCCGGAATTCATTGTATATTCGTGAATTATTTTTAAACGACGACCTACTACTCGGAGAATCAGAATGACCAGATTATTTGCAGACTTAACAGTCCTGGTGTGCTCGAAGTTGCGAAAGCCAGCAGGGTTTAAGACCGTCGTTTCCATGTTTATTGCAGCAACTCATCTGACATCCTGCCACAAAGTTGATGCAAAGAGCCACTCAACTGCGGCTGGTACTGAACTCACTTATAGAGGGATAACCGTTGATGGGAGCGCTTTAGAAATCGCAGCCCCCAGTCCCTGGCGAACTGCAGCGTCTCTAAAGTCAGGGGCCCTTGTTGCTCTTGTTCCTCGCATTGATGGTCAGTACATATCTACGGCCAATATTGATATGGCGCATCGCCAGACCTTTGGATCTATGGCAAGTAGCCCTGCTTCCAAGCTGACGAATAGTTTGCCAAACCAATTAAAAATGGACCCACTAGGAAAATTTCTATATTTTAAAATGGACGAAAATAACAACGAGCATTTTAACATCTATCGTTTTGATTTTTCGACTCAAGAGATGTCCAAACTCACGGACTCCTCCTATGTGTCGGGATATTCGGTTAGCCCAGCGGGCGATCAAATCATTTATTCGAGCCGTCGGGATGTGGCCGAGGGTAGCATTGTCGACCTTAGGCTTTTGAATTTGAGCACGTCGGAAGACAAAATATTATTTACTGACGAGCACTCTGAAATCAAATTCCCCTGGGGTAATTTTTCTTGGGACCAAGCAAATAATGCGGTATTCATTGTCGGTCAGTACGGCAATGACAGGCAAAAAGGCACTGTCGTTCGTCTTAGCCTAAACGGCAATTCCACGATTGAAGATCTATTGCCACGCTCGTCCTTACGTTTGTTTCCTTCGCTTGATTTAAGCGAAACACACACCTCAGGTGATGATTTGTATTTTATATCCCCAGAAAATGGTTCTCAGAATTTAATGAAGGTCAGCCTCCGCTCGAAGGTCGTTACCAACATTTATTCGAGCCTTGGCGCAAGCGTTTCTCAATTTACGGTATACAAAAATTCTAACGATGTGATGGTAAATGATCGACAGGTATTAGTAAGCATACAAAGTATTCTTGGGACCACCTTGACGGATGTCCGAGTATCTGACGGCGTAGTGTCCAGCCACACATTGACTCAAATTCCAGGGATTGCAAACATTTTATCAGCCGATTCTCAAAATGTTTTGGTTTCACTTTCAAATGAGTCGGTTAAGACTAGCATCCAGTCTTTCAATATTAACTCTGGTGCCACGGTAGAAGTATTAGGTTCAGAACAAAGCGCATTAGACCAGGCAGTGCATTGTGATTCTAGAATTGTTCGGTACGATACCTTTGACGACATTAGTTATGACCTAAATGGAGAACACCTCGTTGGAAAAATCCACGCCATATTATACACACCTAAAGTCGTCAGAACGAATTTGCCAAAAATCGCAATAGTGCAATCGTTTTATGGCGGCGCACGCAATTTCGATAGTAGAATTCAATCTCTTTGTGCAATTGGCGTCACTGTAATGAGCCCCAGTGTACGTGGAGTTTCAAATGTCAGCAGTTATTTTGAAACACTCAATGACGGCGACCTCGGCGGCAAAGAAATGATTGATGGTCAGTACGCTGCAAAATGGCTCGTTACCGAGCTGGGCTTCGATCCTCGAAAAATCGGGACTTGGGGACAAAGTCACGGGGGTTACGCAGCAATGCGACAAATGACTTTCCCTGCAACGTTTCATGATTTGCAACGAGAATTTCAATGGGCGTTTGGAATATCTGAAGCTGGATTTTCGTCAATCGTTGGTGAACACGATCAATCTAATATTAAAGCGTGGATACTTAAGGAAGCCGGAGGCACTCGAGAGAATCCGGATTCCGTGGCTGATTGGGAAAATCGCTCCCCGATCAATCATGTCGATGAATTGACGTCCCCGTTACTGATGGTACACGGAACCAGTGACGCGCGTGTTCCCTTTAGTTTGAGCCAACAGCTTTTCGACAAAGCGACGGCCCTCGGCTTAGGCTCACTTGTAACACTCACTCCAATTCCTGGAGCAGGGCATTTAAATTTTACCGGCGCTAACTTCATTTTGGCAAATCAGTCTATTTACACGTTTTTGCAATCAGTGTTTCCAGAATAATCAGTTTGACTGCACTACCGCTTTATTAAGCTGCCAGCATAATAGAGCGGTAGTGCAAGTGACCACAAATAACGGTAAGCAGCAATATCCCGCGTTTGGTCATCAAAAAGTCACATCGCTCGAATGAACCGCGCCGTGGCCTGTGCACTTTTTTGGGGGCTCGTTTGAATTTCGGCACAAAGACGAGTGACCTCTAGCGTGACTTGGGCACCCGCTGGGTCTGGTAATGCAGGGGGACTCATAAGAGGAACCATTGGCTGTAACATTTCTCGGTAGAGGCCGACGTCTCGAGCCGTCGACGGTAAGATCAGACCTATTCGGCCTAGTCGACTCCGAGTATTGGGCGCCATGTCTTCGATCACTTTTAAAATCTTCGCTTCTGGAACCGGTGGATGACCCACTTGAGGGCCTGCGGATTGGTGTAGAGTTCGCAAAAATTCTTGCCAAAGAATCCATTTTTTGGCGAACGAAAGTTTTTTTGTCTCGTCAAAATAATTAAATTTTTGGGGAGGCCTGGCCAATCGCAGGCGCCATGGAATATTCGAGACAGGGCGAGGGCCAGTCAGACCCGTTGGCCGCACATTTACCATTTTATCGGCTTGGTAATCATCTCGCATAAGCCAAAGTTCAAGATTGTTTTCAAACCTCAGATCACGAGCGCGAGCGGTCAACTGTTCTGCTGTAGGGCATTGCCAGAGTGGGTTTGGCAGGTCATCAAGCTCCCCGTAGCGGTCGTAAAGAGCCATAGGCTTTAGGCCTGCCGATTTAATGGTGGCAAACCAAGTATTGATGCTGGCTCTGGACTCCCATGGATGCAGGAACGTGTCCGCAAACCTTGTATTATTTTCCAAAGATAACCTGCCCATTTGTGACAAGCGCAGGCTCAATCGCGGAGATACGAGTGCCAATTTTTTGAGAAGATCTCGTGCCAAAACAACATCTCGGTCCGAGTTAAAATGCAGACCCAATTGCGCAAAGGCGCGGCTAATATCCCAAATCCAGTCGCGGGCATGCCGATTGTAAACCATGATTCTCAGAATGCCACTAGGGCTGAGGCGGTCACGCACCAATTCCAGAGTAGTTTTAAAGGAAGGAATATGATGCAGAACACCATAAGCCTCCGCCTGGTCGACGACCATCTTGCCGAATAAAGCCTGACGGAGAATATAATTGATATCACCGCGAGTGTAGGAAACCTGCCGGCCAAGGAACGCTGTCCTAAATTTGGCCCGGCTAAGGCTTCGCTGACTGAGGTCCACACAATGAAGGTGGGTGGAAGGTGGCTCCCACTGCCGAAGAATGTAAGGCAGGATTTCACCGGATCCAATACTTAAAAAATTACGAGGTTTCTTCAAATCAGGAGCTGTACCAAGTATTAGTTGGCCTGCGAACAGTGAGCTGCCAAGGTATCCATCTGCCCACAACGGTTTGGCCCACAGGGGATAATGAGGATAGGGATGGCGCTCGTAGAGAGCCTGAACTTGAAGAATATTTTCTGACATACTAGGACAAAGACCATCAAGCAAAAATTTATAATAGAAAACCTATGGCTTTTTCGACTCAGCTTCCTCTTCGAACTCTTGTTCAGTAAAATCACCTTTTGATTGCGAGGCCTCCGCATGCATTTTCATTTTCTCGTTTGGTTGCGACGTCACCAATTTGAAACTAGTCTTAAGCCTTCGAGCTAAGATTCCAACGTTTGCGACCGCGTCAGCGTAGTTTGGGTCTAGACTTGCAGCCTTTTCAAAACACTCAAGCGCATCGAATTCCCGTTGCCACCTGTAATAACCGATGCCGAGGTTGTAAACGAGACGAGACAGCAAAAATGAGTCTTCGCCAACCGATCTCATCGCTACTTGATAGAGCTTTTTGCCAATTTCATAGCGCCCTTGGCGCATGGAAAGAACTGCAGCCGAATTAAACACAGCGGCTGTCTCTCGGGGGCTAGACACGTCACGCATATAGTCCAATGCCTCGTTGACGTCACCGTCTAAAAGGGCGCACTCACCTAGTCCAATGGTCGCCTCGCGAGAAGACTGGTCTAGCTTCAATGCTGCATTGAATTGAGTTCGTGCGTCAGTGCTTCTATCGATTTTTAGCAGGGATTTTCCGAGGCTGACAAGTCGGTCGACGTTCATCGGATTTAGAATGTTAGCTCGCTTAAAAACTTCAACGGCCTCAGGATACCGCCGCTCTTTCATAAGAACACGTCCATACAGCCCGAGAGCCCGCGGGTAGCCGGGCTCCGCATCGGAAAGTTGTTTGGCGATGGGAGATGCCTCCTCCCACAAGCCGAGGTGAATTAAATTTTCAATCAATTCAGCTGCGGCCCTTTGATTTTCGGGAAATTGATCGCAGAGCGTTCGCAGGGTCGCTAGGGACTGCCCCCAATCACCTTGTTGCCGCTGGATCGCTACCATCTGAAGTGCCTGTTTGATAGGTGGTGGCAAAATTTTATTAAATAATAGAGCTTCCGCATGATGGATAATTTTCGCGCGAGTTAGCTCTCCGCTATGAATTCGTTGGACATCGTATTCGGCGGCAGTTCCGACGATCACCTCGGAAAGGTTCATGCACGCGATCAAAACTGGCCGAAATGAAATCTCACCGGGGCGGCACACTTGAGAAAGAACCTTGACCACGTCTCCTTGGCCGATTTCCCAATCAATGACAATCGGAGCGCTTTGGTGCAGAGATAAAAAACTTTCGACTTGACCCACCGAATCGGCAACTAGGAAATTGCATTCTCCTACTTTTTTGAACTCCTCACGAATAATGGTTTTCACATTGCTTCGTGATATGTACAAGATCACGTCGTGGATTTTTGAACTTGCTTTCTTAGGGTCCTTCGACATGTTTTCCTCAAGTTGATGACATTAGGTTGATGACTTTTAACTGACGACGCAAGTTTTATAATGGTTGAACTTCTGCCACTTATGGACTTTGTGAACCGATTTATTAGGCAGCTGCCATTATTATAACAACTATTCGATACGATTAGCAAAATTATCATTCTAGAAGGCCAAATGAATTACTGCAAATTGCGCTCTATGACAGTAAGATAACGGGGTTGCAAGGCAAAAACAGGCGAGAATATAGGTGGGCAGGTTCTTTATATGACACAAAATATTTATAATTCCGAACGCATCACGTGGCTTGCTGGTGAGGTCGTTCGACATAAACGTTTATATTATACCGGCACCCCCGAAATACCTGATGTCGACTTCGATCGACTTGAAACAGAATTATTAAAATTGTCACCCAATCACCCCGTCCTCAAGATGATTGGCAGCAAAGAAAGTGAGTCCGGAAATCAGAAGGTCACTCATGACCCACCGATGCTCTCGCTTGATAAAACCTATGAGTTAAAAGACTTGTACAGTTGGGCCAATGACCGCGAAGTGCTCGGCACATTAAAGGTTGACGGCACGAGCATGTCGCTCGTCTATCTCAACGGTGATTTTTCGCTGGCGAAGACTAGGGGAAATGGGCGTGAGGGCGAAGACGTCACCTCGAAATTAAAATGGGTGGCAGACGCCGTCCCAAGTATTGTAGAAAAATTACCGTTTGAGGTCAGAGGTGAGTTGTATTGCAGCGAATCAAATTTCGTCAAGTTAGCCGACGAAATGGTGGCGCTAGGGCTGGACCGTCCATCGAGCCCCAGAAATATTGTCGCCGGAGTTCTGGGACGAAAGAGTCACGGAGAACTCGCTCGTTATTTTAATTTTTTCGCCTTTGACATTCTTGGCCTTCCCGGCTTTAAGACAGAAATCCAAAAGGTACAGTGGCTCGGGAAAAATGGCTTTCGCCTACCTGAGCCGCAATTATTGAAATCTCCACAGGACCTCGACGCCTACCTCACCCACGTTAAGGCCCTGATGGCTGAAGATGAGGTGGGTTGTGACGGCGCCGTGTTTAGTTACAATAATTTGGCTCTGCACAACGAATTAGGAATGACGTCCCACCACCCGCGCTATAAAATTAGTTTTAAGTGGCAGGGTCAAACGGCTCGTTCCAAAATCGTTCGCATAGATTGGGCCACATCGCGTCTAGGAATTGTGACGCCGGTCGCAGTCATTGAGCCGGTGGATTTAAGTGGTGCCACGATTACCAACATAACTTTGCATAACGCATCACACGTGCGTGCCTACAATCTCAAAGCCGGTGACTTTATCGAAGTAGTACGCTCTGGCGAGGTCATTCCAAAATTTTTAAGCGTGGTGACTCCTGGATCCGGGGACTTTGAATGGCCGAAATCCTGCCCTAGCTGTGGCGGAGATTTGGTGGGCGACGATGTCCGGTTAAAGTGCCTAAACCAATCAAACTGTTCCGCTCAAAAGGCGGGGGCCGTCCTCAATTGGATTCGGGCCGTTGGCATTGACGACCTCAGCGACAAGCGACTTCAATCGATGATGGATCTGAATTTGGTCGAGGTGTGTTGTGACCTCTATAATTTAACAGTAGAAGATCTGCTCACGTTGCCGTCGACCAAAGAAAAAATGGCCCAAAAACTTTTTGATAATATTCAAAAATCTAAAACCGTTCCACTGCCGATGTTTTTAAACGGCCTCGGCATTGAGGGTGCGGGTCAAACCACATGGGAAAAATTACTCGAAGCGTTTCCCTCACTGGAGCAAATTCGTACGGCAACAACGGAAAAAATTGCTGCCGTCGACGGGTTTGCCGAGAGATCTGCACAACAAATTGTCGACGGCTTGGCGCGGAATTCGAGCCTTATCGATCAGCTACTTAAAGCCGGCGTGAGTCCGATTGTTGCCGAGGTGGACTTAGGAGTGGCACGCCCGCTTGAATCCATGATTTTTGTGATTACCGGCGAGCTCGAACGACCACGCAAGGCCGTTGAAGATATGATTAAGCGGGCTGGTGGACGCGTGGGCACTTCCGTGTCTAAAACCACCAGTGTGTTGATTACGAACGAAACTGAATCTAATTCCAGTAAAATGGTAAAGGCTAAAGCACTCGGCCTAGAAATTTGGTCGGAGAACATGCTGGTAACAAAAATTTCCAGCCACCATGACGGTCTCAACTGAGAAGGAATAACAGATGACTGATGCAACAAAATATATGAAGTTTGAAGACGCGATGGCTGAACTAGAGCAAGGTCTCCCGCCGGCCGAGGGTGCAGGATTTTTGGGCGTGAATGTTCATCCGAATGATGCAAAACTGGTGTTGATTCCCGTATCATGGGAAGCCACCACATCATACGGCGGCGGTACGTCTAAGGGGCCTGACGTTGTGATTGCTGCGAGTCACCAACTTGATATGGAGGACGCAGCCTTTGGCAAAGCATTTCGTGTTGGCATCACCGCACTTGCCGAAGATGCCACCATTCCAAAATTAAACAAGAGAGCAAAAGAAGCGGCGCAAAAGGTGATCTTGGCCTGTGAACAGCGAACGGAAGCGGCCAGTGACCTACGGTATGTGAATGATTGCAGCCTGCAGGTGAATGAATCCGTTTACACATCCGCAAAACAATGGCTAGCAAAAGGCAAATTGGTTGGGCTAGTTGGCGGCGACCATTCTTCGCCCCAAGGACTCATTCAAGCACTAGCTGAGACGGTGCCGGGTGGATTTGGAATTTTACATTTTGATGCCCACCATGATTTTAGAAATGCCTACGAAGGCTTTAAATATAGCCACGCATCCATTTTTTACAACGTCATGACTTCATACCCGCAGGTGACCAAGATTACGCAAGTAGGCATTCGCGACTACAGCCGAGACGAACGAGAATTTATGCAAAATCTCGGACCTCGCGGTGAGTGCTTTTACGGTCGAGATTTATTTCGCCGAAAGGCCGAGGGAGAAACCTTCAAATCCGTCTCTGCAGACATCGTGGCTAGGCTGCCACAAAACGTCTACGTCTCGTTTGATATCGACGGCCTTGACCCTTCCTATTGCCCGTCAACCGGTACTCCTGTGCCGGGGGGGTTATCTTACGAGGAGGCCTGTTATATTCTTGAAGCACTCGCCAGTAGCGGAAGGCGAGTCGTGGGTTTTGATTTGTCGGAGGTCGCTCCGGCGGAAGACGGCAATGAATGGGATGCCAACGTAGGGGCTAGACTCCTTTACAAACTTTGTGGCTGCCTGCTTCGCTCGCAAAAACTCTGCTGAGCAAAAATTCTGCTGAACAAAAAAACTGACCGGAAGAAAATGCTGATGACACTCAAAAAGAAAATATTGGCGACGGTGGCTCTCCCTGTCCTAGGATTCGCCCTATGGGCCTACTACCCCAACCTCGTGACCCAGGATGCCGGGCTAGTGTTTAAGGTTGAAGGGGCTCTAGATTCTAAACTAAATTTTCGGGACGCCGGAGCAAGCATTAATGAGTGTGCGGGTCGCAAGATAATGCCAGAACAAAAAATTTATAGGGCCTCTGGTTTTTTTTCCGGTTGGCCGTGCGACAGAGTCGGAAACCCGGATGTGATTTATTCTTTAAATGGATTTCTTAGCAGTGGCAAGCATTACTACTGTAGAGGCGCGGACGAATACAAGGTTGGGGTTACCTACCAGCAAGTAGAATTGAACGACCTTGAGCTCCTGGAAACTTGGCACAATCATCCCGAAATGGTGGCCGCAGTATGCGAGGTGTTGCAAGCAGAAATCGCGAACCTCAAAAAAGATAAAAAAAGCTTACTTCACTGTGACGCCGGGCGAGACCGCACCGGTGCCGTCGTGGCGTTGCTCGCGGCCTACGAACTTGAAATGGACGGCGTTCTATCGGACGAAGAAATATCGGCCATCGAGTGCGACTACCGCAAGTCTAAGTCCCTCGGTCCGATGAAATTTGGGCGTATTCAAAAATTCCTACAAGAGGTCAAATCACCCAACGGGGTGCGAAAATTCTTGACCTCGATGTGCAACTGGACCCAGTGATCAAGGCGGTTTTTGAAAACTGGTGCGTTTTGGAAGCTTTAAAGGCCTATCATAATCGTGGAGAACGGCCGGGCATTTACTTCTGGAGAGATGCTTGTTAAAATAATGGGAGACACGAGTGGAGGTTCAGCCAGACATCAGCCTTTTTGCACCAGAGCCTGTTTTAGAGCTGGTTTAAAAAATCGAAAAGACTCATGCAATTAATCTTTCCAAATGCCGCCGTCTGATCACCAATGACAGTGAGTTTTTGCTTGGGAAACGAAAGGTTAAACCAATCAAAATCTCTGGGATCGATCGGGCCTGATTTTACTTCTATGTATCCCTCGCGTGGACTTAAAAAATCAATCTCGTTGGTCTTCGATTGCCAAAATCGCATAAACTCTGGATTCTCGACGCCTCTAATGGCGTCACGCCTCCATAGTTCCTGAGCGACTATCCATTCAAACCACTTGCCGCGTTGGGTTGAGGTCAGCGCTTTAAAGTTTGCGACAGAACTCAACTCGTCACAACCAAATGCAACGGGCACCAGCGTGTTAACGAAGTGGTATTTGGCTGGTTTTCGCACGTTTCGGCGATTTTTTTGCGGATCGTAATTGTCAGCTTGCGCAAGACATAGAAGATCCATCAGTTGTTCAACATACTGTGCTGTCGACGTATTGTTGGCGAGACCAGATTCTCTGGCAATTTTGTTTTGAGACGTAGGATTCATTGCAAATCTGCACAATGAATCGATCATAGAGATGACGTTGGCGCGCGCTCGACCAGCGGTCGCAAACGATCCTAAAATCCAGTCTTTGACCATTTGAATCAGGTAAGGAGGAATATGACCCGTGGTTAATAGCGTTTGACAACATAACGGCGACCCACCACTGAGGATATATGCCGCGATAGCGTCCTCTTTAGAGTCTAAATAGGACGTAGCTTCCCTATAAAAGTTTCCAAACGATAGCGGTGTAAAAAGATAGTTTGAACGCTCCAATGTACCTTTACGACCGGGCAGCATTTCTGCTCCACGTCTTAAATCTGTCGCCTTTGAGCCCGTGGTGACTATCAAGACTTGACGAGTTAAGCCGGAGTCCCATAGGATTTTTATGGCGTTTTGCCAGTTTTCAATGGCAGAGATTTCATCGATAAATATGCGTTTTACTTTTGCTGTGGGTGAAAACTGTCTTACCAAGCGAGCAATCTCGAGCTCGAGTTCTTGGTTGTCCGCAATGCGGTCGCCATTCAGATAGAAAGTAGTCCCTGGACCATAGGTATCAAAAGATTTGACAATCTCACCCTCGAGCCAAGTGGACTTCCCGTATTGACGAGCACCCCTGATCACGAGCAGTCCTGGATCTTCTGGCATCGTCTCCAGACCAAAATGAATAGGAAAACAGATTCTAGACGATTTTAGACCAAACCAGTTAGGTAGTAAGGGCTCCAAAGATCCCAAGCCGAGCAAAAGACTTCGATTTATTTCGTGAACGTTCATAATAGTTAGTATATAACTATTATGAACGTTCATGTCAATAAATTTTATCATTGACCTCTATTAAGTGAATAATTTCAGCGAACTGAACGTATTTAGACACGCAGACGGAATATTTAGGAGGGACAACCTGAGTGCGACTAACAACGCGTTCAATCAATCAGGGTCACCACCAAATAGGACCGAGACATCCATTTCAATCTCTGAAAATGGCTCCAAGCGGGATTTCTGACCCGGCTTGACGTCCGCAATGGTTGTATACCCCTTCTCATTCCAGCGCAGGACAGACAATACCTGCCGCTCCATATCGACAAGCCAGAAAAACTCGACACGATGTTCGTGCAATACCCATTTCTTTGTCACAAGATCATTCGCACGGTTAGTAGAGAGAATTTCGCATACCCAGTCGGGCCTTGCAGTCACGATAGCGCCTTTAGGTTTCTCTGTATGGTGGTCACGCCTCCAACCCACGAGATCATGAAGAAATCCGTTAGGACGACCTTCATAACTCACATGAATCTCAGTGCCGATCCACCAGCCACCAGGAAATCCCCCGCCACCACCTTTACGGTCAAATGGTGATAAGGATTGCGCAATCTTAGTCGCTGAAAATCCATGTTCAGCATTGGGGATGGCTTTATAAACAATCTCCCCATCGACAAGTTCCGCTCGCTCTCCCTTGTCGATCAGAAAAAGAAGGTCGTCGATGGATGCGAATTTTTTAGCTTGTTCAGTCATTTAGTCCATTTCTAAGCAAGAATTTCCAGATTTATTCATAAGTTCCACCAATTAGTTAAACTTTGCAAGTCTATATGGATGTTTGGAGAGATGCTGGGCGGTTTTATGATCAATTTCAACATCCTCGCACAGAGATTTCACTGAGAGAGGATTGCCAGCAGAATCTAACTAAATAGCAGTTTTGGCCTGAATTTTTTGGTGATTCTAAGGGATTCTTCACGACGCCACTTCCCTATCGCCTGGTGGTTTCCCGACATTAGCACGTCGGGAACTTTGTGCCCTTGCCACTCTGGGGGTCTCGTATAGCTTGGATACTCCAGTCGCCCATCTAGACCTTCACCAAAAGAATCTTCGGCGGCACTTCCTTCGTCACCTAGCACACCAGGGATGAGGCGCAGGATACTTTCCGCAATCATCATGGTTGGAAGCTCTCCGCCTGCAAGCACGACATCTCCTATGGAATATTCTTCGTCTACGTGTGCGTCAATAAATCTCTGATCGACACCCGCAAAACGCCCACAAATAAATACCAAAGACTCGTCACTTTCTGCGAAAGCCTTTGCCTCTTGGTGCGCCCAAAGCTTTCCTGCAGGTGATGTGAAAATAACTTTTATTTTCTTTTCTGACGAGTCCCCTAAAAAATTAGTGCGCACACTTGCGAGTGCAGCAGCGAGGCAATCGGCACGCATGACCATTCCATCACCGCCACCGTACGGAGCACCATCGATTGAACCGTGTTTATCGGCAGCAAAATCCCGCAGGTCAGTTGCGGTAATTTTCGCAAGTCCCGCAGCTTCAGCAGATTTGAAAACGCCAAATTGACGATAGCTATCAATGATTTTTGGATGAATTGTAATAAAAGATATTTTACGCATAAACACAGCTATTTCTTGTTCCGTGGATTCCAAATTTCCTCGAATGTCGAGGCGGGGACGATCAATTTTAATTCCTTGCCGCCACGATGAAAACTCATGTCGAAATAGTGAGAGCTCACAGGAATATCGACATCGGCAGATTTTGCCAAATTAACCACGACGACATTTATTGAAGCTGGCATTTTGATGACGTCTTCGACATCGCCAACGATCACACCGTCGGAGTCCACGACGCGGCGACCCAGAAGGTCTTTCAATAGATATTCTTTAGCGTCATCCACTTCTACACAATCGTCTTCGGCCCAAATGGTCATACCGGTCAGCAATTCTGCCGCGGTACGGTCTGAGGCCAGCGTGCACTTGATCGTGGGGCGATTGGTTTGCCAACCGTGCGTGATGACCTTAGCCTCACGGGCCGACTCGAGGGTCTTGCCAATTTTGACGGTAAGGACCTTTGAAGAAATGGGTTCATCACGTCCAGATACGAAAAAAAAGCCTTGGAGACCCAAAGCTCTTCCTACGATGCCTAACTTCAGAAGCATTACTTAGCAGGCTTCTTAGCGACTACTTTAAGTGTCTTAGCAGCTTTAGGAGCTTTAGGAGCTTTCGCTACTTTAGCGGCCTTTGGCTTCTTGACAACGTTTGTTCTTGGAAGCGTCGTTTGAACGCGCTCAAGCTTAACGCCTTTTTTTACAAGAAGGACTTTTAGTGTGTTGCTGATGGTCGCACCAACGCCATACCAGTACTTAATGCGGTCTTCTTCGATCACAAGAGTCGAAGGCTCAGTTGCTGGATCGTAATATCCAACCTTCTCAAGAAACTTCTTGGTGGCTGAAGCGCGGCTGTTTGCAGCTACGATATGGTAGAATGGGCGGTGAGTGTTACCGTGACGCTGCATACGAAGGGTGGTTGCCATGAATCCTCCAAAATCCGAAATACGGTGGGTTACAAGTCAAAAACTGGGATATTCAATGCCCTCAGCCTTTGATCTTTCGGGTAATGCGGGCTGGCGACCCATTACGTTACCAAAAAGGAACGAGACATATAGCACATGCGGGCTGTAGACTTCAAGCCAAATCCTGCGTGACATGTCGATATTAATTCGGTGGGTTTGCCGCCCCCAGCTGGGAGGACCACCGTTTGTTCAAAAAATAGATAGATACCCGGCGTCTACCAGCTCCATTTCATGGAAACAGATCCTACACTTAGGAGCGAGTGCCTCTGGCGAGGGCACTGGGTGCACGTTGTCATATTTAATCATAAGATCCTCCGCATGTTTGCATTTTGGGCAGTCATAGGAAATCATGGCACTTAGCACCTTGACCACCTTCTTTGGTATGCCAAACAAGGCCGGAACCATCACTAATTGGTCCGATATTGAAGTTGTACAATTCAAATAATTCAAAGGCTTATCGCCCCATTTAGTCAAAAAAAGCATCCACGTGCGCAGCCCGATCGAGTTGACCCGTTGCACTCCCGAAAAATCAATATTCGCCGGCCATGGCGGCAATAAAATCGGGGAAAAATCCGAGCTCTCGTCAATGACCCCAGAAATGAATGCGGTCTCCTTAACCCGCGATATATCCATGTCTCCCCCAATTATAATATTCTACTGATTTTATTTCCATTTATCGAAATAATGCCCGATAATAAAATAACGTATATTGCCAACACAATCAATCTTATCAGCATTTTGTTGCAATTGTTATAGGTGGGCGTGTCTTCATCGTCTAGGCTTGGCCGAAATTTTAGGGCACGGTTTAGGACGTTTATTTGGAGGGGGAACGGTTTGAAAGTAAAATTCTGGGGAACCAGAGGCTCATTACCTCAAACAATAAGTAATTCGGATGCACTCAATCTTATCGATGCTCTAATTACGGAGTCTGAGCGCCAAGGCATCGATTCGTTGAAAGCCTTTAAAATTGCGCTACATCAGGGTCAATTGGCAAATCCCATATCTTACGGCGGCAATACTAGCTGCACCGAAGTTCTTCACGGGGCGCAAAGTTTTTTTGTCGATATGGGCTCAGGATTGCGCGATGCGGGCTCGTTTTACATGCCTAAAGGGGTCAAGGAATTTCATATTTTTCTGACCCATATGCATTGGGATCACCTTATTGGCCTTCCCTTTTTTATTCCAATCCACGTGCCGGGATATACTGTTAAAATTTACCATATCCACAAGAATGCCCCAGAACACGTCAAAATCAAATTCAATGGCGTAAATTTCCCCCTAACCTGGGACCAATTAGGCGGGAAAATTGAATTCGTCCAAATGAAACTTTATGAGCCCAAGCCATTTGGAGATGTTTCCGTCACACCGTTCGCACTAGATCATCCTGGCGGCTCGTTTGGTTACCGCTTTGATGGGGGCGGAAAATCTTGTGCCGTTGGCGTGGATGGTGAATATAAACGCACAACTGTTAAAGATCTAGGCAAAGATCTACCCTTTTATCAAAACCTAGATCTCCTTATTTTCGATTCGCAATACGAAATTGCGGAATTAGCCAGTCGATTTGATTGGGGTCATTGCACTCCGACGATCGGCGTCGATTTATCTTTACGAGAGTGCATTAAAACAATCGCGTTCACCCATCACGACCCGTGGGCAACAAATGCAAAAATTCTCCGCATGCATGCCCATGCAACCACTCACGCGAAGGTCCAACTCCCAGCATTTAAAGACCGGTGGATAGCCGCCAAGCAACCGAATGGCCCTAAGTTAATTTCGGCTTGGGACGGGTTAGAGATTGATCTTGATGTGCCATAGGTAGCTGTTTGCTGGCTATTTGATAAACATTTGCCATTGTTTTAGCCCGACAATTCGGCTCGACAAGCCCCTGCCCCTAAGACTAGACTGCCCTCTGTTCAAAACCATTTGAAACACGGGGGGGGATAGTAACATGCACAGCCGACTGAAGCGTATGGCCACCATACTAATTTTTGCATTGTCGTCGACCCAACTTATTGCCGTTGGTGATCCTACTGTCAAGGGAAGCCTGCCGCGAGGCACGACCTCTAGCTCGGTAACACTGAGCGTTGTAGTTACGGGTATAACTAATACCGCACTTTTGACCGATGAAAAACTTCTAGCTCAACGTATGCGCATTTGGTTTACCGATATAAGCACGTCACCGGATGCGTATATCAGAATCCAAGGCGACACGACAACACCAGCTGACGCAAAATTTTACCTGGCATCTGTTTCTGAGCCAATAAGTTCCACAACTGCTGGTACAGCATTAACTACATTTACCTACACCCTAACTGTGACTGAATCCGCTAAAGGAAACTTATCCGCACTCCTCAAAGCAAGCGGCGGGGGAACAAACCTCAAAGTTCAAGTTTCATACCTCGAAAAAAACGCTGTCGTGAGCACGTCAGTCATCACCACAATTACGACAGATTTGTCTATTGTTAAAGAGGCTCCAACAATCGAATCCATCGGCTCAACGCATCAAGCCCTAGTCGTCCACTGGATAATTCCTGAAACCGTTGCCTGGAGTGATGACTCCTCCAAAGCCGTTACAATTATAGCCGCAATGGCCATTGCAGACGATACCAACGTCAACCTACCGTCACGAATTTACGACAAAACGGCCACAAGCGATCCTGCCGGGGCTGATGAAACCTGCCAGTATATTTCTGGATTTGCCGACGGCGCAAACTGCATTTCATGTACAAATGAACTGGCTTACCTCGACGTTGACGCACTCACCAATCTAAACGTAATGGGTGAAATCCCCACAATCGCCTCGGCTAGTGCTGGAAAAGTTTCCATTACAGGACTAGAAAACGACAAAAACTACGGCGTCGTACTTTTCTACCAACCGGGAGGCCTGAAACGTAGCACATGTTTTCACGCCGCCCCTTCCCAAAATGTCACATGGTCAGAACTGAACGGCGAAAAACCTGCGACTCTCCAAGACCCAAAATGCTTTATCGCGACGGCCGCTTATGGATCGTCACTCCACAAAAACCTTCGGCCTCTTCGCTGGTTCCGCGACCACGTACTGCTTAAGACTGCCGTGGGCTCGAGATTCGTTGCTTGGTACTACGAAAACGGCCCTCGTGCCGCCCGAGTTGTGGCGGGAAATCCCGCCCTTCAATTAACCGTGCAAGGTATGCTTTGGTTGCCAGTCATAGGAATTTCCGCTTGGATGGCCATCTTGAATGCGGATCCTACGTTTCTACGAATGGTTCTGACAACCGTCGTTGCCACCCTCATCGTGGCTGCTTATATTAAACGAAAAATTCGCGAGACAAACTAACAAATGCTGCTGCAACACTCAGTTTTCCATGAATCTTTGTTCCCAGCGGGAATGAATGCAGCGGCCAATTCTGCGGATAACGAGAATCAAGATTTTGTTTTACGCCGCCACTTTCACTTCAATTTGCCACTCTCCTCAAAGCTGCACGACACACCACTGGTGATCTTTGACACCGAGACCACAGGCCTCGACAGTGAACTGGATCGCATCATTGAATTTGGGGCCATAAAGGTTGTTGGCGGCGTCGTCCTGGATTCATTTGAAAGTTTCGTGCAAACAGACATTGAACTTCCCGAGCATATCGTCAGTTTAACCGGCATCACCCAATCGATGCTGGAAGGCCAGCCCGATATTTCCACCGTGCTTCCTAAGTTTTTGGACTTTATCAAAGGCTCTATTATCGTCGCCCACAATGCAGAGTTCGATATGGGCATGCTAAAAGCCTCGGCTAACCGCCTTGGATTTGAATTGACGTGGCCATGTTTCTGCACCGTAAAATTAGCACGCAGAGTTCTTCCTGGACTTCCTAATTATAAATTGGGAACCTTGACCGAGCATTTTGGATTGACGAACGATGCCAGTCACCGGGCCGTGGGTGACGTAAACGTTTTAAGTAAAATTCTTCAAGAAATTCTGGGCAACGAAGACGTCGAAGTTAACACATGGGGCGACGTAGCAGACTGCGTCATTAGTTAAGACGGGGCTTGCACATAAACCTATCTCGGTAAAATGCATTGCTAACAAACAACGAAACGAAGAAACAACGAAACGAAGAAATGATGAAAATTCAAAGCCAGATCCAAACCACCAGCGTGGAATTTAAAGCCAACTACAAAGCCCATTTGGCGGAAGTCCAAGATTTCGCAGCTCGCACGCAAGAAACCATGGCCAGGCCGGCTTCTGCCTCTAACTCAAAAAAACTTTCCGCCCGTGATCGAGTTCAAAAATTAATCGACCCGGGTACGGAATTTATGGAGCTAAGCTCCCTTGCCGGAGAAGGCCTGTACGAGGACAAGGTGCCGTCTGGCGGCATCGTCACGGGTGTTGGTATGCTCCACGGAAAACCTGCGATGATCGTAGCCAATGATCACACGGTTAAAGGCGGCACCTACTACCCGATCACCGTAAAGAAGCACCTGCGAGCCCAAGAAATTGGCCTCCAAAACAAGCTTCCCTGTATATACCTGGTGGATTCTGGTGGCGCCTTCCTACCAATGCAAGACGAGGTTTTCCCGGATAAAGATGATTTCGGTCGAATTTTCTTTAATCAAGCACGCATGAGTGCGGCCGGTATTCCGCAAATTTCTTCAGTTCACGGCTTTTGTACAGCAGGTGGCGCCTACATCCCGGCGATGAGTGATCAGAGCGTAATCGTTCGCAACCAAGGCACCATTTTTCTTGCAGGACCTCCCCTCGTGAAGGCTGCTACGGGAGAAGACGTCACTGCCGAAGAATTGGGGGGTGCTGACGTACACACCTCGATCAGCGGAGTTGCCGATCACTTAGCCGATAGCGATGAGCACGCTTTGGCCATCGTCCGAGATATCGTCAAACACATGGGAACACGGCCGTCGGCTCCCGTAAAACTCATTGAACCTCGGCCACCGGCTTATGATCCCGACGAAATGTTGGGGGTCGTTCCTTCTGACCCGCGAAAATTTTTCGATGTTCGCGAAGTGATCGCAAGGATAGTAGATGGCAGCGAATTGTTTGAATTCAAAAAAAATTATGGTAACACGCTAGTTACCGGCTTCGCCCATATCAATGGAATTCCTTGTGGAATTATCGCCAACAACGGCGTCCTGTTTTCGGAAAGCGCCCAAAAAGCTGCGCATTTTATTGAAGTCTGCTCACAGGAACAAGTCCCGCTGATTTTTCTTCAAAACATCACAGGATTTATTGTTGGAAAAAAATACGAGCACGGTGGCATCGCCAAAGATGGCGCCAAAATGGTTCACGCTGTGGCGAACGCCAAAGTCCCCAAAATAACCATGGTCCTAGGCGGCAGCTTTGGTGCGGGCAACTACGGCATGTGCGGCCGAGCCTATGATCCCCGTTTTATGTTTATGTGGCCGAGTGCCCGCATTTCCGTGATGGGCGGCGAACAGGCCGCTGACGTGCTAGCCACCGTCAAACAACAACAACTTGCTCGCAAGGGTGTGACCATGACACAAAAGGAAATCGACGAACTCCGAAATCCAATCCTAGAAAAATATGCGACCGAAGGCAGTGCCTACTACTCGTCGGCACGCCTTTGGGACGACGGCATCATTGACCCGCGGCAATCCAGAAAAATCCTCGCCATGTCTCTAGCGGCAACCTTGCATCACGACTGGGAAGAAACAAAGTTTGGAATTTTTAGAATGTAATGGGGCGGATGGCTACACCCCCAAAAAACGACGATCAATGTGATCAGAAAAATTTAAGGAATACGATCCATGACCAAAAAAACAAAAATACGCATCGGCAACGCAGGCGGCTACTGGGGAGATGACCCAGATGCACTAGGCCGTCAGGTTCGCGGAGGGCAATTAGATTATATCACCATGGATTTTCTCGCCGAAGTGACCATGTCGATCATGCAAAAACAACGAAGCCACGATCCAAAACTTGGTTATGCCCGAGATTTTTTGGCCATGCTCGACGATGTATTGCCTGACCTGTTAAAAAACAAAACAAAAATTATCACCAACGCAGGTGGCGTCAATCCTGTAGCTTGTGCTGAAGCCATTGCCGCACTCGCCACTAAAAAAGGC
Organism: Oligoflexales bacterium; assembly: GCA_947476525.1. GTDB lineage: Bacteria > Bdellovibrionota_B > Oligoflexia > Oligoflexales > RGVZ01 > CAMDKS01. Next base: position 19,431 of record CANJQY010000030.1, read on the forward strand.
CTAAAATTAAAAATAGCGGTCGTCTACGGCGACGATATTTTGGGGCAACTAGACACGCTTTCGGCCAACGGCTGTGCCTTCAAAAACATGGAGGATGGACGAGACTATTCCTCTATCAAAGGCAAAGTTGAAGCTGCAAACGTGTACTTTGGCGCAGGCCCAGTGGTGGAAGCCCTCAAATGGAATCCCGACATTATCGTGACCGGACGCGTCACCGATACCGGCATAACAGTTGCGGCCATGATCCACGAATTCGGCTGGGACTTTAAAGACTGGGACAAACTAGCCGCCGGCATCGTCGCTGGCCACATCATCGAATGCGGTAGCCAGTCTACGGGCGGCAATTTTACGGATTGGCATTTGGTGCCCAGTTTTGAGAATATGGGCTACCCAATCATCGAAATGAATTCCGACGGCACCTTCGTCGTAACCAAGCACCAAAATTCAGGTGGCCTCGTTTCAGTGGACACTGTACGCGAACAATTATTCTACGAAATGGGTAACCCCAAAGCCTACATCACACCCGAAGTGGTCGCTGATTTCTCAAGCATTAAGCTTGCCAGTGATGGCAAAGACCGGGTCAAAGTTTCAAGCATCAAAGGCTTTGAGCCCACTCCGTTTTACAAGGTTTCCATGGCCTACCAAGACGGCTTCAAGGTTCTTGGCACCATCTGCATTTGTGGGCCCAATGCTCGCAAAAAAGCGGAAACCTTCGGCAACATATTTTGGGCCAAGGTTGGCAAGAATTTCGCTGCCACTGAAACCGAGTACTTTGGCTGGAACGCATGCCACCGCAGCCTTGGGCACCAAGACGACGGCAACGAAATCATTCTTCGCGTCTCGGCTCGAGATCAAGATCAGGCCAAACTTCGCAAATTTAGTAAAATGGTCCCAGCCTTAATATTAAGTGGGCCTCCAGGCGTCTGCGTGCTCGGCGGGGCTCCAAAACCAGCAGAAGTGGTGACCTACTGGCCTGCACTCATGCCAAAGTCTGCTGTTCGCCCGCACATCGCGCTTTTTGATCAAGAGAATAATCGCATCATTGATCAAAAAATTGTCGATGCTGACGTCATCGGAAATTTTGAGCCCTCGAACATGAATACACAAAAAGCCGAAAAGCCGAAATCCACTGTGCAGGCTGCCATTCAAAGCGGCGAGGGACCAAAATCAGTAGCCCTTTCCAGCATCGTCCTTGGCCGCTCTGGGGACAAAGGCGACATGTCAAACATTGGAATCCTGGCCCGCAGCCCTAAGGCTTTTGCGTGGCTTGATACTTGGCTTACAGCCCAACGGGTCAAAGATTTATTTCAGGAAATCTGTTTTGGAACAGTCGTCCGCTATACGCTAGACAACATGAGCGGGTATAATTTTCTTTTGGACGCCTCCCTCGGTGGCGGCGGAACTCTCACTCTTCGTACCGATGCCCAAGGTAAGACGTTTGCTCAAGCACTACTGCGCCAAATGGCGCCGATTCCTCAAGACGTTCTCGACGATGTAAAAAAGCATGCCGCCTCCGACCAATAAATAAATAAATAATTGAATGAATGCTTGTTAGATTGACAGGAAAAAATGACGGATCAACCAACTAAATCCACTTCAGATAAATTTCACACAACCCTTTCGTTTGTGAGCCTGAGGGGTGGCGGGCAAACAGCCAAACTGTTGCTGAATCGTCCCGACCACGCCAACGCATTCTCGGCCCAGATGATGGACGAGATCACGGCGCACGTTGTCACCCTTAAAGCCGCGACTGACGTTCGCGTCCTTGTGGTTACGGGTGCAGGCAAGCATTTCTCTGCGGGTGCAGACTTGGCTTGGATGCAAGCTTCAGCAAAACTCTCTTTGGCAGAAAACCTTAAGGACGCCGAGCGTTTACGCTCGATGTTTGAGGCCCTTGCAAGCTTAGATATCCCGAAAATTGCGGCTATTCGCGGTGCCGTTTACGGTGGCGCCGTAGGTCTTGTGGCCTGTTGTGATTTTGCGGTGGCCCATCCATCGGCTAAATTTTGTTTGAGTGAAGCCAAACTAGGCCTTCTTCCCGCGGTGATTGCTCCTTACCTACTCCGTAAAATCAAAATCGGACAGCTGCGACGATTAGCCTTAAGTGGGCTTATTTTTAACGCCAGTGACGCCAAAGAATTTGGACTGCTCGAAGTGATTTCGGGCCCACAAGATGGCCCTTCCTCCGACGATTTAGAACTTGCCGTCAACACGGAAATAAACGCACTGTTAGCCTGTGGACCTCAGGCTCAGAAGGCCATCATTCAACTTTTGGAAGGCCTTCGCTCAAAAGGAAACCCTCAAGGCGATGAAACCATCCAAGCTATTTCCAAGGCGCGTACTGGTGCAGAGGGTCAGGCCGGTTTAGGAAGTTTTTTCTCGAAGACTCCGCCTCCGTGGACTAGGTCTTTAAACTAAACCATACCTCGAACGAACTGAAATTTGAGCGATTAATGACATGTAAAATGAAAACGACGTCCCGTTTTCAGTGCCGGAAAGGTTACGACTATGACAAAGGATTCTAAAATTAAACTGACCTCCATTAAAAGAATATTTATCGCTAACCGCGGAGAAATTGCCCGCAGAATCGCGCAAACAGCACGAAAACTGGGGATTGAAACCGTCGCTTTAACGGACAAACCTGTGGCCCCATCTTTTCTTGCGGATGTCGTCACGAAGTTTATTCACGTGCCTGAAGAAACAACTCAAATTTATTTAAATCCAGAGCTAATGATCCAATACGCCAAAAATAGTGGAGCGGATGCAGTCCATCCTGGCTTTGGATTTCTTTCCGAAAATGCCTTATTTGCAGAGCTAGTCATCAAATCTGGACTTACGTGGATTGGACCAAACCCCGTAGCCATCACCGCCATGGCAAGCAAAGCCACGGCCAGGGTGCATGCTGAAAAGGCTAAAATCCCATGCCTTGCAGGTCTAAACGGCCTTGATCTCTCGACCGACGAAAAAAAATCTCTTGCCGACCTTGATCAGTTTGCGGCGAAAACAGGTTTTCCGTTGCTGATCAAAGCGGCGTTCGGCGGCGGCGGCAAAGGCATGAGAATCGTCCACAAAAAAGAGGAACTCGCAGATAATGCTCGCCGTGCTGCGGCCGAGGCCACCAGCTCTTTTGGAAGCGGCTCATTGATCGTAGAAAAATACTTGGCTGCCCCGCGTCACGTTGAAGTGCAGGTGATGGGTGATAAACATGGAAATGTAGCCGTATTCGGCGACCGAGATTGCTCGCTGCAACGTCGTCATCAAAAAATTCTTGAGGAGGCTCCAGCCCCAGAAATTCCTGATCATGTACGCGCAGCGATGCACTCCGCAGCCAAGGGTTTAACCTCAGCTGTGGGTTATGACAGTGCCGGTACGGTAGAGTTTTTATTAGACGAAACGGACCGTAATGATGTGAAATTCTTTTTTCTTGAAATGAACACTCGCCTTCAAGTCGAGCACACCGTCACCGAAGAGGTGTTTTCGGTCGACCTTGTGGAATGGCAGATTCGTGTGGCTCAAGGTGATCGACTACTACCAGAATTTAGTCAGCTAACCCCTCGTGGCCATTCGATCGAAGTGCGAATTTATGCTGAAGATCCAGGCACTAATTTTTTTCCAACACCTGGGCCGGTGCGTGCTTTTGTTCCCGCACAAGGACTGGGCATTCGATGGGAAGTGGGCATGGATACGGTCGATGAAATCACGACCCGCTTTGACCCGATGATTTCGAAACTCGTGTGTACGGCCGGCAACAGACGACAAGCCCTAGAACTTTTGGCTCAAACCTTAGAACGCACTCTGTTTGCGGGCCCTCGCAATAATATCCAGTTTCTCATTTGGCTTGCCCGCCATCCCCGTATTTGTGAGCGTCCTAGTGACACGCATTTTATTGCCTCTAATGTCGAAGCATCTCTCAAGTCTGAAGCCACAGAACGCGAAGCTCTTCAGCACGACGTCAAATCTCTGATGGATGCGCTGGAGGGACGCAGGGTCGCCGTCCCGAGCTCAACCACTCACTTTTTTGGTGGGTTGGCCACCCACGCCAACGTCACACTTTCAGCGTTTGCGCGGGAGGCCGTTCCATCCACTTCTGCACCTATCGCCACTAGCTCACAAATCGTGACGCACGTCACATGCAAATACATGGCCTGGTCACCTGCAGATCCAAGATCTATCAGCCGATATGGATTTGGACTTTATGAAACGGGACAGAGCACGGCCAAACCTTTTAGTTTTGTTGTGTTTCAATCTCATGATCGAATTGAATATTGGCTTGGTTTAAAAGGCCACAATTGGGTTACCGTCGACGAGCGGACCTCCTCCACCGGATCTGGCGGAACCTCCGATCAATCCGACGGCATGTCGGCTCCGGTTCCTGGAAAAGTCATTCAAGTCAATATCGAGATTGGCAGCTCGATCGAGCCTGGACAAGTTTTATTTGTCCTAGAAAGTATGAAGATGCAGTTTGAGGTGAAAGCTTCAAAAGCTGGATCTGCCGCAAGTATCTTGGTCAAACAAGGCGACCAAGTAACGGCAGGGCAAGCTTTAGGTGAATGGTAACCAAAACATCCACCGAAACATTCTTTAGGTGAATGTTTAAGGTGAATGTTTAGCAGAGGCCTTAGATCAGTCCTGAACCATCACTTACAGACTCGACGAAGACGCTCAGCGGCTTCGGCTCCAAACGTGATAACGCGGTTATAATCTTTGTCACAGACCTCAGCCGCTGGATTACACGCATACGCAGCACGGGCAAAAATGGCTCCAGAAGCTTGATCGACAGCAATGGATTTAATTCCGGAAAATTGATCGCTAGGCAGGTTGACCTCTTCTGCCATCACTGGAAGATCTGAGCTGGAATTTAGATCAAAAATTTCAACGATATTTTTCTCATCGTCACCGGCGAGAACGCAGTGACCGAAAAATTCAAAAGATCTTGTATAGCCTTTGGTATGAAGCTCACGGCGCATTTGACCAGTCTGCGAGTCGACGATGACGATCTTGTCTTCAGCAAGGGCACTGGTCACAAGATCCTGGGTTCCCGGCAAGATTTTAATGCCCTTGTAGGCTGCGGTGGCAGAGGTTAAAAGCACACGCTTTTGCATCGAAATCGGATCGACTTCCACAAGACTGCTCTTAGGGTTCCCCATCGACTCATGGGACACCAGGTAGAGTTTCTGATTCATACCGAGTCCTGCCAGTGGCATACGCAGGCGGGTGGATAGGTACCTAGCGTTGGTGCCGGTGGACGCAAAAATGGTCTGCGCAGGCACGCCTATTTGATCATCCTCGGGGTTGCCGCCCATGTCCGCAAAATAATGCTTGCCGGCAAACGTGGCGATCCAGAAATTAATGAAGCCACCGAGA
>CANJQY010000031.1 GCA_947476525.1 Oligoflexales bacterium
AGAAATAAAATCGTCAATGAAATCATAAACATTGATTATTGCGGCACTACAGGCACCTAAAACTCAAAAATATATTTATCGGCGCTTCCGCGCGGTAGGCTCGACATAATCCGGCGTGCCGAGCTTTAAAATTCATCAGGCCATATCGTCAACCTAGAATAATTGCGAAAATCGTACAATGTGTGTTGCTACTACATCTAAATCGCTACACCAACCACCAAGGATAATACAAAATTTTTTCTTGTATCGTTGGCAGGCCCTTATATAAAACCACACCAAAGGGAAGTTTGTGGTCTTTGACAAATGTTTTTAAAAGTTTTGTGTCAATATTTGAAATTTGATCGGTGGATTTTACCTCAAAGGGTATGAGTCTTCGTCCTTGTTGTAACACAAAATCAACCTCACCCGGAAGAAAGCGTATTCCCTTTGTCTCGTCTAGGCGAAATGGCTTGAAATAATAGAGATCGCTTTTTAATGGAATAAAACTTCTATGATACTCCAACCTCGTATGAACTATCCCTTCAACCCGTTGCCCAATATTTCCTTCCAGTGTAATTTCTCCCAAAAGATAGCTCACAATTCCAGGATCAATCATCGAGTACACCCGAAGATAAGATTTCCGAGCCTCTAACCCCAAGTATGGCTTTTTACAAATGAGATAGCCCTGCATGGTTAAGTCTTCCAAAAGATCGTTAATTCGATCTCGTTTGGTGACACCCGTTCTCTTGAAAATATTGGTGTAGGTGAACTCAATGGAATGCAACCTCGCTAATTCCACGAGCAACACATCGAGCATGTTTTCAGCATCCTCCTTAAAAGTAAGGATGCCGCGCTCGACTGTTTGGCGAATTTCAAGCATTGCACTCGATGGGTCAGCGAGATAGGCAAGTGGCAAACCTCCCAATTTCAGGTATCGACCGATCTCGATTAGTATATCAGGGGATAACTCCAGATCAAATTTAGGCAAACTAGGCAATTCACCCTGCCCAATTACAGTGGAAAAAAAATGAGCTGCATCATTTGGAATAAGTTTTTTATGTGAAAGAATTTCTGGTAAAGACAGTGGCAGGAGTGTTGCAAAATCTGCGCGACGTTGGAGACGTTTCCTGGCCGTTGAATTTAAGAACCCAGGCTGAGATCCTGAAACTATAAAAGAGGTGCCGCTGTGGTCAAACGCGTACTTGAGAGCGTCAAAAATGTTTTCTGATTTCTGAACCTCGTCGACAAACACAATTGATTTCTTTGATTTATTAGCCTTGGCCTCAAGTTCTAAATGAATAAATCGGGTGTCGGCTGCCACTGCGTTTCGAAACTGAATACTATCTCCGGAATAGGAAAAAAAGTTATGTGTGGACTCCTTCTGCTCGCGAAAGTGGGTCACTGCGGTGGTTTTTCCACAACCAACTACACCGGCTAGAATCAACCCTTTTGGCCTAAGGCCATCAAAGGCCAGGTTAAGGTAATCATCAATTTCTCTTTTAATATACATAGGTTATTATATGTTACCTGACTTTGTTACTAAAAACAAGAACATTCCAGGCGGAAAGTGACTGAAAACAAGAACATTTCCAAAAGGCTCTGGCCGTGCTTCATTTTATCGCCTTTCCGAGTAAAAACGGACTGTATTGCCGCAATAATCAATGTTTATGAGTTCATTGACGATTTTATTCCGCTCTGGTGTGAGTCGCTTTATGGATGAGCATGTCAAAAAAATTCGTTTGTTGCTGAAATTCGCTATGCGCGTTCTAAGTCAACTTTTATCAGACCTATGGGCGTACTACGCATCTCCATATCCGTTTCTGCTCATATTTACATCCATAATTTTATCGCCCTGCGGAGTCGTTTTAAACGACACGCCGTTTAAAATTACCGGAAAGCCAAACCCTTCCCAACAAATGCGTTCTTTCTTTTTAGCCATACTAGTCTTCCTTTAAATTCAAGTTCCAAATCGACCTATTTCGACCGCATCACGAGCTATGCGAGAAACATAAGTCAACTTCGGCAAGCGTTTTTTAGGAGATCGGACCATGCACCTAGAATAACGCGAAAATCGTACAATGTGTGTTGCTACTACAGGATGTCTGGCGCTAGTGCCCGCCGCTCCAGTTTTTGAGAACTGGGGCGGCGCGGCATAGCAGGGCATCGGCGGGGGATTGAGGTGGGATTGAGGTGGGATTTCGACGACGCCAACGTGACGGGGCAATACGTCCCTAAGTGAATGAACATTCCCTGTTGGCGCAGGAAGTCATCACTCCGGGGGGAGAGATAAAATGTCTAAGCTTTTTCACGAAGTCCTTCAGGGCCGAAGCCCTTCGAGACAATATTTCCAGCGAGGTTCAGGCTCTTAGACCCGAGATCCTTCAGGGCCGAAGCCCTTCAGGACACGTCGCGGCGCTTTCGCGCCAGCGACTAGCTACAACCAGTCGTTGATCCACAGGAGTTGCACTTTAGGCAGCTTCCGTTTCGAACGAGAGTTAGGGCTCCGCATTCAGGGCACGGGTCTCCTTCGTAGCCTTTAGCTCGGGCTTCCGTCCGCGCATTATAGCGTTCGTAGGTGGTCTCACTAAAGGACGCAGTCGTAGCAACCGTAGCCGTGGATTTCATGGCGCCGCCTGAGACATCAAAGCCGATGGTGTTTTGTTGCACCATGACCGGCATTGATTCTTCGACGACGTTGGGCATAGGCGCTTTACTTTTTACGCGCCGGATTCCTTGGACGTCTTCAGGAGTTACGTGGGAAAGATCATTGCGACCGAGGTAGGCGATGGCCAGATCACGGAAAATGTAGTCGATCATCGACGTCGCACGTTTGATGTTGTCGTGACCTTGCACCATGCCATTTGGTTCGAATCGTGAGAACGTGAATACGTCCACGTATTCGTCTAGAGGCACCCCGTATTGGAGGCCAAGGCTGATGGCGACCGCAAAGCAGTTCATCATCGATCGCAAGAGAGTCCCCTCTTTATTGATGTCGAGAAATATCTCGCCTACTTGCCCGTCTTCGTATTCGCCGGTTCTGAGGTAGATGCTGTGGCCGTCAATTTTTACTTTTTGGGTGTAGCCAGCGCGCCTGCTAGGAAGTGGGCGGCGTTTGCGTACGTACTCAGTGATCACTTTGGTGGTGATTTCCTTAATTTTCTCGACTGGAGTTTCCGCAACTTCAACGGCCTCTAACCATTCGGCAGCGGTTGCGTTGAGTGGTTGGCTAAGCTTGCTTCCGTCGCGGTACAAAGCGTTTGCTTTGATCATGTATTTCCAGCTTTTTTTGTAGGCTGAAGCGACATCATCCATGGTGGCTTCGTAGGGCAGGTTAATGGTTTTTGAGATGGCTCCAGAGATAAACGACTGAGCTGCGGCCATCATCAGCATGTGACCATCAGCGGAGATGAAACGTTTTCCGTTGCGTCCACATTTGTTTGCGCAATCGAAGACTGGCAAATGTTCGTCTTTGATGTGGGGAGCACCTTCAAGGGTCATTGTTCCTGTGACGTATTGATTGGCGGCTTCGGTTTGTTCTTTTGTGAAACCTAGGTGTCTTAGGAGATTAAAATCTGGCTTCTCAAGTAGATCGGCTTTAATTCCAAGCTTATTGATGCAGAAGTCTTCGCCGACGCTAAATTTATTGAACGCAAACGTAATATCGAAAGTTTGTGGCAAATCTTTTTCGATGGACGTGAGTAGCTCATCGGTAAACCCTTTAGCTTTGAGGCTTTGAGCGTTGATGTGCGGTGCACCTTTGAGGGTGCCAAAGCCAAGGCAATAGCTGATCATCTCGTCGATTTGATTTTTTGGGTAACCAAGATTTTCGAGAGCAAAGGGAATGGACTGGTTAATAATTTTGAAGTAGCCGCCGCCTGCGAGTTTTTTGAATTTCACGAGACTAAAATCAGGCTCGATACCGGTGGTGTCGCAGTCCATCAATAGTCCGATCGTGCCCGTTGGGGCAAGGACAGAAACTTGGGCATTGCGGTAACCGTGTTGAAGGCCTAATTCTAAAGCGTCGTCCCAGGATTTTTTAGCGGCCGCCAGTAAGTTGCTGGTACAGGTTGATTGATTGATCGCCATTGGATTAATGGTGAGGCCTTCGTAGCCCGCCTCATTATTTACCGCACGGCGGTGATTGCGGATTACCCGGAGCATGTGTTCTTTGTTGGCTTCGTAGCGCGGGAAGGCTCCAAGTTGTGCGGCCATCTCTGCGGATGTGCGGTAAGCGATTCCGGTCATAATTGCGGTGATGGCACCGGTGATGTCGACGGCTTTAGGCGAGCCATAAGGTATTCCCATGCGCATCAGCATGGCGCCGATGTTGGCGTAGCCGATTCCTAGAGTTCGGAAATCCCAGCTGCGTTGAGCTATTTCTTTCGAGGGAAACTGCGCCATTTGCACGGAGATGTCGAGGATCATGGTCCAGATGCGGCAGCCGTGTTCAAACCCCGGGATGTCGAAGCCAGCTTTTGGATCATAGAATTTTAATAAATTCAGGCTCGCGAGGTTGCACGCGGTGTCGTCTAGGAACATATATTCAGAGCATGGATTTGAGGCGTTGATGCGGCCATCTTCGGGGCAGGTATGCCATTCGTTGATGGTGGTATCGAACTGAACTCCGGGGTCAGCGCACTGCCAAGCGGCGTGGACGATATCGTCCCAAAGTTTTTTGGCTTTGATGGTTTTATGCGTGGAGCCATCAGTTCTGCGTTTGAGGTCCCAGTTGCTGTCGTCTTCGAGGGCCTTCATAAAGGAATTAGGAACCCTGACCGAGTTGTTTGAATTTTGGCCTGCGACGGTTAAATAGGCTTTACTTGTCCAATCAGTGTCGTAGGTTTCGAACTCGATATTGTTGACCCCTTGTTTGGAGAGCTCAACGATTCGTTGAATGTAGCCAACGGGCACTTGTGCGCGTTTAGCGGCTTGCATGGCTTTCAGCAGTGTATTGTTTACGGTCGGATCAAAGCGTTCGACAGAATCTCCGCCGGACTGGATGGCTGCTAAGATGCCTTTCAAATTCTTTTCGATGACGATAGATCCGCACACGAGGCTAGCCACTTTTTGTTCTTCGACGACTTTCCAGTTAACGAATTCTTCGATATCTGGGTGATCTAGGTCAAGGCAGACCATTTTTGCGGCACGCCGTGTGGTTCCGCCAGACTTGATAGCACCGGCAGCGCGGTCACCGATTTTTAGAAAGCTGATGAGACCAGAGCTTTTGCCGCCACCGGCAAGGGGTTCGCCGTCACCGCGGATTCCAGAGAAGTTAGTACCGGTGCCGCTTCCATACTTGAATAAACGGGCTTCACGGGTCCACAGATCCATGATGCCGCCTTCGCTGACGAGATCATCTTTGACTGCTTGAATGAAACAGGCGTGAGGCTGTGGGCGTTCGTACGCATTTTTTGATTTTTGGAGGGTTCCAGATTTTGGGTCAATATAATAGTGACCTTGGCTGGAGCCTTTTAAGCCATATGCGTAGTGAAGGCCTGTGTTAAACCATTGTGGGCTATTGGGTGCGCACATTTGGTGTGCAAGCATAAAGCATGAATCATCGTAGAATGCGGACGCATCTTCTTCTGTGTCGAAGTAATCGTAGCGACGGGCCCAATCAGTCCAGCAACCAGCAAGGCGGTGAAACACTTCACGGCAATCTGATTCCGCCCCAATTTTGGGGATGCCGGCACGGCGCAAATATTTTTGGGCCATGATATCTGTGGCCACTTGGCTCCAGGAACTTGGAACCGTCACTTTAATTGATGACGAGGCTTTGCTGCCATCGGAGTTTTTTAGTTCAGACTTGCGCTCCTCAAAGAGGATGCCCTCGTATGGTTGACCTGGAGTTTTGACGAAGCGGCGTTCAAATTTCATGACCTCTCCCTTCCTTGGGTTGTCCCCAGTTAGTTTGGGCTAATGGACCGCCTAGATAGTCTTGGTGCCGAGATGTTGCCTCTAATGGGAGCAGCCCATCAATTTGGTACATTTGGCAAAAAGAATACTATTGTCACGTATTTAGCGTCACATACTGGAGTTCATATTGGATGATTTTAATTCATTGCTCTCAAGAAAAATAATACGAGGCATTGGAACCAGTGTCAAGGGGGCGACACACAATATATTGTGTCAACACGTTACCCACAGCGCTATATGTTGTGTTCGCATCAATTTGTGAATTTTAGATAAACCACTATCTCGACAAGAAAAAGTGTCGCTTTTTGGGTACAATACCTAGTAATTTTCAGAATAGTTATCCACAGGCCTTAACGGGAGCTGTGTGGACAAATTGGCGGCAATTTCTGTTGCATATTGGTGCATCCCTGCGAGGCCTTTCCATTGTGCAACAAGGACTTTTGTAGAAAAAAAAGGCGACTCGCCAACGATCTTGAAACGGAGTCCCGAATTGATCCAGAGATTTTCGGAAATAACTGATTTGAATCTATAAAACAGCCATTTTTTGATTTTACCAATATTAAAATTAATTCAAAATTAATTCAAAATAATTCAAGTTAGTGGCCCCCGACCAACCCGCTAGTTGTGGACTCCTTGGGGTGTGCGGGGTTGAGTGATCAATCGAAATCGGCAAAATGGTTTGACGAAGCCTCGAAAAATTCTCGGCGAACGGACGGTGAATTTTTTGTCGGGTCACATAGACCAATATGGGGTGTTTATTGCTGTATTTCAGCGGCTTGGTTTAGAATGGCCATTTTTTTTTCGCTGAGGAAAGTTTGAACGTCAAGTTTAACGGTCGCAGCTGGTGTGATATTTACAAATTTTGTGGACTTGCGCCGGCTACCATCCGACGTGGTGAAAGTATATTCGGCGAGATGATATTGCCCTACAATTAATGGCATTTTCGTAGGTTTATCGACAGCAAGATCAAGGCTGGCACCAGTAAATCGACTGCCGTTCGTTTCCACTCGCATCAAATCGGTGAGCACACCTCCGTGATGCTGGGGATTGGGAAAAACTTCCAAAAATCCAACTTCAAAAATTTGATCATCGGCAGAACTGATGCTGAGCTTGATGTTGCGGCTGCCTTCAACGGCGATGCTCACATCATCTTCGAAAAACAAAATTGGAATATCGGTTTGTGACACGGCGAAAAATCCGGTTTTGCCTTTTTCAAATAGCAAAACTTTTTTGTTGCCAAGGCATGCCCAATCATCTTTCTGACAATTCAAATCGACAACGATATTGCGCGCGTTAATTTTTAACGTTTCGCCTTCAGAAATTTTAAACGGTTTACTGTGAATGGACGTCGACAGGCGTACATCAAGAGTGCCAGGGAGGACGGAGTAGGTCGTGTTTAAATTTAAATAGTGTTCGCCATTAAGTTCGGCATACAAAGGTGCGCCAATTACTTTTTCAGCCCGCGAGATGTTCGCGTTGGGACTGGTTCCCACGGTAAATTTTCCGGGAATAACCGCTCGTGATTCGCCCTCTTTGAGGTCAACTGTCAGGGCGGTACCATTTAGTTGCAGGTCATATTTTCCGTGGATTAAAAATAATTTTGCACCAGGATGCTGATTTTCGGTAAACGGAGTAACGCCGCCGACCGGGGAAACAAAAAAATCTTCCGCACCCTCAGTCCCAGAAGAATTCACTGAAATATAGGACAGCAAATGGCTGATCACGCGGCTTTCCTTTGGTTCTGTTGGCGGCAAATCAATTTTGAGGGGAACCATGCCAACGAGCATCTCTCTGGTGCCTGCAAGGACGGCAAGAGAGAAGTGATTCATCAAACTTTGCCGAAGGTGCGTTCGCTCTGAGCGGACACATTGGATGGAGAATTTATCTTCTTCTGTTGGCGGCTGAAGGGGAATAAAATTCACTTGATTAGCCACAAGCACAACATTAGAACCCGGATAAATATTGACGATTTCGCTGCTGCAGTCAGCCAAGATCATGTAGCTTCCGGGTGACAGCATAATGCGATCATTGTATTTAATGGTCGTTTCAGAAACAAATTGCAAGGGATGCTCGCCGGCCATTTTATAGATTTCATAAGAGCCAATTGACACAAAACGTACTGTCAGCGAGCCAAATTCTTGGCCATTGGTGCAAGATGCCAAAAGGACAACACTAAAAGTTGCGAGGCCCAACAGAAATCGGAGGCGACTAGTCTGAAATATATTGGCCAGCAAAAGTCTAGTCATCTGGCCTCACACGCGTCAGAGAGGAGCACCCAGATCGTCTTAGAATACGAATCGAGCAGAGGCGCCAACGTTAAAAATAGAAAATCCGCCAACGTGAAATCTCGCAAAAGGTCCGACTAATATTTTATCCGAGGCAAATTTCCAGTCAGCCCCACCTCCAAGTGAGATATTGGCCTTTCCGCCCATCACGTCACTTGTTAACTTAGTCTTATCTTGTGCTCGTGCATAAATCAACATGTAGCCGAGCTCTGCCGCAGCCCTTAGGGTTGCGGTGCCGGCGGGGATTCGGTACTCGGCACCTCCGTAGATGCCGTGCACGGCCACATCGTAGTCTCTTTTATTGACCGTCCACACTCCAGCAAAAGGTGCATAGCGCCCTGTTACAGAAAGTGGGCTCGAATCATCTGAGCTGAGGCGCCATTGAAAACTAACCTCGCTGGCACCCAGTCCAACCCAGGTTCCTTTGGAAGGCTTGACCACAGCCCAACCGACCGAAGTTCCAAGAGAAAGTCTTTTCTCGAGGAACAAACTGCTGTCACTCTTGACCACCGGCTCGGCATTTTCGGCCTCATCTTTTTGCCCCACAGGAGGATCCGTCTCCACTTTTTCTAAGGGAGGCACGGCCACTACTGGTTGCGCAGGTACAGGGCTGACGACGGGTACAGGGCTGACGGGTGCAGCCATAGCGTCTGGTGTCGTAAGCGTTGGAGCTGATTCTTCAGGAACTGCAGGCTTTGATAAGCTGTCCATTCCAGCGGAAAAACCAGCTGAGGCGCCTAGAATAAGCAGCGGGGAAAGGATGGAGGCCAGTAGCAATAGACCAACTCCAAAACCTGTAATTGGCTTTGACACTATTTTAGTGGATCTTATTGTGAAAGATTTTATTGCGAAGGATTTTATTGCGAAGCATTTGTGCATTTCATTTACTCCTTATTCTAGCGACCATTTTAAGTGGCCAATTGAGGCGAGCTATTTAAGCAATCCATTTGAGCAATCCATTTGAGAAATCCATTTGAGAAATCCATTGACGCGGCGATAGTTCATAACGGGAGAAATATGCGATGAAAAAAGCTAGCTTAGAGGAGAAGTTTTACCTGCGCGACGTACCTGCGTTCGTTTGCCGAGTCACTTTCGCCAGCAACGTGTCCAATTTGCTCAGCGTACGAGGCGAATCGTAGGGCTAAGATCCAAGCGTCCAATTGAAATCCGCCACTAAGGCTTCCTTGGTGCAGGCCTGCTTGCAACTTGAGCACATTGCCAAATCCCCATTCAGTCCCGAAATTTAATTTCTTTGAAAAATGAATTGGCTGGTTGATAGCGTGGGCGTCGACCGTGGTCAAAACATAATAGCTGTCAGATTTAATGGGTTTAAAGCTTATCCCTGCATTAACGGCAGGAGCTCTAGGTGTTGGCGCTCCGAGAACAACGCCATTGGCCTTCATTGCTTTATAAGGTGTTCCTCCAAGATCGGCGACGCTAATTCCGAGGGTCGGTTCGCCAGTTGCTACTGGTGTAAACAGCATGCCCACATCAACACCAACGCCTTTACCAGCAACGACGAAGTCTTTAAGTTGAGCACCTGTGGAGCCAGCCTCTTTTTTAGAAAATGCTGTAATATCAGAAAGGCTGAACTCACGGTCAACGCCGGATGTAAACACGCCTTTAACGGCGAGCCCAAGGCTTAGGCGGT
This sequence comes from Oligoflexales bacterium, assembly GCA_947476525.1. Classification (GTDB taxonomy): domain Bacteria; phylum Bdellovibrionota_B; class Oligoflexia; order Oligoflexales; family RGVZ01; genus CAMDKS01. The sequence continues at coordinate 9,832 of CANJQY010000031.1, forward strand.
CTTCGAGGAAATTTCTGGCATAGGCAATCGGCGCGATAATTTCAGTACCTATGTCCACATCAGCGGCAATAGTGCGATGAATCCGCATGCTGGCCCCAACATTTGCCCCCAGTCCAAATCCAAAGCCAGGGAACACCAAGTGTGGCGTCCATCCAACGTTAAGCCATTGTGGTTTTCCGCTGAGGGTTTCAAAAGCTGTAAGCGCAGACTCCGTGCCATCCGCTGAATTTTGAGCGAGTGATAGAAGAGTTGAGACCGTCTTAAAAGTCATGGACGAAACACCGAATTTAGGATTTAAGAGCTCTCCATGCCAAGTTTTTAACCGCGCTAGACCAGCCGGATTATAGAACAAAGCATTGAAATCGTCGGCTACGGCAACATAGGCGTTACCCATGGCCAGGGGACGAATACCGTAGTGTGTCCATTTCAGTTCACGACCGAGCGCAGCTGTTGAACTAAGGATTAACGCGGTAAAGGCGCAGTTTGCAACGATTGGACGGTAACGCATGTGGTGAAGCCTCGCGACTATAAATACAACGGTGTTAGGGACTCTCAGTCATTTTACTTTAGATAACTTACAAAATTACTGTAGATATATTATACCAGACAATGCGATTTGTTGAAATTTTTGATGCAAAAGTGTTATTATAGACAGATATCAATGTGAGAAACTGGAGCTTTTGAATTATGTCCAAACAAGACGTAGCAACCGAACGAAAAGAGCAAATTGTTCGCGCAACTGTAGAATGCATTACAAAGCACGGATATCATAATTTTTCCATGCAAGACGTGGCCCGTACGGCTGGTGTCAGCAAAGGAATCATTCATTATTATTTTCTCAATAAAGATGAGCTCATGATGTGCGTCCTAGACAAGGTTGCGGGCGACATTGAGCGTGTTCTCGGCGAAGAAATGGGCGCTACGTCTGAGCCATGGCGTCGTATGGAGATTTTTATCGAGGTTTGTTTTGCGATCGTTCGGAACACCAAAGAGTACTATCAGGTAAACATGGATTTCTGGACGCAAATCAATCAGAAGGAAGAGATCCGCCTTGTGATCGCGGCTCATTACTCCAAATTTCGTGAGGCTGCGGCGCGAGTGATTCAAAACGGGATCGATAAAGGAGCCTTCAAAAAGGTAAATGCTGCGGTTTACGGATCGTTTGTCATTGCTGTTATTGACGGACTAAGTTTGCAATGGCTGTTTGACGAGAAAGTATTTGATTATTCGCAGATGTCGAGCCAGGCCTCTGCTGTGATTCTCGGCGGTTTAAAACTTTAAGGGATGCTCCATGTCACAAGTTCAAGGCGTGATTTCAATTGAACAAGCATTAGTTCTTGCCAGCGCCGAGGGTTTTGTACTTTCCAAAGTATACGAGCAAGCTTTGGATGTGTTGGAGGCTCACGAATGCTGGAATCAGTGGTTTGCATCTGTAGCACGGCACTGCAAGAGCCGGCCAGAAGAATCTCTGGACGACTACATTCGAATGATTCGCGTGAACATTCTCTATCTAGAGGACGTTGAGGCCGCGGCTGCTGCAAGTAAGGACCTGGTTTCCTCAAAAAAAATGTCGTACGAGGATTTTCGACGCCTAATTTTAGACAAAGTGTTGGAGTCAGAAGAGTATAAGACAGAGAGCGTTCTATTGATGGGCGTGCTGGACACGTTCACTCGTCGAGACGACCAAATAGCCGCCATGGAGAGACTTTGTTTTATTTTTGAGAAAAAAGCACATAGCGAATCTTTGCTTCACAAATTTTATGAACGACTTCGGAATACCCAACCTGAGAATGCGAAGGCGTTGAGATACTTCCGAAATTTATATTCTCAGTCTCAAGACTGGATTTCCGTCATAGACGTTTTAAAAAAACTTCTCGATTCGGCTAAGCACAAACAGGAAGTTTTTCGCTACGGGCAAGAGCTAGCAGCCGTAAACCTGTATCAGCTTGGAGATTGCAAAGCGGCAATCCATTGCATCGAAAAATATTGTGCAGGCAGTACACTTGATACATCGACCATTCACTATGAGGCCTATTACCGTTTAGAAAATTTCGAGGGTTGCCTTCAAGTTCTTCGTTCTGCACTCCGCTCTGTGGAGGAGCCTGCGACTCAGGCCATTATTCATTTCAGGATGGCAACCCTGTATGAGCGAATTGGCAATATCAAATTAGCTCACGAAAATTTCAAAAAAGCGTTAGACTTAGATAATAGTTTTTTCGAAGCCATTGAGGGGCTTATCAGCGCCTCAATCAAGTTGGCAAATTGGGCTGAGGTTTCCAAGTGGCTAATCGTGTTATGCAGCAAAACTCGGTCACAAACTCTCTTAGGGCAATTGAATGCCGGAATTATCCGCCTTCAAGAGGGGCTGGCGAGTGCTAAATCAAATCGGTGAAGCCATTTGCCTGCAAATTCGCGTAGGACGCATAACTTTGCTGTCCATTCCAGTGGACTACGTGCCGCGGAGAATAGACTGGGCGAAATGGATAGACTGTATCTCTATCGGTGCAAAGGTGCTTGGCGACCGCCATGGCTTGGCACCCAAAATTGCAATTTCACCTGATCACCTTGAGTCGAAAGACAACACTAACGTCGGTGCCATTCAAAACCAGCGAGGGCTGGACGAGGTTGATTTAATCAAGCTATTCTCAGACGTGGGCGAGGCCTCGAGATTTATTTTTGTGGGTTCGTGGCAGTTGCCTACGACCTCTTGGATTCACAGCTCACAGGCGGTTTTTAGCTCGAAATACAACGCCCTAATTGCCGATGTGCTAACTTCCCAAATGAAACATTGGAGTCCAACAGCTGAGCGACAAGAAAAAGCCGGCGCATTCTTAGTGACTGACGACATTGGTAGACTTTCCTCGTTGTCGTCCATTTGTAAGGCTTGGCGCGCACGTCAGTTTCGGACGGCAATTTTGACAGAAGCCAAGAGGCCGTCGTGGTTTGCGGCGACCGTAGATATCCACCTAGGGATGTCGTCTGAGGGTGAGGGAATAAGGCTGCACCGTATTGCGGTCCTAGAACCAGATCAATGGTGTGACTCCCCAAACATTCGAGAAGATATTCTCAAAGTGATTCGGGCTCCCGAGGATTGTCCTGAGATATGGGTTTCGGCCCCATCGCTTGGGCTATCGCTGTGGATAGCAGATCAGCAAGAATCGCTAAAAACGAGCCTTTCAAAGTTGCGATCGCCGAGTGCTATATTGGGCTGGCATCCGGTTCGTGATTCGATTTCATTTTTGGCTAATGCTCCCTCAAAAAGCATGCTTTATATGGTGGATCGGCACTCGAGACTTCAAGTTATGATGAAAGAGCGGGAAGCCTCGACATGAAACCGATGCATATTATCTCGATAGACTGGGTGGGATCTCTATATGATCCTGCATCGACTGATTTTATTACGAAGCTTGAGGCTGCACTTGAGTTGGATAAATCTGATAGCATCGTTATTTTGCGGTCCAGTACGCCATGCCACGACTATCACCAGGGATGGTTAGACGGCGTGACCTCCAAATATTACTGGGAGGATTTGGCAGCCCATTTTCAGCGCGTTCACATTGTGCTGATTGGTATTTTTTTGGCAAAAGCGCGTTGGCTTTTTATTGCGAATGACGACTGCTTAGGATCTTGGTGGGATTTAGCGCTGTCGTGCCGCGGAAGAATATGGGGCAATCCTTACGGCAAAGTAGGGTTTCCCGAAATATATATTGACCTTGCGCCGCCTTTTGCAGGTCCTGGACTTCGTCGCTATGCGGCGTACCAAACCGTTGAGTCATCGAAAAAAAACGCCATTCTCCATGCAAAGGACGCGTACTCATTGGGGCTAATTTCCCTTGTTTTACAGGGCCCAAAGTGGGTGGAGACGGACGGTTTAGAGGCACTCTATTCTTGGATCACCATGTCGAGGATGCCCAATAATTTGCGATCCTCAACCAAGCAAGAGCTGTTGGACGTGACTCCAGAAATACACGGATCCATCGAAAAGCGTGCGGATTTGTCGGCTCGCAGGCGTCAGATTACCAGCAGTCGGTTGGAAGTTAGCTACGCTGCTATGAAAGACCGTAATATTGCCAATAGGGCTATGGCCATGAGCTCAATTAGGGCTGGCGGCGCTGCCCGTGTTTTATTCGAGGATTACCGTGCGTGGTTATCCCGCAGAATTTCTCGCTATGAATTTGGTTCTCACGATCGGTGGTGGTTAAGCGGCGAAGGATTATTGGCGATTGACGTCAGTGCAGGAGTTCCGCCCCAAGCCATGATCCAAGCATTGCTCACAAGGAGAATCCATTTGGTGATGCTTGCGTCCTCTGAAGAGTTGTTAAAAGACGGTGTGGAAACAGTTTTAAGCCGGTTTCAGCGCACCGGACTGTCGAGAAGAGACGTGTTAAATCTGTGGCGTGGAAAAGTCGATTGGATGATCGGGAATATAAAATCCACGACGTGTGTGTGGATTGCGTGTGCGGGTAATGATCTCGTTGAATTTGGAGTCGGCGTCAAAGTCGTGTTGACTCAGTACCGCTTATCAGGAAATTACGGCCAAGCCGAACTTGGCTGGGTTGAGACGGTTACAGATAAAACGCTAGTGGACGAAGAGCAAGATTCCGAGAGTTGCACCGCAGTCCGCGAGTTTTCTTCAATGTTGACAAATGGCGTCTTGCTACAGCATCGGTGGCCCCATAAAATTTCTCTTTCTGTTGTCGTTAGATTTTGTTTGCTTAGTGAGATGATGGCACTTGGAAAATCTGGGAAATGGCCAGACATCTACGAGCAAGTTAAATTGCTGTTAGCCGCCGGCTGGGGCTTCGCCGCGAGTGAATCACAATGGAACGCGCTGCTTCGCGGCTTCGCGCAAGACTCCGCATTACCTGACGCGATGAAGGCCCTTGATTTTGCAGTGTTCGAATGCGCCAAAAACGCGACGATTACTGAGTTGCGGCAGCTTGGCGGCGCGGTGTCTGGTGGGGTGGCGCGGCTTGAGATTTCCGCAGCCCGACTATCTCGTCACTTCGAGGCGTTCTCAGTCAAGATTTCAAAAAAATTAGTCGCATCTGGTGCGGTAGCATCTGTGTCGATGGCTGATTTATTCGTGACGCTAGCGTGGGGTTATCCAGGCAAATCGCCGGTCCCTTCCGAACTCGCCATAGAAATGGGCTCTGGCCGTGTGGCTCAGTGGCTGGACGGAGACTTGTAGGCTCCTAAAATCCTACAATTACGTGTCGCTGAGACCACGGCACGGTTTTCTGGCCTGTGTCCACAAAGTCACACCAGGCCGATTGGGACGTGATCTATAATTTTAACACTATAAATTCAGGTAGTTAAAAATTACTCTGGCTAGAAAATGTTGGCCCGATTTTTGCTACATGTAAAGAGTGCCGAGGATAAGCCGCTAAATAAAGCGTCATTCTTCAAAATAGAGGGAATTATAAATGACGTCTAACAACCAACACACAGTCGCCCGCAGAGTCGAAGTTAGTGGCGTCGCTTTGCACTCAGGCAAAGTTGTGCGGATTGAAATTCTTCCGAGTGCCATCAACTCTGGAATCGTGTTCAAGCGTGTAGATCTTCCAGGTACACCTTCGGTTCCTGCTCATTTAAGCAATATTTTATCGACCGACTTAAATACGACCATCGGCCACGGCGAAGTTAAGATTTCGACCATTGAACATTTGATGGCAGCCTTCGCAGGCTTAGGCATAGATAACGCTCTTGTTAAAATTGACGGCCCCGAAGTTCCAGTTATGGACGGTAGCGCGCATCCTTTCGTGACTCGGATCTTGGCAGCCGGCATTTCGACTCAAGACGCTCAACGTCGTTATTTCGTTGTACGTCAAGCCTTTGAATTTAAAATGGGCGACAAATGGATCAAAATTGAGCCGGCTGAGGTCACAAGTTTCGCAATGGAAATAGATTTCACGTCGAAGGCGATTGGTCGCCAGTCGTTTAGTTTTAATTTAGACCGTGATTCGTTTTTGGAAATCGCTGGGAGTCGTACTTTCTGTCACGAGAACGATATTAGTGCGATGCGCAAAGCTGGACTTGCTATTGGCGGTTCACTTGAGAACGCCATTGTCGTCTCTGACGACGAAGTGCTTAATCCTGAAGGACTGCGTTTCGATAACGAATTCGTGCGCCATAAACTTCTAGATTGTGTCGGTGATTTGAGTCTTTTGGGTGGACCGCTGGTAGGCAAAATTACAGCCTCAAAGTCAGGACATGGCCTCCATGCGGCATTTATGAAGGCACTTTGGGTGCGTCGCCAGGAACTCTTGACCACTGTTGAAGACATGGGTGTTCGCCGCGCAAAAGACTCGTTAAGCAATATTGCTGGGGCGATCGCATAGTTGTTTATAGGGGTTAATTGCTGCGGTTAATTGCTGTGCTTAATTGGGTCTAGTCGTATCACTGTAAAGTGCTTTTTGTTAGAGCCAAAGTTTTATCGATGATTAACCGGGAGATGTCATGCCACTGACGATCTCCCGTTTTCTTTAGAATTGATGCAACCTGTTTTGCGAGATCAAGTGGGTGTTCAATTTCCGATAAGTCGACGAGCTTGGCGTACTTTTCCGCCCATTGTTTTGAGTTAAGTTCGGCCGCGAGCTCGAATGCGAGTGCGAACGCCTCAAAGTCCCATGGCTGCAGGATTAAAAAATTCTCTAGGCCCGTCAAAGTTCGTGCGCAAAAATCATCGGTGCGAGAGGGCCCTGACATAATGCTCATCGCAGCCAGGCACTCGATCTCAATATTTGGTCCCAGTAATTTTCTACATTTATCGATGGTACGACCAGCCTCAACCTGAATTCCAGTGACCATATACGCTTTCACCAACTGAACGAGTGGTAGCGGGTCAGACGGTGATAACTGGATGGCCACTTTAAGCGAATCGATAGCATCTCCCGCCAATCCTGATTCTAGGTATGCTTGACCTAGAAGTGTATGAATTGGCGCGAAAGGATCGTTCACTTTCTCACACTCAGAGATGCATGTTGCCAGCTGATTAATATTTAAAGCGGTCCAAGCAGACAAAAATCTAAAGGCGGCTAGTTCTGTTTGATCGGCGAGTGTTTGAAGGGCTTTGAAGGCCTTGGGGCCTTCTCCGATCCGAATGGCCGACTCAGCCAATTTGGAATAAATATCGCAGAGAGAGACGCCCAAATCATTGCTCAAGCGGTCTGTTTCGACAACACTTTCTAGGATAGACGTGCAAGAAAGTACAATTTCCGCGATTGCTTCGGACCATACCCGGCAACGAATCGCTTCCGGCGCACGCAAAGATTTTGCGACAACCCAGAGGTGAAATTCTGGTAGATTATCGATCGTAGGAGGTTTTGATTGCTGCTGGGTATACCAAGCCAAAAGCTTAGGGAATTCTGGCAACAACGAATTTAAATTCTCATTTATTTGCAATTTTTATTGCCTTTCTCCTACAACGGAGATTTTTTTTAAAGTCGTGGTTATTTACCGTCCCAACTAGTCTACCACGAGAAAGTTGTTCCGAGGTAATGTTGTAGCCCGCCAACGGAAATGGGAGGGTGTAGTAGCACTAAACATTATACCCTTTTTGCCAAAAAATTGGTTGCCGATGTTGCCTGAGCAAAAAGTGTGGGACTACCAAAGTCGAGACTCGATCGTCATGGAACTTGGCAGCTCGGGTGAGAGAATCTCAACCTCATACTGCCCGCGTTTTCCAAGGGTTACGAATTGTGTTTGCCAGCCCTTACCTTCGCTAAAACCACGAATTTTGGTCGCGCCTTGAGCCGAAACATCAATCGCGTTCCAAGGTAAACAGGCCTTTGAACGTGGCTGAGCGATCTTTACTGTCGCAGTGGCCGTCAGCTCAGCAGGCAACATTTCACCGGGCCGCGTAAATTCGATGACAACCTGATATTGGCTGGGTTCACTACTTGGAGAAGGCGCTGCGGATTGGCCATCGTTTTTTTGTTCAATTCGAACCGGAGAGATTGATTTTACTTTGCCCCCGTAGTGACTGTGGTCAGGGAGCTCGACGTCGACGATCTGTCCAACTTCAAGCGCCTTCAATTGAATGTCCAAAAGATTTCCTTGTGCGATATATTGTCCTGGTTTTTCGATGCGAGCAATAAGAGCTCCACTCATCGCACTAAGCTTGCCGACTATACTGCCAGGATCCGCCATCAGCGCTGTAACCACACCATCAATTTCAGAATAAAAACTAGCATTCTTTTCCATTTTATGGAGTTCGCTCAACGTCTTTAGCATTCCGTCTCGCATGCGCTCCATTTGAATTTTGAAATTTTTAGCGCCCAAAACCTCAGTGTCTACCTTTTCGAGATCAGTCGAAGGCACAATTCCCTTTGCTACCAAACCTGCAATGTTTACGCGTCGCCGGGTCAATGACTTGACGTCCTGATTGGCAACATCTATTTGGCCAGAAAAAAGTGCCATGTAGTCATCATATATTTGAATTTGTTTTTGATAATCTGACGTGTCCACTGATGCAATCACTTGGCCTTTGCGTACTGTATCGCCAATATTCACATGAATTTTTTCTATCAGTGCAGACCACAGGACCCGTAATTCTGATTTTTCGCGTGCTTCAATTTTTGTCGGAAATTGTGAGACTTCTTGAATAATGCATGGGTGAACTCGCACGGGAATGATTAATCCCCCTTGGCCCGCAGTGGAGCCCGCCGCCCCGCTATTTTTCGCCTTATTGGTCGTAGGATCATTTTTAGAAGTATCCGAAAAACAATCGCTGGCAAGACCAACGATAAACAAAACCGCCAAAAATGAGCTCTGCCCCCCCATCATGAGTCACCACCGATTCCGGGAGCTGCCGAATAATTCATGGTGTGACCATCAGGCAATTTGCCGACGAGGGTACGCATTTGTCCAAGTCCCGTCAGCAGGTCAACTCTTGCACCGATCTCAGTAATACGAGCTGAATTAACCTCGGTTTGCGAATCGATGACGTTGCGCACATTGGATTCACCAACATTAAATTTTTCGTATTCCGATGATAATTTTCGCTCCGCCATTTCACGCGATATTTTGGCAATTTTCAATTTACGAGTGCCGATGTCTAGTTTTTTTACGAGTGAAAAATACTGCTTTAATGCATTTTTTTCTGCTTCATCGATTGAATATTCTGACTTTTGTTTAGCCACGATAGCTTGCTGTATTGAATTTTTTGATGTGTCGTTGTATAGAATTTGCGAATAAGTGAGCCCCACAGAAAAAACGCGATCATTAGGCCTCAACGCTTCTACGGATGTTTTTCCCCATCCTTGACCGGGCGTAGAATTGCCATAACTCGCGGAGAAACCCAGGCTCGGCAACGTCGACTTGCGGGCTAATTCCAAGTCGACACCTGAGGATTGTGCATTCAAGTGTGCAATCGCAATTTCGGGATTAGATTTCCGGACTTCTGCTGCCGCATTGTTCGAAATTTTTACATCATCAAGATTGATATCGAGAGCCTTTGGATCTGGGAAGACACCGTGCCCCTCATCTTCATTAAACGACAACGAATTTCGAAACTCCTCCACCGCAGCTTCATAGTCAATTTCGCTGGACATGAGGTCCGTTTCTGTCTGCACAGTAGATAATTCCGCTCGCGTTGCTTCGAGAGCACTTGATTCGCCGGCAACTACTTTTTCTTTGACGTCGTTTTCAAGTGCTTTTGCCAGCATGAGGGCTCGTCTTTGTACCGACAATTGAAGGTATTTTTGAATAAGGCCATAATAACTGGCCTCTGCCGTGTTAATTGCCTTCAAGGTTTCGGATCGAAACGTCTCGCGAGCCACCGACAATGTAAGATTAGTTTTTTTACGATTTAAAGATTCGACAAGCATCGGATTGTCCTTGAGAAGTGCCATCTGCACAGACCCTGATAGTTCTCCTCTATCAGGTGTTGGTGGGTTAGGATGTGAGGTTTCCGGTTGTGTTTGAGAATTTGCCAAATTAGGAAAAGCCAATTTATAAGTAATACCCTGGGTTGGTGCGCCACTCAGAGTCAATCCACCGGTCGATCCAAGCCTTCTAGATCCATAGACATCTTTGCGATCTGTATAACCGTCTGTGGGGTCGCTATCGGATTTTGTCTTAGACCACGAGTCTTGGTGACCAAGATCGAGTGATATTGTCGGAAGTTTCTTGTCACTATCTGTTTTAAGTGTTTGATTTGCCGCGTTTAGATTCTGCCGCGAAACTTTCAAAACGACGCCGCGAGACCGAACGAGTGAATAGAGTTCACCAATCGGTAGAAGTTTTTTTGCGTCAGCAGGTGGCGCAAAAATATCCAGCGGAGCCAGTAAAGCTTTGTATGCGCCTTGGGTGGCGATGTGTTCTTTTGCTGAATGGGCCTTTGCTCCTGATTTCTCAGCGCCGACTAATATTTCCGATGCTGTTAACATAATTGCGAAAAAAACGCAGGATCGTTTAGCTATTGCGATCAAAATTACCCGATCAATTTGTTTCATTGGGATCCCTCTCCGTCTGAGGAAAACACCGCCACGATGTCGCCTTCTCGCACTCCCTCGACAACCTCCGCTTCTAACTCAGTACGCATTCCGATTTTTACCGCACGAGCCGCCGGAATCGAACCTTTTGCCGGGGCTACCAATACAAACGAGTCATTGCCGTTCATTTTTATGGCGCTCAAGGGCACAGCAACGACGTTTGATTTTTCGCCAAAATTGGCAGTCATCATTGCTTCGTAGCCATCTCGCAAATTTAGCGTTTTGACATCGGCAGAATCAATCTCAATTTGAACTTCGTATGTTTTACTAATTCCGGACTGCTTTACAGAGGCGATTGATGTTTTTATTTTTCCCTGTACAGGATGATCAGGGACGGCATCAAATTTAATGGCTACAGTCGTACCTTTTTTGAGAAGCGAGATGACTGCCTCGCCCACTTCAACACTAAGTAATAAAGACGCTGGATTTGCGACGGCAGCGATTGACTGGGATTGATTGACCTCATCCCCCCCCGGCACAATCGACGTCACAATTCCATCCATGGGGGAAATAATATTCGCGGTGTCCACCGTCGCAGTAGCATTTAGCAATTCGCGATCCGCTTTACGAAGTTCCAAGTCTTTGGTCTTCTGTTGTGTCTCTGCGGACACAAATGCTTTTAGAGCCTCGTCAAGTTCCTTTTGGGCGGAAATTCCTTTGGCCACTAATACCTTTTTTCGGTCAAGTTGTTTGCGCGCAAATTCCAGCGATGCATTCGCTGATTGAATATCAATTTTTAGTTGTGCAACACGCTCTTTCGATTCCTCACGTTTGGTTTCAAGTTCTTTTGTATCGACGGCAAAAAGCACGTCACCTTTTTTAATTCTTTCATATAATTTAAATTTTGCCGGCCCTATCCGGATCCGCTGACTCGCCCGGATTTCTACTTTTTCGCCGGCTTGCAATTTTCCTCGGATTTCATGAATATTGGCAATGCGCCCTGTTTTTGCCGTAAAAAATGCCATTTTTTGGGGATCCATCACTTTGGCCTCTGCTGGTGTGGGGGCGCTTTGTTTGCTTGTAGATTGCCCGAAAATATTTTTCTTAAGCGTCTTAATACGTGCGCAGCTAGCTGTCGCTAGAAGGCAGCTGCCGATCATAATAAAAATTAGTTTTTTGTGACCCGCTGCTCTTAATGCCTCTGAAAATATCATCATCTTTCACCCCGTTCGTAGTGCGTCATAAGGATCAATGCGAGATGCCCTTAACGCGGGAAGCAAACCAAAAATTATTCCGGTTAACACTGCAAACGTTAGTGCCATCATGATATTTTGCGGGGAAGTGACAGCATCCCAATCACCCAGCATTTTGGCAACTTGTTGACCAAAAAGACATCCCACCACAACGCCACCAAGACCTCCCAGAAGGCATATCAAAACGGCTTCGAGTAAAAATTGCATTGCGATTTCGGAATTTTGTGCGCCCACGGCCTTACGAAGTCCGATTTCTTTGCGCCGCTGATGAATCGAAAGCAGCATGATGTTCATGATTCCGACTCCACCAGTGAGCAGACTGATGGCGGCAAGGCAAATTCCGACAAAATTTTGTTTTGCCCAAATAGACTGAGTCCGTTCAATAGATTCACGGGAATCAGATATTTGCATATTGTCACCATATTTAGGCCCCAGCAGGGCCATAACTTGGCGTTTGGCAATGGAGGCACGATTGTCATCTTTTAGAATCAATATCAAACGAGAATTGTTGTTTTGAGTCGCCAATTTATGGCCTAGCTTTGTCGAAATAAAAATGCCGTTATCGAGGGCCACGCCAGCAGCTCCACCTTTTTCCCTAAAGGCCCCAATTACACGTGCCATTAAACTCGTTGAACCTAGCTTTACCATGATGGAGTCGTTGACAAAGGAGTTGTTGCCAAATAAATTTACTCGAATTTTATGGCCAAGAATTACCACGGGGGAAACCTCCGACAATTCTACTTTTAAAAACTGACGGCCTGTGGCTATGTCTAAATTCATCGCTTTAAAATAGTCGTTATTACTGGCAATGATCGTGCCTTGGCCTGATTTACTTTGAAATCGGATGTTGGCCTCACCCAAGTTTGACTCCACGACCGAGGAGTCAATTTCATCGGCAAAACGATCAAGTACGGGAATATCGCCTACCGACATGGGCCTTTCGCGCATGTTTACAATCATTAGTTTATTGCCTAGACCTTCGAGTTGTTTGGCTATATACCGCTGGGCACCTTCGTTGCTGCTAAGGGTTGCAATGACAGCCGCTGTGCCAAATACCATCCCTATGAGCGTTAGAATCGAGCGCAATTTGCTCTCCCATAGGGTCGCGATTGCAAGTTTGAAAATAACGCTAAATGAGGCCATAATTAGTCTCTAGCCTCCTGTGGGCCGATCATTCGCTCGATTTGAACGTGAAGAGGAATTATGTCACGTGTCAGCATCGCCATAGATTTTATAACTTGGTTGACGACGAGTTCTTCTTTTTCAGTCTTCAGTAATTGAAGCAAAAATTCGCCGCCGGATTTTATTTGTAAAACTCCCACCAACCAAGCCGCTGAAGAACGCATCAATGGGCTTGGCTCGGTCAACATTCTGAGCATTGCCCTCTCGGCAATCTCCGGGCGATGTGTCGCCACAATTCTGATGGCATTGGCTCGCACGCGATTATGTTTGTCCTCAACCAGCGCCAGTAATTCGTCCAAAAGGCTGAGTTGTATTTGTTCGGTAGAGACCGATTCAATAGCGTTTCCACGCACCCGGCCGTCACTATCGTGAAGGGCGCGAATGAAAATATCTTGGATATTGGGTAATTGCCACTTCCCAATAATGCTAATTGTTGTCGCTCGAACACGTTCGTCATGGTCCATGGTGCAGCGAATAATGCATTCTTGCTGCTCGGGCGTAAGGGATGCTTGCTCGACTTTTTTTAATTCGATTATGGCGCTATGACGGACCCATGCGTTTTCATCAGCAAGACCCTGAAAAAAGCTATCTAGTGATTCTTCACCGGAGCGTTGTTTTGCATATTTTATCACTTCTGCTCGAACGACCCAATCAGGGGAGTGAATAAGTACGGCCATGGCATTCTCAATTTCGGCATTTCCCCATCGACCTATAGCTTTGACCGCGGCCAGTTGGGACTCTCGAGATAGCGACTTTGAAATGAGGCTACCAATGCTTTTGAGGTCTCTTGCTGTAGGCGCGGGAACTTGCTGGACAACGCGCCAAAGGCGTGATGCCGTTTCCTCACCTTCAACGGCATCTTTAGCGGCAGAGGCGCCCATCGTCGGTTTGTCTACCGTCTCATCACGCACAATATTACCATCAACTAAATGCAAGATGCGTTTTGAATATTGAGCGTCTGCGCGTGAGTGGGTTACTTGAATGACTGTGTGTCCACGCATATTCAGTCGCTGGATAATTCCCAGAATTTCTCCACCCGTAGTTTTATCTAAAGCGCCGGTAGGCTCATCAGCAAAAAGAAATTTTGGGTTGTTGACTAAAGCTCTCGCAATGGCAACTCGTTGCTTCTGACCGCCAGAAAGCTGCGAAGGAAGATTCTTTGCCTTGTGGGCAAGGCCGACGTCGTTCAAGCATTCCATGGCACGGGAGCGGCGATCTCGGGCATTCATGCCGCCATAGACAAGCGGCAAAGCCACATTATCCAAAGCGGAAAGGCCTGACAACAAATTGAAGTCTTGAAAAATAAAGCCAATCGAACTATTGCGAAGCCTCGCAATTTTGGCGTGGCTTAATTTTGTCACATCCTCGCCGTTGATTTTATAGGTGCCTTTAGTTGCCGTTGAAAGGCAACCTAGTATGGCAGAAAGAGTGGATTTTCCGGACCCGCTGGGGCCCATGATAGATACGAATTCGCCTTGTCCAATGAATAGGCTAATTCCTTTCAAAATAGAAACGTCAACGCCGTCAACAGTGTAATTTTTAGTGATGTTTTCAAGTTCGATCAAGTTTTGACGCTCCAACGCGCATGCGGCCACTATGCAATCCAAACGCAGCATTAAACTAACTAACAGGTAGTAAAATTATTTCTGTTAGGATTATATCATTCTATTCGATCATTGTAAAGTTCCGGGCAGGCCCCTAGGGCCAGGGTCAATCCAGGGTCTATCGGACCCTTTTTAAAACATATTTAATCAGCCTCAGGCGCGAAAGCGCCAGAGGCGCGTCCTGAGCCGAAGCCGAATATTCTTTGCAATGATCGTCAAAACGTTCTCTACACATTGCGTGCGTAATGACTCGAATTTTCG
>CANJQY010000032.1 GCA_947476525.1 Oligoflexales bacterium
CTTGTGAAGAGAACCTCTGGCCTTACGTCTAAAGCGGGAACGCTCCACTGGGGGGCGGCCAGTGAGACCGCCATTTCGCTGCATAGACCGACCGCCGGTGCCCTAGATAGTATTTGCCCGACAACCAAATTGGCACGAATCAGGACTAAGGAGGAAGAGGCCTTAGTGGCAGAAGTCCACTTGCACAAATTCATGGGGGGTCATTATTTAACAGACTTTCAAAACGTCCAAGTTCGCTTTGGTGTCCGCGTTAGAAATCGGTCGCGGTCCCCTGCGATTGACCGCGTGAAGGAGCTTGACGACGGAGGTATTTGGATCAACGCCGGATATTATAAAAGTGGAATTATCCTCGCGTGGATGATGGCCGAAGACTTAACCTCGCAGATCTTAGGCTAAAATCGGGGGCATCAAGAACTTTGACCGACGAAGGTCTACATTTTTTGAACGCCCATGCTCGACCAGTCACTCACCCGAACCACCCAACGCTCTTTGTCTAAGGCCTGCCAAGAATCGAGGCGAAGGGTGGACCAAAGACGAGCATTAGGCGGCATTTTTGCGATTAGTGCGGCCGGAACGGTAATTTTCAAGGCGTTCGCAGGGCTTCGGCAACTAATGCCAGTAAACGCTCCCGAGGGCTCAATAGTTAAAGTGGCGGTCGCATTTTTACCGTCACCGTCTAAAACCCAAGAGACCACTAGGGGTGTTGACGGCGGTAGCTTAAGGCCTGGAGGATCAATATCTTCAAGTCGGTCATAGTTTCCCGGAACTTTGCTTTGGCCAGAAAACTCCGAGCTAGCTAACAAGGTTGGTTTGGTGAGGCGAAGTCTACCGAAGCCTGCGGCTGTTTTGGCTGTGAGGCTCCATTCAGTACTAAGCCTTTGGGTGTTCTGAAAGGTGCCGGCAAACGTTTTCTGAGACACTTTCGACGTTGCAGCACTGATAAACCCCTGGCTGGACAGGCTCTGGAGGATGGCGAGTTTGCGAACGGCCGCTTTTCCTGGTGATTTTTCACCACTCGGCCAGCACCCGCTCTCTCCTTGTCCCGAAAAGACGAAGGCTGACGGCAGGTCAGAGCTATTCAAAGTAGAGAATTCGAGGCGACTTGCCCCGAGGTCCACAGCAACCATATTTAGTGACTGAGCGTCGGCCGCGGGAATGGTTTCGTCGATTTCAAGGAAGGTCGCCGACGTCTCTTTGTCACTTGAGGCCCAAGATTTTATGACGATGGTTACAAGCTTATCCTTAGGCACTCCTGATAAGAGTTCTGAAAACTTGGTTGCCGACATACTTGCGCAATCTTTGAGGGGCAAGGTCTCTGTGGGTTTTTCGGCCACCGGATGAAAGCTCAATTTGCAGCTAACAGCCACACTTGTCTCAAAGCTGAGAGTGATCGACGTTTGGGCGGGCGTGCGTTCCAAAGAAATGGAGTCTGGGAGAAGGAGTGAGGGCAAACCATTGTCGGAGTTATTGCGGATGCGGTGCTTGACGTCCCCGCGAAGAAAAAACTTGCACGAGGCAAATAGGGAAAAAATAAGGCACACAACGACAACCAAGGTTTTTGCGCTGCTACGGCAAATTTTACGTGAGTTGAGCAAGCAGACCTCAGATGTTTAAGTTTAAAAAGCAACCAAGTTCGTCACATAAAGTGGGGAGGCACATTTTATTCTATCAAATCTTTGGCTAGACAGATAATATTTGAGTGACGTGTCGAAGATTAGACCCATAGGCCATAGTTTTGGCCCCAACTCGCGTCTGCGAGAGACGAGGACCCCCCCCCGTGTCGGTAAATAGCATTGCACAAGGGCTAACGTATTTTTTGGCCATTCTTTTTGCCCTCACGTTTCATGAGTCGGCCCACGCTTTCGCGTCCCATATGCTCGGCGACAACACGGCCAAGGCCCAAGGCCGACTGAGCCTTAATCCAGCGGTACACATTGATTTAATCGGTACAATTATTTTACCGCTGGCTTGTTCGTTGTTTGGCATGCCGTTTTTCGGCTGGGCGAAGCCGGTGCCTTACAACGATCGGAATTTTAAGCATCCGGTTAGAGACGCTATGTTGACGGCTAGTGCGGGCCCGTTGGCTAATCTTTTACTAGGTTTTCTTTGCATGATGTTTGTGCTGCTTAATCACAGATACCAATGGAGCATTTTTGAACCAGGAACACTTTTCGCACCTATTGTAAAGCTGGTTGGAGCGATGATTTATATGAATGGTATGTTGGCGTTCTTAAACCTTATTCCCCTACCCCCCTTAGACGGCGCTACGATCATGCGTGCGTTTGTCAACCGGGACTTTTGGGACCGTTACGAGGCGGTCGTAGGGCCGTATGGTTTTATTATATTTCTATTTTTGGCTTTTTCTGGCGGCTTGACCTGGATTAACCATTTAACCAATTATTACATTGGGAGCATGGAAATTTTTGCAAGATTATTGTTGCCGGACTTAGTTTAGGGAAGTTCTGTTTAGTTTTGCTTGACGCCGTGCGGCGGCCTTCTATATGATGTCTTTCCAGCGACTAAAAATTTGGTTGTTCGGGTCGTCAAGATCTTGCCTATTAACACCTCTCTTAATTTTCGGATGTTACCATGCGTTCTAAACAGCGTACGAAGTACATTTTTGTAACAGGTGGGGTTGTGTCGTCACTTGGTAAGGGAATCATTGCGGCGACGGCCGGAGCCCTTCTCGAAACGAGAGGCCTTAAAGTCACTTTGACGAAGGCAGATCCCTATATAAACATCGATCCTGGGACGATGAGCCCCCATCAGCATGGAGAGGTTTTCGTCACGGACGACGGCGCGGAAACCGATTTGGATATCGGCCACTACGAGCGTTTTACTCACGCCACGTTAAGGCGTGTGAATAGTTTTTCTGCCGGCAGAGTCTACGACACCGTACTCGGCAAAGAGCGTAGAGGGGATTATCTAGGCGGAACGGTCCAAGTGATCCCTCACATCACCGATCAAATTAAGGAATTTATTTTTAAGGCCAGCGAGGGTGCTGACATCTCAATCGTTGAGGTTGGTGGAACGGTTGGCGACATTGAAAGTCTTCCTTTTTTGGAGGCGATTCGTCAAATTCGTTATGACCTGGGCGACAAGAATTGTTTTTTAATTCACCTCACTTTGGTTCCGTATATTGCGGCTGCAAAAGAGCTAAAAACAAAACCCACGCAGCACTCCGTTCGCGACCTTAGGCAAATTGGTTTACAGCCAGATATGCTTGTTTGCAGGAGTGACCGGGCGATTCCTCAAGACCAACTCAAAAAAATCGCACAATTTTGTAACGTAAAAGAAGACAGAGTATTCGAGGCTTTGGATGCCGATAGTATTTACCGGCTGCCACTACTTATGAATTCACAAGGATTCGATCAAGCCTTAGTGGAGGCTTTAAACATCTGGACTGGGGCTCCTGATTTAGCCGCCTGGAGGCGCATTGTCCATAACTTAGATCACCCTACGTCAACGGCAAAAATAGCGGTTGTTGGGAAGTATGTAGGTGTTTTTGACAGTTATAAATCCATTGACGAAAGTCTCGTACATGCAGGTATAGCCAACAACGCAAAAATGGTGGTCCAGTATATTGATGCAGACGAGGTGACCCCGGCCACAGCCGCGACCATCCTTGGCGGCTTTGACGGAATTTTGGTTCCCGGTGGTTTTGGCACAAGAGGCGTAGAAGGAAAAATCTCTGCGATTAAATATGCGAGAGAGTCGTCTACGCCATTTTTGGGAATTTGCTTGGGAATGCAAGTTGCAGCGATTGAGTTTGCACGCAATGCCCTAAAGCTTCAACTTTCAAACAGTCAAGAGTTTGATCCGCAGTCTCCAGATCAAATCATTCACCTCATGGACGATCAAAAAAAGGTGACAGAAAAAGGTGGAACCATGCGCCTTGGCGCCTATCCCTGCAAATTAGTGGGCGGTTCAAGGGCACACCAAGCCTACTCCAGCCATGATATTAGTGAGCGTCACCGCCACCGCTTTGAGTTTAATAACGCATACCGAGCGCGCTTTGAGGAGGCGGGCATGCTCTTTTCAGGGATTTCTCCGGATGGACAATTAGTAGAGATTATCGAACTTAAAGGCCACCCGTGGTTCGTCGCGTGTCAGTTTCATCCAGAATTAAAAAGCCGGCCGATGAACGCACATCCACTTTTTAGGGATTTTGTTTCGGCGGCAATTGCTCCTAGCCCCTCCTCGGGCACCTCAACAAAGGGATAAAAGACCACATGACCGATCAATTAAATAATTTCATTGCGTCAGGCAGGCGAACACTAGAGGTCGAGAGTAATGCCCTTAAAGCGGCTGCAGTCAGGCTTGGGTCTGGGTTTGCTCGAGCGGTCGGGGCCATGCAGTTGACCACAGGCAAAATTGTGGTGACAGGTCTTGGGAAATCGGGACACGTGGCCAGAAAAATATCCTCGACGTTGGCAAGTACCGGTGCACCCTCTTTTTTTCTACACCCTGCCGAGGCCCTGCATGGAGACTTAGGCATGCTGCAGGCGCAAGACGTGCTGCTAGCGATTGCTTTTGGGGGCGAGACCGAAGAAGTACTATCGGTGGCTCGCCACGCCAAGCGTCTTGGCGTGTGTGTGGTGTCGATTACTGGAAAACTTGACTCGTCGTTGGCCAAAATTTCAGATCACGTGCTTGATGGTTCGGTGGAGCGGGAAGTTTGTCCACATAATTTAGCGCCGACCGCCTCGACCACCGTAGCGCTTGGCCTAGGTGACGCGTTAGCGATGGCATTAATGGACTCAAGGAAATTTAAGGAAGAAGATTTTGCGAGGCTACACCCCTCGGGGGCATTGGGCCGCAGGCTGGCTACGGTAGCCGACATTATGAAACCAATTAGTGAGCTTCAGCCCGGAGTCGTTGCCGGGACAAGTTTTCATAAGGTGCTCGAAGCCGTCACTCGTAAAAACTATGGGATCGCTCCAGTTTTAAACAACCAAGGCCAAGTTATTGGAATTATTTCGGATGGGGATATCCGCAGAGCCTTGTTGTCACAAGGGGCAAAAGCTCTTGATTTGTCAGCCGACGTCATTATGTCTAAAAAACCTAGGACCATCAACGGCTCTAGCCTAGCCATCGAGGCTTTCAGACGAATGGAAGAGGCGCAAATAACATCCCTTTTGGTGTTATCCGACTCGACATCTGAAGAATTGATCGGACTTTTGCGGATGCATGACCTTTTGGCCGCAAAGATCGTATAATAAAAGCATGAATACTGGGAAATTAATTTTTGTTGTATTGGCGTTGTCACTACTCGGGACGTCAATCTGGATTTACGCCAATCTCCGCGACTCACACCTTGCAAATGTTATCGTCAACTCTCCGATTAAGGCACAGTTAATTGGCTTTGAACTGAATCGCTACCGAGACGATGAGTGGACAACTCGCGTGACCAGCCAAAAGGCAAGTTTACTTGATAATGGTCAGCTTGTTTTCGAAAAAAAAGTTAGGGCGTCACGGCAGCGAGGTGGCACCAAAGAAGAACTCGAAGCCGATTGGGCGGTCATACAATTTCTAAATGATACTGTTCTTTCCCAAAAAGACAGCACTATCGTCACTGCGGAATTTACTGGCGCCGTGGAGTTCATGCGAGGCGACAAGCGGTTTCAAACAGATTGGCTATTATACACAGCGAAAACGTCCACAGTATTTACCGACAAACCTGTACGGATGGACTCTCAAGAGGAGTTCGTTGCTGCTGAGGGTGGCATGACGTACAATATGCGAGAGGAGGCCTTGCATTTACGTGGCGGGGTCTTCGGATCAATTAGACCAGAGGCAGCGGCGTCTGCGGCTGGCAAGAAAGGTAACAAAAAATAAATGATTCATTACATCCCACTAATAACAGCACTTTTCGCTTTGCCTATCGCCGGCCTTGTTTTATTGCCACCACCTGCTCAAGCAGAATTAGTCGACGACGAAACCGACGTGAGCAAAGACTCAGCCAGCACCTCCAAAACGGAAGCTGCTCGGGGACTAGAGCAAACCGACGACGAAAAAGAGCAGGCTGCCGCCGCAGCCAAAAACAATAAAAAAGAGGCGGGAACTAAGGACACTAGCGGCAAAGACAATAACGCTAAAGACAATAGCGCTAAAGGGACAGCCACCACTAAAAACAAGACACGCTCAAAAACAGTAGGAAAACCAGGGTCTGAAGGCGTCGTGAAATTTTGGAGCAAAAGCCTCTCGGGATTTCGTGAGCAAGGCTCTTTGATGCTCGAGCAAGACGTTGTTGTCAACCAAAACGACATTCATATTGAGGCTGACAAGGCGACCATCTTTTTTGAAAAAGTCGGCAATGCTGTGACGGAAGTTCACGCAATCGGTGCCGTGAAATTTTCTCGCATTGACCCCGACACCGGCCAGCCAATTTTGGCAGAGGGGCAAGAGGCTATTTTCGACAACGTGAAAAGAATTGTAACGATGAAAGGCAGTCCTGTGCTTCATCGGGGAACGGACATCGTTCGTGGAAAGGTCATTATTTACGACCTCACCAACGGCTGGGTCAAGGCTGACCGGGTCGAAGGCGTTGTGCAGCCAGAAGAAAAAAAGGGGGCGCAAAATGACAGAAAAAAATAATTTTATAGACCGTTCAGAGTTGGTGGCTGACCAACTTTGCAAGTCGTTTAAAACGAGGCAAGTAGTGAAATCGGTCAGTTTTAGAGTCCGAACAGGAGAAGTCGTAGGGCTTTTAGGGCCAAACGGTGCAGGTAAAACAACTAGTTTTTATATGGTCGTCGGACTGCTGCAGCCACAGTCAGGCAAAATAATGATGAATGATTTAGACATCACAGAGTTACCGATGCATCTTCGCGCAAAAAAAGGAATTTCATATTTGCCGCAGAACATGAGTATTTTTCGCCGCATGACGGTGGAAGACAATCTTCTTGCGGTGATGGAGGTGTCGGGAGTTCCTCGCATTCAAAGGCAAGACAAACTTGAAGAGCTGCTCAAAAAATTTCAGATCGGTCACATTCGTAAATCTATGGGCTCAACACTTTCTGGTGGTGAGCGTAGGCGAGTGGAAATCGCAAGGGCTTTAATTATTGAACCAAAATTTTTGCTGCTAGATGAACCCTTCGCTGGAATTGATCCTGTAACCGTTCACGAAATTCAGCAAATTATCTTATCCCTCAAAAACGACGGCCTTGGCGTCTTGATTACCGATCATAACGTGCGGGAAACCTTGGGAAGTTGTGATAGAGCTTATATCCTTGCAAGCGGCCAAATTATCGCTCACGGCCTTCCCGACGAGGTGGCAAATAATAAAGCGGTGCGTGAAACCTACCTTGGCGAGAACTTCAAGTTTTAGGGCAAATTTGCCATTTAAGGCAAAGTTTAGCGTGGACAGTTCTAAATTAAGATGGTGCCGTTTGTTGTGATAGCGGCCAGAGGTGATATACTATTGTGATGTGATCCTCAGCTAGAACGACAAGGTAAAAGGAAATCTGATGGCAATTAAAATGGGACAATCAATTGGTATCGGACTAGGCCAAGGCTTAGCGATGACGCCGGCCCTGCAGCAGGCGATCAAGCTCCTGCAATTGTCACGTTTGGAATTGGAGCAATTTGTCGAAATTCAGATGGCAGAAAATCCGGTCCTAGAGGAAATCCCAAGTGAGGGCCTAGATGAGTTTTCTCCCATTGAAAAAGAGTTCACCGAATCAGAAGCTGTCAGCGGCCGAATGGAAGAGGCGGCTGGAATTGTTGATTCGATTGGCAAAGACAAAGAAACGGAAGTTGACTGGGAGCGCCTCTCAAATTACGAGGAGTCTAGGTCTCAGGCCTCTACCTCTGGGTCAAAAAATGGATTTGACGACGACACGTCAAACTACGAAAACATGGTCACCAAAGCCAACACCCTTCAAGAGCACATCGCAGAGCTCGTCAGGGAGGTTGATTTCTCGCCAGAAGAATTTAAGATTGCCGAACAAATTGCGGGCAATATTGACGACCGCGGCTATCTTGCCGTTTCGCTTGAAGATCTTTGCTCAAAAGAAAGTTTTGACAAGGAATTAGCCGAAGGTGTGCTCGATACCATTCAACATTTTGACCCTCCTGGAATTGCCGCAAGAGATCTCAAGGAGTGTTTGCTCATTCAAATTCGGCACTTTAAGCTAAGAAACGGCATCGTCGAGAAAATCGTAGGCAGTCACCTTGCTTCGCTGGAGAGTCGAAATTACTCGCAAGTGGCCAAAGCATTAGGAATTACGCTGGAACAAGTCTACACAAACGTAGCGGTCATTATTGGCCTAGACCCGATTCCTGGGCGGCAGTTTGGTCCCGAGGCCACCCAATATATTATCCCCGATGTTTATGTTTTTAAGCTCGGCAAGAATTGGCACGTCAGTATGAATGAAGATGGTTTGCCGCGGCTAAAGGTTAGCCCGTTCTATAAAGATATGCTTAAAGATAAAAAGGCGGTCATAGGCAAGGCCATTGGCGCTAAGGCAGACGGCGGAAAAGAATACTTAGACGAAAAAATTAAAAGTGCAAAGTGGATTATCAAAAGCATGGAACAAAGGCAGCGCACTATTTTACGAGTTACGGAACAAATTTTAGAACGCCAGAAAGAATTTTTCGAGTACGGGATTCAATATCTAAAGCCAATGGTGCTTCGCGACATTGCCGAAGTCTTAGAGCTTCATGAGTCGACCATTAGTCGGGTGACAACCAATAAATACGTTCATACGCCGCGGGGAATATTCGAGCTTAAATATTTCTTCAATCGAGCGATCAGCAAAAATGATGGCGAAGAGGTGGCGAACGAAACGGTTAAAACCCGCTTGGCGGAGTTAATCAAGGCCGAGGACGCGGTCAAGCCTTATTCGGATCAACAAATTTTGGAGCTGTTAGCCAAAGAAAACATTGAAATTAGCCGACGAACCATCGCGAAATATCGTGAACAGCTTGGAATTTTGCCAAGCAGTAAACGACGAAAGCCGTTTTAATGTCGAACAGACCTAGGATCGTCATAGTTACAGGTCTTTCCGGCGCAGGCCTGTCGACGGCTATTCACACGCTGCAAGACAATGGCTTTTACTGCATTGACAACCTACCCATTGAGCTCCTGTGGGATACGGTGGCGCTCATCGAGGCCGGCGATATTTTTGCGGAGGCTGGCTACGCTTTTGGAATGGACATTCGCAACGCGCATTTTGCGGCCGACTTCCCAAAAATCAAAGAGCGACTTTCTTCTAGGGTGGATCTTGACGTTTTGTTTATTACGGCGGAGCATCAAGTTCTTGAAGGAAGATTTGGGACGGCGCGGCGCCGGCACCCGCTTTGGGCGGAAAACGCCAGTCTTCCAGAACAAATAGCCGAAGAAGCCTTGTTGCTAGCGCCCGTTACCAAATCAGCTGACGCGATCATCGACTCGACACATCTGCAGGCCAAGCACCTTCGAGAGGTGGTCGAAAGCCGGTATATGGAGAAGGGCCGGCCCCTTCGTGCGGTGCAGTTGACGTTGATTAGTTTTGGGTTTAAACACGCACCCATGTGGCCTGTGGAGGGTATCCACGATGTACGATTCTTGCCGAATCCCTATTTTGAGCGTTTACTAAAAGAAAAAACGGGTAGAGATTCAGAGGTGCAACGCTTCGTCTTTGGGACGGAGCTAGCCGAACAGGCTTTTCAGAAGATATTGGATTGGCACCGATTTTCTTTGCCTAATTATTTTACAGAAGGGCGACATTTCATTCGCACGGCCATTGGTTGCACGGGAGGTCAACACCGCAGTGTGGCAATGGTTGAGCGCCTGGCCAGTGAGCTCGCCGTTAGGCCGATCCAAGGAATTAAAATATCGGTCGTCCACCGAGATCTTTAGCCTTCCCAAATGCGCAAAAACCGATAATATGACCACTTACACCTGAGCAACAGAGGGAGTGAGGGAATGAGCGAAATGCTATTGAAATTTGGGCGACAAAAAAAATTTTCCGACCGTCATTTGGGGTCCACGGCGGAGGAAAACGCCCAGATCACAAAATATTTGGGCGTAGACTCCGTCCAAGCTTTGGCTGGTCGAGCGGTGCCCAAGGGCATTCTTCTAAGGAAACCTCTAAACCTCCCTAAAGCTGCGACCGAGCAAGAGGCCGTCACGCTGCTTCGGGCGATGGCCAAAAAAAACAAAGTGTGGAGAAGCTATATTGGCACCGGTTACAACGGGACCATAGTACCTCCTGCGATACAAAGAAATATTTTTGAAAATCCGGGATGGTACACCCAGTACACGCCCTATCAAGCCGAAATCAGTCAAGGTCGCCTGGAAGCGCTGTTAAATTTTCAGACGATGGTGTCAGATTTAACGGGACTTCCCATCGCAAATTCGAGCCTCCTTGACGAAGCCACGGCGGCAGCCGAAGCGATGATGATGTGCTATTCAGCAAAAAAAAATGACAGCACCACTAAATATTTTGTTGCGAGTTCTTGTCACCCCCAGGTGATCGAACTTGTGACGACTAGGGCTGAGCCGTTTGGCATTCAGGTAGTTGTTGGCGAGGCCGAAATATTTCAGCCGTCGGAAGAATATTTTGGCGCTCTCTATCAGTATCCTTGCACCAACGGTGCATTGATTGATTACAAGCAAGTCGTGAAAAAATGTAAAGAAAAAAATCTTCTCGTGACGTTGTCGTGTGATATTTTAGCGTTGGTCATGCTCGAGTCTCCAGGCACTCTTGGTGCGGATATTGCGGTCGGCAATTCACAAAGATTTGGTGTGCCCCTTGGGTACGGAGGCCCACACGCAGGATTTATGGCCACAACAGACGAACAAAAAAGACGCCTCCCAGGCCGAATCGTCGGCGTGTCCAAAGACAAGGAAGGACGCAGCGCCATGCGTCTAGCCCTTCAAACTCGCGAGCAGCACATTCGCCGCGAAAAGGCGACAAGCAACATCTGTACCGCCCAAGCTCTTCTTGCCATCATGGCAAGTATGTATGCGTGTTATCACGGGCCGGACGGAATTTTAGAAATAGCGGAAAGAGTGCATGCCGGCGCGACGATTTTTGCAGCGGGAGTTAAAGGAGTTGGACTGAAGCTTGCGAGTGAGACGTTCTACGACACCGTTAGTATTGTGGTCGACAAATCTTCGAAGGAAAGGTTTATCAAACTGGCGGCCACTAAAGAAATTAATCTTAGAGTTGATATTAGCGGTCAACTTTCCGTTTCTTTTGATGAAACGGTGATGGAGCGAGACCTCCTAGATCTGTTTGAGGTGTTTGGCGTCAAGGGAAGCCTTGAAGCTTTAGCCGCAACCGCCCAAAAAGCCGTCCCCCAAAATCTCGTCCGCACGACGAAAGCTTTGGCCAACCCGGTGTTCAGCCGCCTGAAAAGTGAAACCG
This sequence comes from Oligoflexales bacterium, assembly GCA_947476525.1. Taxonomy (GTDB): domain Bacteria; phylum Bdellovibrionota_B; class Oligoflexia; order Oligoflexales; family RGVZ01; genus CAMDKS01. Next base: position 11,358 of record CANJQY010000032.1, read on the forward strand.
ACGTCATGCGGTACATCAAAGGACTCGAGGCGAAAGATTTGTCTCTCACGACAAGCATGATTCCACTTGGTTCTTGCACCATGAAATTAAACTCGGCGGCCGAGCTTTATCCGGTTAGCTGGCCCGAGTTTGCGGCCATTCATCCGTTTGTTCCACAAGATCAGGCCATCGGATACCGAGAAATGTTTACCGAGTTAGAATCATGGCTTAGCGAGATCACTGGTTTTTGGGCGACTAGCCTTCAGCCGAATAGTGGGGCTCAGGGGGAGTATGCAGGCCTACTCACGATTCGTGCCTATTTAAAAGCGAAGGGCGAGGGTCACCGCAAAACGTGCCTGATCCCACAGTCTGCCCACGGCACCAACCCTGCCAGTGCAGCGCTCGCCGGTATGAAAATAGTGATCGTTGCCTGTGACGATTCTGGGAATATCGACATTGTCGACCTGCAAAAAAAGGCGGCTCAGCACTCCAAAGACCTTGCTTGTTTTATGGTGACTTATCCGTCGACTCACGGTGTGTTTGAAGAGGGCATTCGCGAGGTTTGCGATATTATTCATAGTCACGGCGGCCAGGTTTACATGGACGGCGCCAATATGAATGCGCAGCTCGGACTTTGCAGGCCAGGAGATATTGGAGCAGATGTCTGTCATTTAAATTTGCACAAAACGTTTTGTATTCCACACGGCGGCGGCGGCCCTGGAATGGGGCCGATTGGGGTGGCAAAACATCTAGCTCCCTATTTGCCGGGCCACTCTGTCGTTAAAATCGGTGGTCCCGAGGCGACCTCCGCCGTCTCGGCGGCGCCGTGGGGAAGTGCAAGCATTCTACCAATTTCTTGGATGTACGTTCGCATGATGGGGGCAGACGGTTTAAAGCTTGCAACGGAAACAGCGATTTTAAATGCCAATTATGTGGCCAAGCGTTTGGACCCATATTTTCCTGTTTTGTACAAAGGCCAAAGCGGACTCGTCGCCCATGAGTGTATTGTCGACGTACGAGGCTTCAAAGCTAGCACCGCAGTGGAGGTCGAAGACGTGGCAAAACGGCTTATGGACTACGGCTTTCATGCACCCACCGTGTCGTTTCCGGTGGTTGGTACCCTCATGATTGAGCCCACTGAAAGTGAAAGCAAAGCTGAGTTAGACCGGTTTTGTGATGCGATGATTTCCATCAAAAAAGAAATCGATAAGATTGCTAGTGGCGACTGGGATAAAGTAAATAACCCATTAAAGCAGGCTCCCCACACCCAAAGTCTGGTCATGGCAACCTCATGGGACCGCCCCTACTCGAGAGAAGAGGCCGGATTTCCTGCGCCGTGGACGAAAGAACGTAAATTTTGGCCGTCCGTTGCACGCATTGATAACGCATTTGGTGACCGCAATCTGGTGTGCACGTGCCCCGAGATTTCCAGTTATAATTAGATTTGGCAGAAAAAGGCCACACTCTGCGTTGTTCGTCTCGTCCGCTAAATTGAAACGTTTTCACCCGTCATGGCCGCTGCCAGCCTACGTCCGTCCGGCCCAAAAATCAGGCAACAAAGGAAAGCCCCGTCATCAATATTCGTTAGAATTTAGGGCTGGGAGAAGCTCACTTTTAAAAGAGTTCCCATATACTGGGCGTTCCCATATACTGGCAGGGAAGAATCACAAAATAATAGATGCTTACACAAACTAGCATCGACTAAAAGGAGAGGGCCTATGTTTTTCATCTCAATAAACCGTATTCACACCCAGTTAGGCGCTGTGTTATTTACACTTCTGGCAGCGAGTTCCTGCGCCCCAAAATTTCAGGGCGAGTATTCTGATCCAGAAAAAGTGGAAATCATCGACGACAAATGGAATGAAACCGACGCCAGGAAAACTTCTGAGCTGATGATTACGTCGGTGCTTGGCCGTCCTTGGTATGAAGAATTCAAAAAATCTCACAGTGGTAAAATGCCTGTCGTTATCGTGCAAGACATCGAAAATCGGAGTGACGAGCATATCGACACTCAAGCTCTAACCGAATTTATGGAATCAGAATTAATCAATAGTGGCAAAGTTCGTTTTGTCGAAAAAGGCCGTCGTCAAAAAGTACTGGATGAACTTGCTTTTCACAATAGTGGAGCCGTCGGCAGCGAAACCAAAAAAAGCACAGGCAAGATGAAGGGCGCTGATTTTATGCTGGCAGGAGCAATCTCCAGCCAAGTTCACGCCGAAGGCGGCACTAAAACCGTTAGCTATCAAACCCAAATGAAGTTTATCGACATCGAATCGACAGAGGTCGTCTGGACAGATAAACACGAGATTAAGAAGAAATTTAAGCGCGCTGGCGCAGGGTTTTAATTTGTGGCGAGAATCATTCGCCAACGTGTGCGCGTCGCCACCGAGATGGTCCTGCTGTTTGGCCTCCTCGGTTCTTGTGCGTCGTATTCAGACCAAATCAAGGAAGTAGACGACGCTTACACAGCGGGTCAATATGACCGTGCCCTCGCTAGTTTGAAAGCTTCGGGCGTCATGGAGAGGTCCCAAGACAGACTGCTGTGGCGCCTTGAAGCGGCCACGATTTTAGACCGCAAAGGCGAGCCCGAAAAAAGCCGGAACCTGTGGTTTGAAGCCGATAAAATTGCAGACGAACTTTACACGGTGAGCATCTCTAAGACCGCAGCAAGCTTTATTGTGAGTGACGCATCGACAGATTACGAAGGCGAAGACTACGAAAAAGTAGCCATCCATTCCATGCTAGCTCATCAATATATTGGGCTTGGGAAATTGGACGAGGCGCGTATCGAGGCAAAAAAAATAAACAACAAACTCGCCGAAATGAATCAAAAATATGAGAGCAACTCTCGAAATAAATACAGCGATGACGCGCACGCTCGCTACCTGACCGGCATAATTTACGAGGCACGCGGTGAATGGGACGACGCGATCATCGACTACACCAAAAGTCTCGAGCTATACGAAACAAATTTCGCACGCTTTATCAAAGGCAAGGTGCCGTCTGGTCTCGTAGAGAGTTTATACCGAGTTCTTTCGGTTCGTGGCCGCGGAGACCGCATTAAGGCTTTAACCGAAAAATACAAAACCGTTCTTGGTAACAGGGCTATTGCCGACGCGGTCAAATCATCTAGAGACGACTCAGAAATCGTCGTGATTCACGAACTAGGCATCATAGCCCCGAAGCGAAAAGAAGAATTTACATTACCAATTGGCGACCAAATTATTCGTTTTTCGTTCCCGGCATTGTCGCCACGTATGATTTACGACGCGGGGACGGGGATTGAAATTCGTGGCAAGGCTTTTTTTAAAGCAGAAAACACCGCTTACCTGGACGCCATCGCTCGCGATACCCTAGAAGATCGCCGCGGCCGGATGGTCGCCAAACAAATGACGCGACTCGTGGCAAAGGCCGTGCTTACAGACCAAGTCAGGCAACAATTTGGACCACTAGCGGGCCTGGTGGCGAACATCGGGGCGGCTGCCACCGAGACGGCCGACACGCGTTCTTGGACGACACTTCCCCAAGCTTTTTATGTGTCGCGAGCAAGAGTCTCCCCAGGCGAACATGATTTTACGATCAAAACCAACGGCAAAGTAACGGCGGTAAAACACGCCTCGATGAAACGGGGCCAAATTTTATTATACCGCTCTTTCGAGTAATCTCAGCCTTCGGTGACGAGGCCTGCCGAGTTGAAAATTATTCTTTGATGAAAGACTCGTAGCCTTCGGCGTCCAGAAGTGCGGCGACTTCGCTCACGTTGGACATTTCAATTTTCACTAGCCAGCCGTTTTTGTAGGCATCTGTTTGTAGACTCTCGGGCGCCTTTTTCACGGCAGCATTTACGGCGGTAATTTTACCTGCAACCGGCATATAAAGGTCACTTACGGTTTTGGTGGATTCAATAGTCCCAAAAGATTCTCCGGTTTTATAAACTTTGCCGGCCTCGGGAAGGTCAATATGCACGATATCGCCGAGCTGTTCGATGGCGTAAGCCGTCACGCCTACGATGCCTGTAGTGCCCGTGGCGTCGACCCACTCGTGGTCTTTAGTAAATTTCAAATTTTTTTGCAAGTCCATGAGAGTTCCGTTCTATTGGGTGGAAGAAGTCAGTGAGGGGGGTGGCAAGTACCACGAAGCTTTGTCTAGATTACTCCCAAAAAACAAATCGTGGAACCCTTTTTACAGCGCCCTAGATCGCCCTACAGTCATTTACAGATGCTGTCATAGGGTTTTTTACTTTGTTTTTGCCGCATAAATAGGCCGTTTTACGATGATGGCCCGCTTTTGTTGGCCGCGGATATCAACGAAAAATTCGTCACCCTCTTTCAGGCTTGCTGCCACCAGTGCCATTCCACCAGAGCCGCCGACGGTAGGGAAAACTCCACCGCTCGTCACCTCGCCCGCAGCCTTGCCGTCATAAATCACGGCCATACCATGCCTAGGTATGCCGTCGTCAACCATCTTAAACATAACCATACGGCGGCTGAGCCCCCTGGTTTTTTGTAGCACCAGAGCCTCCCTGCCAATGAAAGGCCCCTTGTCAATTTTCGTGGCCCAACCGATGCCCGCCTCTAACGGCGAGACGTCGTCGTTCATGTCGTTGCCGTAAAGTAGGTAGCCGGCCTCTAGGCGAAGAGTATCCCTAGCCCCGAGGCCAATAGGTCGCACCCCGTGCTCACCCGAGAGCTCTAGCAGCGCGTTCCAAGTGCTCTCAGCGAGCGACGCTGGCAAGTAGATCTCGTATCCGCGTTCCCCCGTGTAGCCCGTTCTGGCGACCAGGGCAGCCTGCCCAAACAAGGTGACAGGCATGATGTTGGTGTAGGGAAGTGCCTTGAGTAGGGCTTGATCTGTGGCAGAAAACAAGGCTCCGGTTACTGGCAGTGAATTAGGCCCCTGCACGGCAATCTGCGCCCACACGTCGGACTCGTTGGTGACGGTGACCTTGAGATTAGATTTCTTACAGGTGGAATCAATCCATCCGAAATCTTTCGCGCGATTTCCTGCGTTCATACAAATGAAGAATTCTTCCACACCCAATTTATAGACGATGAGATCGTCGATCATACCGCCACGTTCGTTGAGCATGGCGGTGTACTGACCGCCACCAATCGGTAGCTTTGTCAGGTCATTGATGGTGATCGACTGCAAAAACTTCTCTGCATCGCTTCCCAAAACGCGCACCTCACCCATGTGGCTGACATCAAAAATGCCGCAGGCGTCACGCACGGTTTTGTGTTCGGCCAAAACACTTTCGTAGCTCACCGGCATCAACCAACCGCCGAACGGGACCATTCTTGCTTTGCGGGCGACGTGGGCGTCATAAAGGGGTGTTTTCAGGGATTTTTCTTGGGTCATCGGAGATATTCCTCAGGAGGTTGTCGAAAAGTAGCTAAGGCCAAACTCTAAGGGACTTAGGACCTACTGTCAATGAACCGTACAAGTTGACCATTCTGAGGCCCCCACGATTGCGCTAACTAGCGAGGAATATTGGCAAGCTTCCGTGGCACGGCCCTTGCTTGTGAGTGCTTGAGGTCTCTGTACGCCTTTAGAGGCTTGACCTAGAGACAATGACTTGAGGGCTGTGAAGCGGACGTGGGACTTAACGCTGAATTGATAATTGGAGCAGACTGTGAGAAACCAAATGAAAAATGTTATAAAAAAAGACAACCTAGGCACCCGCTCTAAGAGCCTACTGAAAAGGCAAATGTGGGCCCTTGCCTTGCTGACAGGATTAATGTTGGCAGGCTACAGCGAAGCAGCTAGTATTTACAGCTGTGCGGGCAACGGCGAGCGCTGTGTGGTCCGCCTCGAAGGTGGGACGATTGGAGATCAAGTACGAATTCTTGATGAGAAAGCTCGCCCAATTGCGGGTGGCCGAATCATTAAAAGAAAAGGAAATTTCGCCGTAATATCTGTCATCGATGCGAGCCAAACGGTTCGCAAAGGATACCCAGTTATCGTTAACAAAGACAGTCGCTCAAGTAGTCTTCAATGGGCAGCAGCGTTTCCAACTCAACACTAACGTTATCGTCACTTCGTGACGGTCTGTCTATTGTTGTGATCACTTTAAATGAAGAAATTAATTTACCGAGCCTCCTTCAGGATATTCCTAAGGGGGCTCAAATTATTGTAGTGGATAGCGGGTCTACGGATAAAACGGCTGCCATTGCCGCGCAGTTTGGGGCGACTGTCCACACAAGAGCCTTTGACAATTACGCGGCTCAAAAAAATCACGCAATTTCGCTGGCCACGACGTCTTGGGTCCTCATTCTCGATGCCGACGAAAGGCCCGACCAAAAACTTTGGCAAAGCGTGGTCGCAGTCGTAGAAGGGTCGACTAAACAGGAGACGGCACCGTCTTCCAAAGGCCAAGTCTATAGCTTAACAAGGCGCTTAGTTTTTCTCGGTCGCAAGATGGAGCACGGGCGTACCAAAGAGCAGCTTGCGCGGCTTTTTAGACCGGGCAGTGCCACCTATCAAAATGAAATCCATGAAACTCTCAGACTCGCCGAAGGCTTCGAAGTTAAGTGCTTGGACGGCATCTTGTGGCACCACAGTTACACTAGTTTAGATGATTATTTTGCGCGTTTTAATCGCTACACGACCCTCATGGCCGCCAGCCGTATGAAGCAAAACAGGGGTCCCGTGCACCCGGTTGTATTAGCGTTTAGGCTGCCCACTGATTTTTTAGTTAGGTACTTATTGAGGCTAGGATTTTTGGACGGATGGCAGGGGTTTCTTTGGGCCCTGTTTGGAAGTTTCTACGGATTTGTAAAGTATGCCAAGCTCATGGAAAAACAAGCCCTCGGGCGCCCTCGGGAATGAAAATTTAAATGAAAATTTGGCACCTCATTTCAAATCGCTGGAATAGCGCCATCAGCGAATATGCGCTCAGCACAGCAAAGGTAACTTGCGCTCTCGGCCACGATATTTTGGTGACTCCCCTACTAGAAGGCCCAGTTGCCGCAAGATTTCAAGAGGCCCAAATTAAGGTTTTACCTGTAGATCATTTTGGCCCGGCAAAGTTTGCAAAATTATCGACTATAAACGGTAACTTTTTGCCGGACGTAATTTTTACGTATGGCGGTCCTGAAACAACGGCTGCCATGTTTCTCAAAGGAAAGGCAAAGTTAATTCGGTTTCACGGCTACAAAAGTGACGACGGATCTTTGCTGCAGGCGGTGACAAAACGGCTTGGCCATTTTCACGTGGATGCGGTCATAGTTCCCTCAAATTTTGTGGCCGAAGGCTTAAGAGACATATTTTCTATGGCCGTAAATGTCGTTACACTAGGCTGCGATACGGAAATTTTTCACCTGACTCAAAACGAAAGAGAGCCGCGGCCCGAACTCCTTATTTTTGGGCGACTAGACCCGGTTAAAGGGCATCGAGAATTTTTTTCTACCTTTAAAATCTTGCTTGAAATGTCAGAGGTCAACCAACATCCGAGGCCAAAACTTCGCATCGTGGGTTTACCGGCAAACCTCTCGGTGCGTCACATTATCGAGGCGGCGCGGGTGCTAAATATTAGTCCAGACGACTACGAGATACAGTGTGAGAGGGTTGCTAACGTGGCAGAATTTATGTCGCGTGTCAGCCTTGGGGTCGTGCCTAGTCTTGGCAGTGAGGTGATTTGTCGCGTGGCGGAGGAATTTCTTTTGTGCGGTACACCGGTTGTAACTACAGAGGTGGGCTCCTTGCCAGAGCTATTCGTGCACGAATCTTTTGGTGGTTGCTATGGTCCTAGTAATGGTCCAGGTAATGGTCCAAAAGACCAAGCTTCGGCGCTGAAGATCTATGATATTTTGCGAAGGTCCCATGCAGAAAACATGCCCACGAGGCGAGCTCGAAGCGAAGAGGCTCGAAGGCATTTTTCCCTTGGGACGATGCAAGAAAATATCAGTGAGCTGTTAAAAAAACAGTAGCGAGAAAAACATTGAGAAAAATAGTGAGAAAAATAGTGAGAAAAACAGGTAAAATTCAACCACCCAGCCACCGTCTTGGTTTGGAGCCGTCGGCCTTTGCCACAAGTCCCTTAGCCTCCATGCCCTCCACCATTCTCGCCGCTCGGTTGTAGCCGATTTGTAAATGGCGCTGTAGAAAACTGGCACTCACGACCCCGTGAGTGCGGCCGATATTAAGGGCCTCGTCCCATTTTGGATCATTATTTGCGAGCCCACTAGGCCCGTCTTCCGAGTCGTCGCCGCCAGCATTTTTCGTGACCTCTTCGTCAATCCAGCCCATGGCCCGTTCGTCGTAAGACATGTTATAATTTTTCTTCGTCGCAGCGACTAAAGCCAACACTTCTTCGTCAGAAACAAGAGCACCTTGCAGTCTTTCTAGACGTCCTACACCTGGACGTTGCAACAAAACGTCGCCGCGGCCTAATAATTTTTCGGCACCCATTTGATCCAAGATGGTGCGGCTATCATGCTTGCTCACCACCTGAAACGAAAGGCGGCACGGCAAATTGGCTTTGATCACTCCTGTGATGACGTCAACAGAGGGACGTTGGGTCGCCAAGACCATGTGAATGCCGGAGGCTCTAGCTTTTTGGGCCAGCCTTTGAATGCTGCCCTCTACGTCTTTTGGGGCCGTCAACATAAGGTCTGCAAGTTCATCTATGACAAGTAAAATATAGGGTAGACGAGATATTTGGGGATCGTTCATGAGCCCGCGAATGGTCTCCTTGCGAGGTTCCCCGGCTCCTTCCCAGAAGGCGTTAAAGCCCGCAATGTTTCTGACTTGTGCGTGTTGCATTATTTTGTAGCGCCGCTCCATCTCGGAGGCCGCCCATTTGAGGGCCGAGGACGCGCGGTCAGGTTCCGTGATGACAGGCATTAGCAAATGTGGAATCCCATCATAGACACTTAACTCAAGCATTTTTGGATCAACCAAAATCATGCGAACATCTTCTGGAGAAGATTTCATGATGATGCTGCATAGGAGGCTGTTGATGCCGACAGATTTTCCGGTGCCCGTAGCCCCGGCAGCCAATAGGTGTGGCATTGTAGTTAAATCGGCGGTGTATGGTTGGCCGCTAATGGTTTTTCCCATGGCAAAGGTTAGTGGCGACGGGCTTTTTTGAAACGCATCGCTGGCGATAATATCTCCCAGGTAAACGGTCTCTCGCCTTTGGTTTGGAACTTGAATCCCGAGGGCTCTTTTTCCTGGAACGGGAAGAATAAAAATACTGTCCACCTTTAAGGAAAGGGCGAGGTCGTCCATCAGCGAGAGTATTTTAGATTGTTTGATGCCTGCGTCCGGCTGGTATTCGTAGACCGTAACTACGGGGCCCGGTTGCCAGCCAATAATTTTTCCCTCGACTCCAAACTCCGACAACGTTTTGGTTAAGACGGCCGCAGTGGCTTCGAGTTCCTTAAGGCTAAGGGATGGTGCCATGCGTTCGTCGGCACGTTTAAAGGTTTCAATGGGTGGGGGACAGTATGGTCGTTTAGGGGCAAATTCGCCGCGAGCATCCTCAGAGTTATCTTCGCCGTAAAAAGAGGTCTCAGAGGCAGGCTTGTCACCAGCAAAGGCGGCACCAAAGCCGCCAAAAGCCCCAAAAACATTAGGGATGGTGGCTAGTTGTTTTGTGGCGACGTTGATGAGGTCTTCGGTAGGCCCGACGCTGTATGCCGCACTTGCCGCACTTGCATTGGCGGTAAGATCCTTTGTCGCTGTTGCGGAGGCCGCAGCGTCAAAATTAGAAGCGGCACCAATTGGTTTTTGTGAAGATTCTGACATCGTATCGTCTAGAAATGAAAATATATCAGTGAATTCGACTCGACTGATTAAAATAAGAGAAGCGACAAGCGCACTCCAAAGAATAATGTGTGTTCCGACATGCCCCGCCGATTCAAGGAGATGTTCACTGAAAACGGAACCCACGGCTCCACCACTAGCAAAACTAATCCCCGTTCTCCCGAGTGGCAGGGTCGGTTGCAAGATACAAAGTAGAGGCATTAATGAGGTCAATAGTGTGGCCCACCCCGTGAGGATTGGAAGAAACGAAGGGCGAAGGCTCCCTGCACGTAATTGCCAGGAAAGTTGCAATAGCAGTACGGGCAGAGTTCCGGCACTTAATCCCATGTAGAACAGCAAGCCTCCTGCCAATGTATTCCCAGTGGGACCGGCCAAGTTGTGGGACTTTATGGCTAAATTAGCTGAACTGTACATCCACGCTTCAAACGGATGAAACGTCAGCAGTGCGACGGTAAGAAAACAACAGGCCCCCACCCCAACAACAAACGCCGCATCGCGTTCAAATTGTTTGCGCGCGTCAATATCAAAAAAATGGCCGACGCTATCTGATGCGTTCGCGGCCATTTGTGCGAATTCTGCCATGGGGGACTCTCCTAAATGTGTCTAAACCGACAATATTACAATACTGAGTATAACCCGACTTACGGGTGACACCAAAAATTGAGGTCATCGAAATTATTTCTTGGCGGAGAGGCAGTTAAAAGAGCGTGGCTTGATCATTTACGTAGAGTGGACGGACCTTTGGGGCGGCGTCTTTCATTTCCTCGACATACCGTTTTGCGTAGGGGCCGAAAAAATAGAGTTCCTTAGGGGCAACGAGCTGGATGATGGCACTCAACTCTGGCCCATCGCCAAAATTTGACAAATAGAAGGTGTCCTCGACGTTGGTTAAGAAGGCTTCGGAGGTGTCCCTGCGAAATTGTGGGAGAGCCTCCTCGATCGTCAAAAAGGGACCGACGAAATTTTTGACTGGAGGCATTGTACTTGTTTTTCTAGACTTCGGTAGGATAAGCACCCGGGGACCGTGTGGTTTTTTATCTAATAACGTAAACTTCCCTAGGGTCGAGCCAAAGGATTCATATACGCGGTTAATGCGAAATATATTGGAGTGTACCGCCACATCAATACTTGCGTCACAAAGTAGTTTAGTAATTTCTTGAGCGGTCGCAATCGGGTTGCAAAGAATGACGGGGCTTCGTCCCGCTTCCAAGTATTTGCGGATGACCGCAACTAGGCGATCTCGCTCCTTGCGCCTATTTGGCATGGACTGTGAGGGGTCTGGGTGATTGGCGCCCATGATCAAAACATTCGCCTTTTTGATCTGCATTTTCCGTACGGTGGCAATGGAATTTGGCTGAAGACAAGGCGCGTAAAGCGAGCGCCCTTTTTCCGTTTCGATATACAAACTTGCGCCGCCTAGAATGCTTCCAGAGGGAAGAAGTTCCATTTTCATTCGTCCAATTGAAAACGGACTATTGTACTGGCAGACGAGTGCGTGAGTTTTTTTGCGACAAGCTTCCAGAATTTTTAAAGTTTCTTCTGTCGTGATAACTTGCGGAACTTTCGATTGTGAAAGTGAGGCTGCCGAAGACAAAAAAGATAGGTCGCCCGAAAGTTGCGAATCAAGCCACAGAATAGAATCTGCAATATGCAGTCCATCGCCTGTCGATTTTACTTTCAAGGAATCCCTAGACATCGCCTAACCACCATTAAGTTTTGACAAAACTGGTCAAACACAAACTACCTAGGATTAGACTAGGTGTATTTAAGGGGTTAGGTCAAGAGCTTATTTTTTGATCTGCTTCTATCAGCACATTACTAGCCTATTTAGCGGACCTTTTAGTAGGTTTTGTAGTCTGAAATTCGGCCTGTGACATACTTGTGATAGTAGGTGTAGTGCCAGTAGAACTCGTCAAAGGGAGTCAATCCAGCAATACTGCCGTTATTGACCGTTCTGTAGAGTGCAATATACTCTTTGTACTTTTGTTCAATAATAGCAAAGACAATGCGCCTGTTGTCATAAGTTTTGCTCATAATTTCATCCTTTCATTAAAGCGGAATAAAAAAATAAATAAATCGTCAAATAATTAATAGTTCTATGATTCGGCGCCATTTTTAAAATCTTTATAATTACTATCTTTTTTGCCACACGGCATGAACTAGGCCCCTCACCCTATACTTCTATAATATCGGCAGAATCTCGTCGAAATTTAGAACATTCCAATAACTACCCAGTATTACAGCTATTTTTGCTACGAGCAAAGAAATGTTATGCTATCGGTGACGGACATCTTGATTTCCGTCCAAAAAGTGGCGAATAATGGCCGCCGGCCGTAAGCTCGAGTCCGCCGGATATAGCCCCATAAAGACCTAGGCGAGGAATTTCTATGCATCACTGGATCCTTACTTTTCTATTTGCAACCGTCGTCATGGCGATACTTTTTTCCCTGTTTTTTTTCCACGACTCTGGCACTCGCGGACGCGCCACCGGATACCGAAACCAGTTTGCACGACTGATTCAAGATCTCGAAAAATTAGTGCAAAGGGCCAACAGGCTTGAGCCACTGGCAGCCAAAACCAAAGCGGTGGGACTACTTGAGCACTATCACTCGGCCATAAAAATGATCGAAACACTGTTGACAGCGGTCAAAAAACTACGAGCTCACGGCACGGAATCAAACGTTCTTCAGGCGCCAATTTTTTTGGCCAGCGATATCAACGCCAGACTATCAAAGATCGAAACCGCCATGACAAAAGACATGCGAGGCAAACCTCACAAATTCTCAGCCATGGGGGCGTCGGAGCAAAATTCCTTTATTGGCTGCCATTTTTGCTCCAAGCCGTTTGACGCGGTTAGTTTTGCCAAAGTTAAAGTAAAAGTCGA
>CANJQY010000033.1 GCA_947476525.1 Oligoflexales bacterium
CGAGCGAGGTGAATTGCCGTCTCCACTTAATCCTCCGCCGGGATGCCCGTTTCATCCGAGGTGCTCGTTGGCTACGTCCGAATGTAAAGAGTTGGTCCCAACGCTTCAAAATAAAGGTGGCAGCGCCACCCATCAAGTTAGTTGTTTTGCCATTTCGTAATGGGTGTACTAGTGCCGAGCTTTAAAATTCATCTGGCAACATCGTCAACCAAGAATAATTGCGAAAAGCGTGCAATGTGTGTTGCTACTACAAGCAAAAGTGCTCCACGCTGCCGGCAGATTTAGATCACATCATCAAATCGAAGCGGTCCAGCATCATGACCTTATTCCACGCTGCCACGAAATCATGCACGAACTTCTCTTTCGCATCATCCGACGCGTAGACTTCCGCGACAGCGCGCAATTCGGATTGCGAGCCTAAGATCAGGTCGACCGGCGTCGCGGTCCACTTGAGCTTGCCAGTCTTGCGATCTAGGCCCTCGTAGAGACCTTCGGACTGCGCAGACCTTTGCCATTTTGTCGACATATCGAGCAAGTTAATGAAAAAATCGTTGGTTAAAGTGCCCGGCTTATCGGTGAAAACACCATTGCGCGATTTGCCAACGATGGCGTCGAGGACACGCATGCCGCCGATCAACACGACCGTCTCGGGAACTGTCAAATTGAGCATAGCTGCACGATCAACCATCGCCTGTGTTGGCGACAAATGGTTGCCTTCGGCGTAGTAGTTTCGGAAGGCGTCGGCTTTTGGTTCGAGGTAGTCAAAGGATTTCACATCGGTGTCCTTCTGCAAAGCGTCCATTCGCCCCGGTGCGAACGGCACAGTTACCTTGACGCCAGCAGCTTTCGCGGCCTGCTCAACGGCAGCAGCACCGCCCAAGACAATGAGGTCGGCCATCGATACCTGTATGCCGCCTTTGTTGAATTTCTTCTGCACTGTTTCCAGGTGAGCCAGAACTTTGCGCAGCTCAGCCGGGTTGTTGACAGGCCAATCCTTCTCGGGAGCCAGACGGATGCGTGCACCGTTGGCGCCGCCGCGCTTATCGGTTTGACGGAACGACGCTGCCGAGGCCCAAGCGGTACGGATGAGTTCCGGTACAGTGAGGCCGGATTGGAGAATTTTGGCCTTGAGGACGTTGATGTCGCCCGCTGCGATAGGTTTGTGGTTGGAGGCTGGGACCGGGTCCTGCCAGATTAGATCTTCCTTTGGCACTTCGCTGCCAATGAAGCGCGTGCGCGGCCCCATGTCCCGGTGCGTTAGTTTGAACCAAGCCTTGGCGAAGGCTAATTGAAATTCAACTGGGTTGCTGAGGAAGCGCTTGGAGATGGCCTGGTAGGCCGGATCCATCTTCAGCGCGAGGTCAGTCGTGAACATGATCGGCGGATGCCGTAGATTTTTGTCATGAGCGTCAGGGACCATGTTAGCAGCCTTACCATCCTTAGGGATCCACTGCGTTGCTCCCGCTGGGCTTTTGGTCTGGACCCAATCGAAGGCATAGAGGTTCGACAGATAGGAGATGCTCCAATGGGTCGGCGTTGCCGACCAAGCTCCTTCCAAGCCGCTTGAGATCGTGTCTTTGCCGACACCAGTGCGGCATTTATTGTGCCACCCGAGGCCCTGCTCTTCGATGGGGGCTGCGCTTGGCTCTGGACCGACGCATTTGGCTGGATCACCATTGCCGTGGGCTTTGCCAAAAGCATGGCCGCCAGCGATGAGGGCGACGGTCTCCTCGTCGTTCATCGCCATGCGACCAAAGGCCTCGCGAATGTCCTTGGCGGCAGCGAGTGGATCTGGGTTTCCATTAGGGCCTTCCGGGTTGACGTAGATAAGGCCCATCTGAGTGGCGCCGAGCGGCTTCTCTAGTTGCCGACCTTCAGAGTGGCGGTCGTCGGCGAGCCACTTCTTCTCATGCCCCCAATTGACAATAGCTGGTTCCCAGTCGTCCAAGCGACCGCCTGCGAATCCGTACGTCTTGAAACCCATAGACTCCAAAGCGACGTTGCCCGTAAGAACGATCAAATCGCCCCACGACAACCTGCGCCCATACTTCTGTTTGACAGGCCAAATGAGGCGACGTGCTTTATCAAGGCTGACGTTGTCCGGCCAGCTATTAAGCGGCTCGAAACGCTGCTGTGCACCGTTTGCACCGCCACGACCATCGTCAACCCGGTAAGTGCCGGCTCCGTGCCAAGCCATGCGAATGAAAAACGGCGCGTAGGTGCCGTAGTCAGACGGCCACCAATCCTGCGAGGTAGTAAGTACCTTTGCTATATCCTTCTTCACTGCTTTGAGGTCGAGCTTTTTGAACTCTTTGATGTAATCAAAATTCGGGCCCATGGGGTCTGACTGCGGCGTATGCTGCCGCAGCGGTGCCAAGTCGAGGCGGTCTGGCCACCAAAAATTATTGCCGGTTGGTTCGGCGCTTCGTGGCGCCGACATCGAGGCCTGAGGAGAATCCTTTGTGACAGCGCCATTTTCTTTGGCAGGGACGGTATTTTTCGGATCTGCGGCGCTCAAAGGCGACCACATGATTACAGGCGCCAACAAAATACCAATCGAAACAATGTGTTTTCTCACAACGACCTCCCAGTTCAGTAGGCCAGCTGTCATTACACCATGCTGACGAAGATTCATAAAACTACACAATCTACATAAAGCAAATACCATGCCACATTTTCTATTGAGAATGCCACCTCGCGCTATCAGCGCAGGCAGGATCTTAGTGACTGGGGTAGTTCCATCGTGCGGGGTTGTGTGGCGCTGTCGATAATCACGTCTGGACGAAGGTTGGTAATTCCTGCACTTAGTGCTTTGTCAAAAATGAGATTGTAGATTGTGTACGTAGTGCGGCCAGATAATACAAGTTGGTTGGTTGCATTTTGGGTCACCGTCAGAGAATTAAGATAAGGTGAGATGACCGGATCTGAGGCCAGAAGGATCGAAAGGGATTGACGCGGCGACCTAGAAGGAATGTCAGTACTGTCTGATTCGTTGGAAATCGACGATTTGACCCAGTCCATGTACTCGTCTAGCTCAGAGTGCCAGAGTACCGTGGAGGATGCTTTTTGATTCTCGAAAAAGTATTCAACCCCAGAACCTGGTATGTGGTGGACACGCATAACGCCTGTCTTGTTACCCATGAAGAATGAAAACGTTGTGTAGCGGCAAAGCCCAGTGCTGCATGGGATAACATTCTCTGCTGTACGTGCAATTTCATGACGATTGGCATCAAGAAACGTCAGAGTTGAACTTCCCGTGGTGATGTTTTCATCAAATTTAATAATTCCGAATTGGCGGCCAGTATGTGCGACCACAAGTTCGTTGTTGTCGGGTTGACGTTCAAAAATAACACTGGTTGGGACTGTGGCAAGGCCAGAATCGTTAAATGAACGAGCCGCAAAAAAACGAGTGGCAGCAGGCGTCAATTTTGCATAGCTGCATAGTGTGTCTGAAAACGCAGACGTACTCGCTGCGAGAAGAAGTAAAATGGAAGCGATATTGGTACATTTCATAAGTAATTTCCTTTTTAAAAACGGTTTAAAATTTATGACCACGAATTATTCTTCAGAAAAACAAAACACCTCTAAAAAATTAAGACCCAACTAATTGCATGCTCCAAAAGCATACAGCCATGGAAAATACTATAGGTTGTGGTCCAGTGACGCAATAGGAATCACTTGAATGCGTAGATTTTTAAACTGTGCACGGACTTTCGCTTATGATAAAGGCACCTGCCATCGAGAAATTCAGATTTGCGGCAATCTACAATTCCATTAGCGTTGACATCATTCAACATTCTGTTAGCCTCTTTACAGCGTTCAAAGTTTTTAGTTGTTTAATCAATAATCAATAATCAATTCATGTTCAAGGAGGAATTTTATGGCGTTGGGTATCGAAAAAGCTCTCGTTTTCGGGGCGATGATAGTAGGCAGCTCAAGTGCTTTTGCCGCTGGTTATGGCCGCGCAGGTTGCGGCTTAGGTTCGCTTATTATTAGCCCAAGCGGACCTCAAACAATTGCCGGCACGTTAAATCAATACAGTGGCCAGTCTCTTGCAATTACGACTGGAACTTCAAATTGTAAGACTACCTCGGAAATGGCAGTTATTTCAAAGCAAGAAGATTTCGTATCAGTTAACTTAGGCACTCTGTCTAAGGAGATGGCTCAAGGAGCTGGCGAGAGTTTAGCTGCTTTTTCAGAAACTCTGGGTTGTGATCAGGCAGCATTTGACTCGGTTGCCTTGGAGTTGAAGTCTAACTACCGCACCATTTTTAAGGCTCCAGGCGCAATGGCTGTTCTGGATACCACCAAAGATGTTTTAAAAGGAATTCCTTCTATCGGCAGCCGTTGCTTATATTTGAACTAAATCCATTACTGAAAAATAAGGAGTTATTAATATGAATTTGACTGTAAAATCCAGAGCGACCATCGCCACCGCACTTGTAACTTGTTTTGCTATGATTTTAGGTGCCCCAGCATTTGCAGCTGAGGCCAAAAAAGTGAAAAAGAAAGCAGCACCGGCTGCCGAAGGTGCTGCTGATGCTGCTGATGCGGCATCTGGGGACGCGGCAGCGACTGGCAAGGCCGCTGCGGCAGCTGGAACCAAGGGACATCGTGCCCCTTATGGAATGGCTGGATGCGGGTTGGGATCTCTGATCATCAAGAAGAACTCTATGGGTCCTCAAATCGGTGCGTCGTTTCTTAATATGACGGGTTACCAAATGTTTGCACTGACCACTGGTTGCTCCAATTGCGGCGCTACCAAGGACAGTGTGGCTAAAGTTGAGCAAGAAGTATTTATGGAAGTGAACATGGCTTCACTTGCAAAAGATGCGGCTCAAGGTCAAGGTGAACATCTTTCCGCATTTGCAGAGATTTTGGGCTGCGGTCAGGGTGATAGCCTTATTCTCTTTAATGCGATGAGCCGTAGCAATTACGAGCAGATTTTTCAAGGCCAAAACTCTAAGGCTGTCTTGTCAAATTATCGAAACGTGATTAAAGAAAATGAGAAACTTGCTAAAAGCTGCGTACGTGCATAGTCTCTAAGTTTTTGAATGGATTTATTCGTGAAATTGTTTTTTGATATGAATTTTAGAGGGTGGAAGGCGCAACTGCACTTCCGCCCTCTTGCGTTTGTAAAGTTCAGTTTCGGGATGTCTGCCATTGCGTGTGCATTTGCATTTGATGGCCCCGTAACACTGGCAGATACAGATTCGCTATTAGAGATGCAAAACATTACATCGGCGCAAAATCTGGGCGAGTCTCATGAATGGCAAAAAATACTTTTCTATGCCCCTGATTTTTTGGGTAGGCAGCGGAGCATTGTAGATGATCCTGCTTTTTTTCTTGCAGCAAATGGTAAGACGGATTCTAAGGCAGAGCTTGACGCGACCCTTCGATCCTTGTTTCAACCGAGCGGTGAAGCCACGAAACAAAATCTACATTCAATGTGCCGTTTTCCTCGCCGGGTCGCTTTTTTGATAGAAAAGTCAGGGATATCGCGGGAAAGGTTGCCACAGGTCGTGTGCAAGGATTACCTGGATTGGCTTGGTAGCCGCACTTACGAGGGAGTATCACTGGTTTTTTCCAGTTCCTATCCTAATAACCCGTCTTCTTTATTTGGACATTCTTTTCTTCGGGCTCATCGAAGCTTAAAAGAACAGCGAAATAAGCTTTTAGACGATGCGATTAATTTTATGGCCTATCCTAATACGGATAATCCTTTAACCTATTCATTTCGGGGAATGGCGGGTGGATTTCCGGGGTTTTTCTCGTTCACTCCCTATTATTTGAAGGTCCAGGAATATAGCAACGCGGATAGTCGCGACCTTTGGGAGTATCGCCTTGATTTTTCAACTGATGACATTCGAAATATGATTTACGTGTTATGGGAAATGGGTCCTCATAAAATCGATTATTACTATTTTGACGAAAATTGTTCGGCCGTTATATTGAAATTTCTTGAAGCGGCAAAACCATCCCTTTCGCTTACGCATTTGCAATTTTGGGTCATCCCCTCAGACACCGTTAAGACGGTGGCCAATGTTCCTGGCCTTATTGTTGACGTGCAGTATCGCCCCTCGGCATTAACAAGATTTTTACAAAAGTACCGGCATTTGACGTTAGACCAGCAAACTAAACTTTCGGCAATTGTTGAGGCGAATTCTCCGACCTTGGTCCTATCAGAAATTTCGCGCACCTCGAGTGGCCTTGCGTCACCTGTGGACCAGGCTTTTTTAGTGGATGCGGTTTTGGAGTTTATAGATTTTTACGAGCGTCTGGCGGGTTCAAACATCGCGGTGACTTACGGTGCACTTAGAGCGACCCTTTTAAAATACCGCGCTAGTTTGCCAATTTCGCATCTTCAAGCAACCCAAGTACCCCAGGAAGAAAGACCTGACGTTGGTCATGATTCTTCAAGACTTGGAATCGGGGCAGGCGTCTCCGGTAAAAACGAAGCATTTTCTCAGTATCACTGGCATACCGCTCTACATGATAAAATGTCTTCTGATCGGGGCTACTCAGCTGGGCTTGGCATTGACTTCTTTGATTTGTATCTAAGGTATCGCCACAAAGACAAGAGTCTTCAAGTTCATGAATTTTATCCCATCCGCGTCACCTCATTGCCAAACCTCGAACCAATTGTAAAACGCCCGGCCTGGAACTTAAGTTTCGGCACATCTCTCGATGATTCTTGTGGTTATGACGGTGGCGTTAGACGACAAAATAAGCGTGATTCATGCAGGCTGTATACTGTGAAGGGTGGGGTGGGTTTGACACTACCTTTGAAGACCATTAACTTGTTGGCCTATTCGATGGTGAACCTGACGCTTGGACATAACAATCAACTTTCTGGTGGTATTTTCGCAGAACCAGGGCTTGAATCCGGACTTCTTTGGGCCCCTATTGCACAAGTGAAAGTAAACGCCAGCCTGTCGAACTCTGCAGCTTTTGGACGTACCGGTCGATTTCGGATTCGGCATTTAGCAGCGCTGGCCGGAATGTATGAAATGAAAAAAAATCACGAATTGCGGGGATCTGCGTTCGTGCAAAATTCTGGGTATCGAGAAATTTTAGCGGGCTACTATTTTTACTTCTGATCAAAGCCGTTTGTCCATCCAGTCAACCAACTGATCGCGGTACCGACTATTTTCATAGGCAAAAGCGGCAATGTGACCGCCTAAATTTACATTCCAAAAAATTTTGTCCTGTGAAGTGGCTTTGTCAAATAAGGCTTTCCCAAGGTCATAACTAACAACCGGATCGCGTGGTGCGTGCACAAATAGAAGTGGAATGCTGAGGTCGGCGATGTAGTCAATGGGGGAGTACTCATCACTTACCAGAAAGCTTAAGGGCCATTGGAGTGGCCACGTCAACCAAAAAGAGCCGAGCTTATTTCTAGTTATTGTTCTGTACGACGAAAAAGTGCTGTCCAAGATTAGTCCCTTAAGGTGTTTAGGTTTTTCTAGGGCAATTACCGGAACGGCTACCGCTCCGCCTAAGCTTTGTCCTATGATAAAGAGAGGAAGTTGATTGAGATCAGGTTGTGTCGCTACCCAGTTCAAGACTGCTGCGCCGTCTAATATACAACCCCCTCTAGTAGTTTTTGTAGAGCCACTTTGTCCGTAGCCGCGGTAGTCAAACGACACGACATCGTAGCCGACAGCGGTTAGCCAAACAACGGATAGAAAATGGGTAGACATGTTTTCACCGTTACCGTGAAACTGGACTATTATCCCTTTCCGCAGGCTGGGTGGTGTAGTCTGTGCTGGCTTCATATGCCAGAGGTGAAGCTTGACGCCATCCTTTGTTTCAATGTTTTGGCGGTCGAACTTAACCTCAACACGTTCAGGGGTAACAAACTCCTCGGAATCTGGCTGATAAAAAACACTATTGCAGGAGTTAAAAATAGTGGGAATGGCCAGCAGCCAGACTGAGAGTACTAAAACTTTTTGCATAGTCTGACGGATTCCTCGGCACAAAACTGATATTATTGTTTGCAGCCCGAAGGCCTCTGCCAGTGCATCGCATCGGCAACCACCGGTAAGAGTCCTAGGGTGCGTTCGACAGTTTTTGGATCGATACCGCCGAGCACAGGGCCTTCCAACACTAGTTTTGTCCGCATTTCGGGTAACTCATTCCAGTGGCCGTGCTGGCCCGCAGGAGCTGGGATGACTAGAACGCCATTATTCATGGGATCAGGATATTTGGCGCGAAGGGCTTCGGGAATCGGAGACCAATTGGCCCGGGCCAATAGTTCTTTGTTCTCAACTGAGTTTTTAAATGCTACCCCACCATTTGCGAAGGCCATGATCCAAGGCATATTTTTGCCAGTTAAACCCTCGTCTCGGGCTTCTTGGGAGCCGCGAACGATAACTTTTCCGAATAATTTAGCACCTGTTAAATCAAGAGTGATGTCCCGCAATTTTCCAGCCACTGCACTGAGGTCTAAATCTGCCGGTGGTTCCTGCGTCATATCACCTTGTGGTGGGTACAGGTACATGGCTCCACCACTTGCCGTGACGTTGCCCTTGGACGCGACCGCCTCGGTGAGAATTTTTCTAGCATTCAAAACGTAAGAGATGGCTGACATGCCGTGATCGCCTAGGACCACTAAGTTCGACGACGAAGGAATGGCGGAAAGTAAACGGCCTAAATCTTGGTCGAATTTTTCGAGATACTCCACCACTGCGGCTTCGTTCACATCATCGTGATAGTAGCCGTGCAGCAATACATCCAAATCTTCAAAATATAAGAAATTAACATCCAAATCATTTCGAGCTAACATTGCTAGATCTGCCTCGACAATAAAATGTCGTCGATGCTCTAACGTCGATATAAAGGAGCTCGTGTTTGATTGAAGTCGGTAGTCGCGCAAAGATGAAAACGTGATATTTTTAGCGTCTAAATCTCGAGTGAATTCTTCGCCGAAAGCTGGCATGATTTCAATCGGAGAAACTTCAACCGTGTTCTTATCGCCGGTTGCTACCAGGAGGAAGCTCACGGCCGCTTTGCGGGTGGCTCCGTTTAGCTTTGACATCAAAAAAACATCCGAAGGCGCAGATTTAGTTAACGGCCCGACGTCACCCCAAGGGGTCTTGATTGAAATTTGGCCGTCACTTGCTGCCGTAATATCAATAGGGAACGTATGGCCTGCTTCCCCACGATCAGGAATCACGGCATTTAGAGTGGTGCCGTTTTGAACCGATAAAATCTGCGGCTGAGATCCCGGATTATCATAAGCAATTCCAACATCCGCGGTGCGTGACTCGCCGTTTCCGTCGATGGATGGATAGAGGGCACTTCCTACTCGCAAACCTTGCTTTCTCAAGCTGTTAACCCAGTTTTCTGGGGCATACTCGCGGTTAAAGCCGCCCACTGTGGCGGTGCCGGTCCACGATTGGTTATCCAAAATCCCGTGTACTCCAGCCCCAGTGCACGTAATTGTGGAGATGTGTGAGGGTGCCGTAATCGACGGATTGATGACCTTCAAGTCAGATTGGCTGTTGGCGCTATTCAAAAGCCAGACGAGTCCTTTAGGGTGCGGGGACCTTATCTTTGATGTCCATGGATTCACGGCGCCTGCGTTAAACCCGTCCAACGACAACCAGACCAGCTTTAAACGAGCCTGAGCCGTGGGCGCAACATTTTCGGCCCTAGGGAATGGCGAAAATCTTGAGCAAGAGATCACAGTGATTGCGAGTAAAGATCCAATGACAAATTTAGAGTAGTGCTTTCGCATGGATAATTCCTCGGTATGTAGAGTCGTTATTAAGGCGCTATCTGGTCTTAATGGCGGACGATTGGGTGGAAAGTAGCAGAACGTGTGCCGAAAGTAAAGATCCCGTGAGTGAGGCTAGCGGCTCCCGCTCTTGATTAGCCAATAACCTGTTAGTTGGGCTGGACAACGCGACATAAAACTGGTATTCTATAAATGCCAGTTATTGTATGAATAGGGATTTATGAACTACCAGATCCAATTTTCGGAGATTTTCGCAGAAGGACGGGATGAAAAGGTTAAACCCCTTTTAAATCGCGACGTCGAATTTGATATTGTTGACGGAAAAGCAACTGTCTTTACCGGTGTTCGCCGGGCAGGAAAGTCAACTTTTCTAAAGCAAATTATTACTCAAAAAAAGAACTTGGGTGTGATTTTACATGTTAACTTTGTCGATGAGAGGTTGGTGGGTTTAACTGCGGCGCAACTAAGCCAGATGTTTGATGGTTTTTATCAGGTTTATCCAGAGAGCGCACACAATCAGAAAATGGTTCTAATGCTGGATGAAATCCAGGTCGTAGATCAGTGGGAAAGTTTTGTTGAGCGGCAGTTACGTCAAACCGATCGGATCGTTTTTATCACAGGCTCATCAGCAAAACTGCTTGGTGACGAAATCGCGACTGCAATGCGCGGGCGCAGCCTTAGGTACGAAATTTTCCCATTTTCACTCGACGAGTATCTGAAGTGGGTGAAAAAATCTGAGCTGAATTTAACATCTCTCAAAAGAGAGGAAAAGTCTCGCGTAGCCCAATGGGTTTTAGAATATCTGACAAATGGTGGGTTTCCGGAAGCCACTTTAGTCTCTGCGGCGACACGCAACAGGATTTTACAAGAGTATTTTGAAACGATCCTTTTTCGGGATGTCATTGAACGTCATAATGTTGCCGCTCCGATACTTGCAAAGAGGTTACTGCATCAACTGATTAGCCAATTTTCTTCGACTGTGAGCATCAATAAACTCGTTGAGAGGCTTAAGGCTGAGGGTATCGGGACCACAAAACAATATGTCTCCCAGCTGGTGGATTGGTTTCAAGATGCTTACGCAGTTTTTTTGGTACCAATTTATTCTGAATCCATTCATCGTCAGAATACGAATCCCAAAAAATGCTACGTTATCGACAACGGTTTAGTGAACGCGATTATTGCTAATTCGAGAGGAAATTTTGGGCGTTTGCTTGAAAATGCCGTTTTCTTAGCGCTTCGTCGTCAAAATAAGGACGTCTTTTATTACAAAACCAAAGATGGATTTGAAGTGGATTTCTACTTAGAGCAGAAGCATTTGATTCAAGTCTGCTGGTCATTGGACGATGAAGACACGAGAAAACGAGAACTTCGCGCCCTTGAAGATTCTATGTCTGAACTGGGTCATAATCGAGGGGTTATTGTCACCCACCGTGAAGAGGAAGAGATTAAGATTGGACGTAAAGTGATCAAAGTCATTCCATCATGGAAGTTTTTAGGGGCTGTTGGTTTGAGTGGCTTGTTCGACTAGTTCAATAACAGGCTTTTAAAATGTATCCTATTGCTAGCACAGATATGCCGTACACCAAGCGCAACTTGACGCGGATTTTTTAGCTTAGGAGGTGAAGGGATTGTGTAACCGTTTTTATCTGTTTGATTGCCCCAGCATTTGACCTGACCTTCATCGATGGCGCATGCATAAAAAGAGCCACGCGGCCACCTAGGCATGACTCTAGAACATCCACCCAAATCGCATGAAAGTGATCATAAATTTGGGTTTTCCGAGGTAGTCCCTACTGATCTTTTCTAGTTCATTTTTCATGTTGGTGTATTCTTTTGTGGCATTAATCTCGGCTTCAGTTCCAGCTGGAGGATTGTTAATAGACGATGTGAAATTAGTTTTAGGGCCATTAGGAAAAAGGCAGCCGATATCGGCTCCTAAGGTAAAGCCGCTTTCCCAGGTTGCAGCCCAGCCAATTTGAGGGGTGAAATAACTTGCGCTGGCTGCGAGGTTGCCGTGTATGGCAACTTGTTGCCCCGAGCTAGGTATTTTGGCCACTCTGTCAAGAGAGCCTTTTATCCAATGACGTCCCAAAGCAAGTCCTGCAAAAAAAGATGATTTCCACGGGAACCATCGCACGCGAAGATCTGCATGTTTCACGTTGATAGCAACATCATTCATGCTTTCGGTGATGTTGCCGTAGTTTAATGAAACGCCAAAATTTTGGTAAAAAGCAGATTCCAGGCCTAAATTTATGACGTGTGGATTCGTTAACGCAAATGTCGCGCCGACCAGAAGATTTTCTGGAGGATTTTCGCCCGCCAGCGAGTTTTGAGGATTGAGATCTGGATCTTGTTCTGGTTTTAGTTCCTCTCCGTTGTTGTTGAAGTCCGGGTCGAGGTCGGCATCGGTTGGTTTTGGCATATTGCCCAGAGGTAGATTTGGATCAATGGTGGGAGGTTCCGGAGTTTCTAGGATGGGTGGACCTTCCGGATCGAGAGTACTTTCAGCCAGAAGGTCTTGGCGGTCTCGAGCGTTATCATTTTTTAAATGGGAATTATCTGGTAGGGCAAGACCAACCTGTGCGACAAGTAAAAATGAAATACACAGTGCTGGTATCGAGGGATACCCGAAAAATATCTTCGACATTTGCAACTCCCTTGCATAGATCTTCAAGCCATTAAATAGGGAAATATTCTTCCACTATTCTAACTGAAGAATCGAAATGTCACAAATGCTGCGATCCATGCCAATGAAAACATATAGGTAAGCATCAGTAACGCCCATTTCCAACCGCCAGTTTCTCGCCGCACGGTGGCGATCGTGGCGAGGCATTGTGGTGCAAAGATATACCATGCGAGTAAGGCAAAACCAGTGGCAGGCTTCCATGTAGAGTGTAATTTCGAAGCCAGAGAATTGGCTGTTTGGCTCTCGTCACCACTTTGTTCGACGGCAAAGACCGTCGCAAGTGAGCTAACCATAACCTCGCGTGCGGCAAAGCCCGGCACTAACCCAGTGGCAATACGCCAGTCAAAACCGACGGGCTTGACGAGGGGTTCGAGGAAGTGTCCTATTTTGGCCGCAGCGCTATAGTTGATGGCGGGTTCTGTGGCGCCTTCAGGAGCTTTGGGGTAGGTGCTTAATATCCAAAGTGCGATACTAAGGGCTAAAATCAATGTTCCTGCGCGCCGAATAAAGGCGGTGACTCGTTGCCAGAGTGATTTTCCGACATAGCGCCAGTGCGGCCAGCGGTAGGCAGGCAGCTCAAGCATAAATGGCGACTGACCTCGTCCCCGAGACAACACTCGGGTGATCGAAGCGGCGGCAAACGTGCTCGCAACCCCCGCAACAAATAATCCTAGCATGACCCAGGCCTGAAGGCTGATGCCGAAGAGAACGAAGACCGGAGGGATAAACGCCGAAATAAGTAGTGTATATACGGGGAGCCTCGCACTGCAAGGGATCAAAGGAGCGACCATGATGGTGGTCAGTCGGTCGCGATCATCTCGAATTGTACGGGTGGCCATGATCCCTGGGATGGCACAGGCAAAAGAACTTAGGAGCGGTACAAAGCTGCGTCCCTGCAAACCTACAGAAAACATCATGCGGTCAAGCATGAAAGCAGCGCGAGCCATATATCCTGAGGCTTCAAGAATATTTATAAATAAAAATAGCAGCATGATTTGTGGTAAAAAAACCAACACACTGCCCACGCCTCCAATCACTCCTTCAGTCAGGAGATCGCGCAAAGCGCCGTCGGGCAAAAATGTTTTGGTCGCATTTTGAATGATCGTCAAAGCCGACTCTATGCTATCGGCTAAGGGGCTTGCCCATGTAAACACGGCTTGAAACAAGGCAAGTAAAACGCCAATTAAGAATAGACTGCCCCACACGGGGTGCAATGCGAAACGGTCAATTTTCCAAGAACGGCGATCGGCTGCCCCAGCGGCTTCGAGGGCTTGAGCAAGAATGACGTCCACCCGCGCAAATCTGGCGACGACATCTTTTGCGGATGTTTTTACGAAATCTGCCTCTGGAAATTTTGTCAGAGGTTTGTCCCGAGGTAACATCATGTCGATTCTCGCCATTAGTGCCGCGATGCCGTCACCTTTGGTGGCGACCATTGGGATGACGGGGCAGGCGAGTTCGCGGGAGATGACACTTGCATTGATTTTTATTCCACGCCGCTTGGCCATGTCCATCATATTTAAGACGATGATCATCGGCAGTCCTGTGCCTTTTAATTCTAGGGCTAGACCAAGAGTACGCTCCAGGTTTGAGGCGTCGAGGACGGCTACGATTAAATTAGGACGCTCAGTTTTTCCGCTGACACCGTGACCCAGCAAGAGGTCGACGGCCACTTGTTCGTCGAGGCTCACGGGGTCCAGGCTGTAGGTCCCTGGGAGATCTGTAAAAATAAATTGGCGGTTATTCCAAATTGGCGATAAGCCAGATTTTTTTTCAACGGTAACCCCCGCATAGTTTGCTACTTTTTGATTTAGGCGGGTGAGGGCGTTGAATAGAACAGATTTCCCGGCATTTGGCGAACCGGCTAAGGCGACCGTTGGCAGCAGGGACGCAGAGGCGATGGAATCTTCTGTCGCGGCCGAGTCCCTCGGGAATTTGTTGGACGGCAGACTATCTGCCACTGCAAATGTGCTCATATATGAAATCCTCTCAAAAAAAACAAACTTTCATCTTTCCGTTTTCGCAAAAAAAATGTCCTTCAGCCTACGACCTCGACAGTCACGCGCTCGGATTCATAGCGACGAAGTGCCACCACCATCCCGCGTACCATGACGGCAAGCGGGTCATGTACGATGGGGGCTTGGTGTGTAATTTCAATCACAGCACCCTTAATAAAACCAATCTCCATCATGCGTTTGGAAATGACGTCGAGATCCGCAGATGGAGAAATATCAACGATACGAAGCGGCGTGTTGAGCGGAGATTGATTAAGGTTCATAAGTTTGTAGTCTCGCAAAAAAAAATGGCAAACAATGGCTGAGCAACGAACATAACCTAATTGATAATGATTCTCAAGATAAAAATATCAAAGAAAAATATATATAAATTCATAAGGTTGCGTTAGCCACTTGAATATTTGCCGTTTGAATATTAGCCGAGTGTCAACAGGATCATGGCTTTATCATCCGGCAAGACGGTGTTTTTTCCTATGGCATTGACCAGTTCAAATGAGGTGAATCCTCAAGCGAATTATTTAAACTGAAGGACAGCGATCGTTTTATCATCGTGGATTGACGTTTTTCGAGATATATCAAGCAATAAATCTTGTACGTCTTTGCCGTGGATGTTTTGTGTTTTTGCGAGATTCTTAAGCCGCTTGACGGCACGCGAAATATCGCGACTGCCATCAATAATTCCATCTGAAAATACCACAAAAATATCACCGGAAATCATATCTGACTCCGAGAAAACACTTTCACTCATTTTTCCAGATCCTAGGTTTGGGCCTCGGGCCTCCATGGCTCGAATGTCTTCGCCTCGAATTCGAAGCCAGCAGGCACTTCCATTGCTGATAAAGGATACCCGGCGGTAGTCTTCATCCCAGATGATTGCCGCGATGGTCGACGAAATCGCACCGCTAAACGAATCATACAATTGATGATCTGCCCACTCAAGTGCAGCAGTAACATTCACAGTTTGTCTTGCTGCTATTTTGATCGTGGTTAGAATCGACGTAGCCGCTACAGCGGCTTGGGGGCCCTTACCAACGACATCTCCGATGGCCAACCATGACACGCCCTTGTCGTGTATATTCCTAAGTATCCAGTCACCAGCCATCCCCTCCATAGCCTCAAAATGGACCGATAGTTTCATTCTTGAGCTAGGTTCAGCAGCTGTGGGCTCCATGAGCATCTTTTGCATCGTTAAACCTAGTTCCATGCTTTGCTCCAAAAACTCACGTCGTTGACGCTCCGTCTCAGCTTGTCTGTTGGCGACCTTAAATCCACGGTGAAACATCACCAAGTCGACGGAAAATATCGACGCAAACACCAGTAGAAGGATTGGGGCGATGGTGTCCCAAAGATATATCCCCGAAACTTCAAGAAGCAGTCCTGTCGTGAAAAAGGCGCAAGCTGCTAAGATCATAATCGTTGTGCCGACGCGAAGCATGTTTTTCCGGTGCCCTTGGACCACTTTTGTCTCGCGAATGCTGATAGACGCAAGGTACGAGAAAATAGAGACGTACATAAACGCCTGTATGTAATTTCTATACAAAGAAATCGGGAGTAAGCGCATCAAAATAGCGATTGCAATTGGAGTGATAAAAATAGTCAACTGCTTCTTCATACTCAAGCGCAGCCGAAGGAAACCGCATATTCCAAGGGCCAGTGATGAGTAAATTCCATTGATTAACCCAATCTGTAAGAAAATATTGATAGAATTGTCCCAACTGATGATCGAAAACACAGCATTTATGAGAAGGGCAGAGCTCATCCAAAAGGTGTCCATATATCGAATGCCGAAAATCCAGGTTGTGACAAAAAGCGCCGCCAAACCCACAGAAATACTTAAAGAAATCAGCGCAAAATCGTGTGATTTGTAGGCAATGTATGCAAGCACGTTCTGGTAGTTTCGATACGAGTCATGAAACACTAGGGGTATTCGGCTCCCTAAACTGAATATTCCCGCACTATTTGTTACGCCAATAATGGTCAGGTGATAGATGTGGTCTGGTGGAGCTGGAGGTAGTGGTAAGACCGGAAAGTAGTACTCCTCGTCTGAATGATAAATATTCACGCCATTGACCCATAGGCCCAGTCGATTCAGTACGGAACCCAAAGAAAGCCAAAGCTGTCTACTTCGGTCAATATCCGAGATTTTCCAATCACAAAGCACTCGCACCTGAATGTTTGGCGGAAGCTTTAGATTGGCAAATGGGGAATTGGTTCTCAAGGGAATTTTGAGAGAACGTGAATCGATAGACTCGCCTTTCAGCCCCCTATCAAGGGGATCTGACGCAGGAATATTAAGTACCTCAATTTGGCAATCATTCGAGAATTGACCTTTTCGAAAGGCGTCCATCCAAAAAACTTCGCGTTCAATCATGTATTTTGAAATGAAAAAAAGAACAAAAATTCCAAGTGTTGCCGGTATCCATGTACTCGCAATGGCTTTGATATCTTTCAATTCTCCCTCCATGGAGCGATCACCAGAAAATAAGTCTACTTCTTCAATTCCAGGTAGTTAATCCTAGACGTTGCATCTAAAAATCGTTGGTTGAAATCGTCCGTAGTCAAGCTTCCGCTGAATAGATAGCCATAATCCATACTTCGGTACCACGTAGCACCAATTGGATGCCATAGTGATTCCATCGCGCGGTAGGTCTGCATCTCTCCCAACGCAACCAAATTACCGTTAAATATTTTTTCTCGGCACGAATCCATATAGACCATCCGCAAAGAACTTGAGGAATTCTCAGAATATTCTATTTTTGATGGATCATTAGAGGTCGTCTGTGACTTCATAGTGTAATTCATGAGTATCTTCACCAGTAGTTGACTACTCAAGGCCTTGTACCGCCCAGTAGCCCCTTGGGTGCTACTCGTGCCGTCAACCCCTTGGGTGCTACTCGTGCCGTCAACCCCTTGGGTGCTACTCGTGCCAGATTCTCCTTGAGTCGTGTTGCTGGAGTTTTCACCCTGAGTGGTTTTGCTCGGCATCCAATCCTTTGGCTCACGTACAGAATTTGAATCTACTGTAACATCTCCCATTTGCACTCCAGATTTGCCTTCACCATTTCTATTCTCTGAGGTTGAAGAATTAGGAGAGAAGCGACCATGCATAACATTGAGAACGTCATTCAAAAATTCGGTGCTAGGAGCATTGTCTTTTCCACCAAGCGCACCTAGCCGTATCATGTTTATGGCGTCTATATTTTTATCAACAATGCTCTTGTCAAAAGATCCCGGAGCGGTGAGGCGTGCAAGCTCATTTTTGTCAGAAAATTTAGCAAATAGTCGCTCTGCTGCCTTGTCTTTTTCATCAACGGCCGAATCCTCAAGAGCAATAACTGAGGCGTTATCACCTGCGTGAGTTTTTATGGTGAGGAAAAACTGATGATTTTGCTCTGGGAAGAAAACTTTTGACTGATTGAGAGCCGCAGCAATATTGTTTGGATCCAAGAAAGGGTATTTAATTGTCAGCTGGTCATTAGTCGCAGCCGGGAATGCAAAGGGAACTTTCGGGGAATATTCCCCATCCTTACACGCCATGGCAGCCGCTCTAACACCAGTTTGATCGACTCGGACAAGGGTTCCAACATACGCAATCCAGTTGACACCATTTCTATTACATGCGTCGATTAGCGTTTTGAGTTCGTATTTTACCGCAATTTGCATGGTTCTTTCATTGGAATCATTGGCAATGTAAATTAGAACTGGAGCAACGCCATTTTTTCCGTGAAAGCGCGAGGTCACTAGGGTGGATGGATAATGATTTCCTGTCAAAAAATTATAAGCTTGTGCTTGGCTCCAAGCTTCGGCCATTACATCTTTTGATATTCCCGCCACATTGCTTTTCCCCAATTCACGCTTACGATTGCATGCAGCCGAAAATACAGTAGCGGCGATGGCAACATATAATTTTATTGATTTTTGCATTGAATGCTCCATATTTTTAATTTGACTCACTACTCAGCTAACGTGTCGGACAACTCCTGCAAAAACATAAGGATTATGAAAATAAATTAATAATTTCAGACGCTTAAATAACATCAATGGCCTCAGAATGTTTGCGCAAGGTAAAAAAATCAGCGATATCGTCTCCCCTTAATTAATAAGTAATATCGTCTCGTAACACCTCTAGAAGTTGTTAGCAGCCAATGATGGCCGAGCAATTTCCCGAATGTGTTGTTACGCATCTGGGCTACTAATCTCACTTGAGCACAAAACCGCTAAATATCGCTAGTAAGAACGAACGTCCAATCGCATTTTGACATGCGATGTCCAAGCACACTTACCGTTGAATCAGGATGAATGTTCGCTGCGGCGAGCTCCTGCCTAAGCGGATGCTGGTCGGGGACACAAAACATGTGTGTAAAACCTGGCGTGGGATCGGAGTTTCCTGGCTGCCCGCAAGGACCATGCTGCAGGTGCAGCAGACCCATGGGTTTGCCGGTGCTCTGCAAGATGAGGTCTTTTTTGCCCGCAAGCGAAAGCAATGAAACAGGGCCAAAATGAATTTCGATTCGCTTGCGGTGCTCCTGTAGTTGCTGGAAACTTAGAGAAAACAGGGAAAGTTGCCCAGCTAATGCAAATGGAAGCCAGCGAAAATGCGCCATTAATGCGACAATGCGATTTGGACTTCCATCGGCCGGATTCATGGAAAGCGCAAATCCGCGGCGGCAGCGAAGGTAATTCGGTATGCAGACAGCGCCAAATATTTTTTGTGGAATAGTCTGACCACGAAAATCTGGATGCACCTTAAGGTCACATAGATACCACGCCTTGTTAGCACTCACACCGGTCGTGAGTGGGAGGCTCCTTAGCACAGCTGCGGCGACTGCGACGACCCGCAGGTTGTGTAGCATCACATAATAGCGAAGCATTCCCATGCGATTGAAAAATGAGAAGTAGTCTTTTCCATGATCTATTCGAAAAAAATCGCTGCCGAGCGGATAGCTTGCCAAGCTTTCTAGAGCTACAATTCCGTCACGGAATTGGCTAACATTTTCAGCTGTGA
Source organism: Oligoflexales bacterium (assembly GCA_947476525.1). Classification (GTDB taxonomy): domain Bacteria; phylum Bdellovibrionota_B; class Oligoflexia; order Oligoflexales; family RGVZ01; genus CAMDKS01. The sequence goes on from CANJQY010000033.1 coordinate 19,449, forward strand.
CGCGAACGACCTTCAAACAGAAATCCGAGTGCGTGGTTCGGAAGAGTCGCGAACCCAACGACGCTTGCGGCCGTTGTATAAGCCGACGTATAGCCCATTAAATAGCGTTGCGCCCATCCGTAGTCCTTGATCAATATAGTAACGACTGGTGACGTCGGCTTCCCAAACGGGCTTTAGAATGGCGAAAAAATCTTCGGAATGCCTAATGTCTACCTTTTCGTGTAGATTATAGTGAATTAACTGCCCTTTGCTTAACCAGCCGCGGTCGATAATTCCCATCCCGAGCCAAGACGATATTTCGCAGAACATTCTCTCGATGATTCCCATCATTCCCACTCCTATCAGGTATTCGTCGAGGACGCATGCTCCAGAAAGGGTGGTGTTAAAAATACGCAATTCTGGCCATAGAATCTGTCGGTTGACGTCCTGATAGTTAATCTTCCCGAGTCGGTCAAGTAGGGTGAGAAATGTCGAGCCGTGGATCTTTGAGGCGTCTCCCTCGCCGTGTTCTTCCCAAACATTGCGAACTATTTCGATCCGAAGTTCCGGGGTTGGAATTTTGGCGGCAAGTGCAGCCATGGGACGACTGAAAAATGTTACCGCAAAATAAAATTGAATTTGCGTTGCGATAAAATCCTCTTTTTCGAAAGTTCCGTCGCGCAAGTGAACAAAGTAGGGATTACTTTTGTAACCCGATTCCTGGAGTATTATTTCAATTTCTTTTTCCATGTGGATTTCCTGTCATAATTTGGTGGCAATTGTCAGCTTTGAGTAAAAAAGACTTTGGTCTTTTGCTAAAATATTTTCCGCAAAGTTTTGCTCAAATTGGAAATGCTTTGCAAAGTGAGGTGTAAAATTCTTGGTATGATTAAGCTGTCGAAAAACTAATCGTGCACCAGAATGCATTTCGCGCCCTAGGACAGCCGCTACACTAGCCACGGCTGATTCGTCCATCCAATCAAAAATGTTCGACAAATCCACGACGTCAAAGGCATTCCACTGGGAGACTTTTTCAGTGGTGCCCTCCACAAAATCAAAGCGATATTTTGGCACCTTGGCCACAAGGTAGTGCGGTAACGATTCAGGATCGGCGAGGTAGCAACCTAGAAACACATGATGGAGAAAGTAATTTTTTTGCATTCCCGGCGCCGTCAAACCTTTTTCAAAGGCGACTCTAAAATAATCAGGGTATGACCCAGGTGGCGCATGCTGCACAGCCGCGGGTCCAAACAAGGCTTCGAGAAATGAGTTCTTGAAATGTAGATCAAAAGCGATTTTCCAGTATTTATTCCCGAAAACTCTTTGGGTGAGGGTCGCGGCAGGGATGCTCCCACTAAAAAGATCCCGCATTTCTCGTTCACTGACAATGAAATCATTTATAAACCGGCGAAGGCTACGAAACAGCGATTCAAAATTACCACAGGCATTTAACCCAGCAGGACTGTCGTCTCCGATATTGAAAGCATAATTTCTTTCGGCGACTGAACCATGACTCAGCTGCTCTGTTTTTTGGCGGATGAGTGCAATTTGGGCCGGATTTGAATCGACCAACGTAATGCCGAGGTTAGGGAACAGTGCCTGCAAGGTTAGTGCCTTGCATCCGCCTGAGCCGATGAGCAAGATTTTTTCGGCGTTCATCGCACGAATGATTTCTGCTTCGACCGTTGGGTCTTCGCGCACAACGGCAAATTGAACAGGGTTATCTTGCATGGCTATCCTAAGTGACTCGCAATCGTCCAAAGTAGATCATATTCCGGAGCAAGCTAGGATCTTCGGGTAAAGCAAAGAATTTTCCTTGGCGGTAAACAAATCGAAGTCCCATCAACCATACCAGCAGCAATACCAGACCATACACGGACATTACCGCGCGATACGGCATCTCGGCAGAGAATAAGGGGACAAGCAGTCCAAGTGGATAACAGATACGAACAATCCATTTATCATCGAATGTGCGGCGCGTCCGGTCAGCGTCAAGCGACATAAAGAGTTTTTCTATTTGGTCATTAATAATCCAAACGCTAAAAACGAAAACGAGAATCGGCACCCCGTAAGCAAAAAATGCGGCGATATACGCGAGGTAATACAACTTACAGGCCCACGAAATCGGCTGGGAGAGAGGTTTCCAATCAATCCGTTTTTTCAGTATTCTGGCTATCAATACGGCGAAAATTGTCAGCACGAATCCTGGCCCCCACCATAAAAAAAAGGCCATTCCTGCCAGACTTCCCGCGGACGCAGCCTTTGCAAAGCAGATGGGTTGGATCGCGGTTAGTGGCAATCCTGCGAGTTCGGTAAATCCGGCGCTGTCCTTGGCCACCGGCGCCCCCTTCAAAATCCGCCGGCTAATGCGCAGACAATTAATGCACGAAAAAAGCGCAAACCACGCAAGCATGAAGGTTGCATAAGTTTCCATGTATTGAATCGAGGCTTTCATTTCGCTTTTTTGTCCCGGCGACATACAAAATATTCCAAAATGGTCTGACCTAGTTAGTCTAAGATATTTGAATTCAAAAGACAAACTTTTAAGAGTTTAGGAGGTTAGAACGCTTGGGCATTCCTACCCTCTATGACCGGCTGCGTGCAAATGGGTACCTCGATCAGGAACAACTGAGCGAGAAATTTAATACTGGGTCTTCCGCAGAATCTGTGGGTGAGTTTGGGCTCGGGTAGGCCGTCAATCAAAACGGCACCGCACTTTTTGAGGGTGTGACAGTTTTGTTTTTGGCCCAGGTCTACGGCATACAATTAGGCCTTGGCAGTCAAGTTCAAGTGGTGCTTATGTCGATATTAGCCGGGATCGGTGGTCCATTCCAAACACGGGCGTTTATACCGTCAGCACTAACTATGATTATTGGGACACCATTGACGACTATAATAATAACTATGCAGGACCTCCTGCAAGTGTAGTCCCTGGGTGGACTAATAACGATTGTGGTGGCGTGGAAGCCTCAACAGATGATGCTAATGTCTGGAAAGATGTTACGACGGCAGAACAGGAGCTGCGACGTGTGCGGGCTCCCCAGAAAAATGCACGATGAAAGATAAAATCACTGGACTTTGGTGGAGCAAAATTCAATGCACGTTTCAAAACTGGTCAGTGGCCATCAATACATGTGACGCCTTAACCTTCAACGGCCAAACGGACTGGCGCCTCCCTACTCAAAAAGAATTAATGGAAGCCTACGCCCACGGTGTGAGATCTGCGGCCTCAGACAATTGGATGACCGAGGCTCACATTAACGGGTATTTCTGGTCCGGGTCCTCGGTTTCCAACAATACTGGTAACGCCTGGGGCGTCTACCTTGCTAAAGGCAACGCGTACGGCAACCTCAAGACCAATCCTTACCAGGTCGTGTGTGTTCGCTAGTGTTCCCCGGCATCCTGTTGTTTTTTGCATTTTTTTTTAATGTTATTTGCTAATTCATCAAAAGATTATATTTCTGTAAAGTGGTGGCCATCATAATCTCAAAGGCCCTCAGAATCTGCAGATAATCCGAAGGCTGCTGTGGAAAATAAATCTGAAATGGTTGTGTTCAAAACTTGCCGCCGAAGTGTTGCATTAGCTGTGTTTTTAAGTGAGCCGTAATCACCACCCCTCTGTTTGTCCTAGTTCTCATTTCACACAGGGCTGTGGACTACGCCGCCTCGATTATTCAGGCAGACAACAATACTGAAATAATAACCAATAATAACGGTCGTATAGTCCTGCCAAAATGTACTTGGCGGTCAAGTCGTTTTTGTTGGTACAGTCCCCATACGGCCTGTCCTTCGAACGGACACCTAGATTGCCGTAACCAGTCAGATTTGGTACAAAGCTTGGTCGACGACAAAATGTACCAAATTGAAATGAAGGCGATAGGAAAAGATCAATTTACAATGTGCTTTAAAGATGTCCTTCCCATAGTCGCTTTGATTATTTCAAGATCCAGA
>CANJQY010000034.1 GCA_947476525.1 Oligoflexales bacterium
GGATGTAACCTCGCTCATATAGGGCTGAGATAGCCGATTTTGCCGCAAAAAGGAACAACTCGTTAAAAAACATTCAATAAAACGCCAAAAATAAAACGCAAAAACCAGACGCCGAAACAATACAACCTGCTGAAATCACATCATAATTCCATCAGAACTGACCTCACATCCTACCGCAAAAATATTCTTGACCACATCGACTCGCCGGTAATATACATGACAAGCGCCTTCTGTCGTGTCGACTTGCCCGTCTAGGCGTTTTAGGCAGTGGGACTTAATTTTGCGATATTGGAGATCTTGCACCATGCTAAAGTATATTTTATTGAGCGTCGTAATGTTTTCTGTAGTTGGCCATAGTGCTGACGGCGAATTAATGAAACCGACGGCAATTAACGGCTTAATTTTATCAGGCGCAGAATACTGGCCAGTCCACGGCAGCGTAGAATTTCGATATCCTGAAGACGTGCTATGGGGATTCTACCCAAAAGAGGGAGTGATCCCGGACGGCGAAACTGAACCCAGCCCAGCCTCGGCCAGCCCTCAAGCGGTCGCCTGTGCAGAACAATCCTACGCAAAATTATTGACGTTCTTCGCCAACCACCCGACGACTCTCGACCGAATTGTGGCGATCGGCCAAGCTCACTTTATTACTAATAAGTTCTACCTATGGATTAATGATTATTCACAAGCCTCTGACCCATACCCATTTGAGTCTCGCCCTGAAAAATTTTGGTACTGGACGAGGAATCCTCAAGAACCTAACCGAACTCCTGGTTATTGGAAGTGGGAAACCACGTTGACTCAACAAGGCGTGTGCCTCATACCTTCTGACCAACAAATCACATCGTATTTAGACCTGAAGCTGATCGAAATTGGCGGCTGATTTCCGCCACCCCCGACCACGAAAAAAATTCATCCAAGAAATTAATTGCGTCAAATCGGCCCCTTCAGGAACATTTAGATCCTGACGGGGCCATTTGGACGTAATATTTTGCTTCTTTTCAAATGAGTTGATGCCGATTAGGCGATAATCATTTACACGTAAGCTAGAATTGAATTAGGTGATCCGAATCGCCTACACATTTTTTAACGAAGGAGTCTCGATATGAATAAGTTATTTATTCTCGTTCTAGTATTGGCAACAATATCTAATTGCGGAATCGCTCCCCAAAAAAAGCATCCCGCGCCAGCAGTAGAACCGAAAACCAACGATGATAAACAGCAGAATGGTGACCTACCACCGTTGAAAGATCCTGTGCTTGGACTGGTTCAAACGGCTGCATCCATGCAAGACAAATTGATTGCCGAACGCTGTTTGAGCTGCCATCAAACACCGACTTCAGGAAACAAGTATGTAGACCTACACGATTTAAACATACTTTTCACCGACCAGGCGAAGAATCCCAGCGGAGCACGGCAGATTATCCGCAAAGGCTGCCCAAACGAAAGTATTTTCTACTCCGAAATAGCTGACGGTAGCATGCCAAAGAGTGGCGTCCCGCAGATCGATGACTCCGACAAAAAGATTATACATGACTGGATTCTATCCCTAGCGCCCCAAGGGACCATCAATTGCAGTGACGAGCCCTCTGATGACGACACGAACCCGCCAGTCATTGGAAGGATTTCGCAGCTAAAATAAATGACATCGTCATCCGAAAGCTGAATTTTAACTCGATGTTTTCTGCCTATACCCAAAGCAGAACGCACCCCTACCTTTATTCGGCCAATTGTTGAGAGAGGTAGTTTTGAATACCAATACTTTTGACTACGCTTATCTGAGTTTCAATCCAATCTGCATGCTCTTCTTCGCTCACTAGTATTTTTTCCAGTAGATCACGACTTCCATGGTCATTCTCGGCCCAACACAGTTCGATCGACTGTCTAAGCCGTGGAATCGCCTCCATTTCTAAGGCTAGATCACTCATGAGTATTTCATTGACGTCTTCACCGATCTTGATGCGTCCAAGTTTTTGCAAATTTGGCAATCCCTCCAAAAACAAAATACGGTCTGTTAAGATTGCCGCATGCTTCATTTCATCGATAGATTCTTTGTAAATTTTATCGCCCAGTTTCATAAATCCCCAATTCTTACACATTTTACCGTGCAAAAAATATTGGTTTATAGCTGTAAGTTCACCGGTTAAAACTTCGTTTAATGCCGCAATTACTTTTGCTTTGCCCTTCATACTCACTCCTCCTTTTGTTTCCAAAGATACCGCTCGGCAGAAAACTTTGCCGATTGGGTCAGCATACCACCCTGAGACATGAAAATGAAAGACTAACGATTGAATCTCAAAATATTTCCAGACAGTCTCATTTTGGTGCATCCGCTGAAGAAGAAATCAATGGCCCAAGGGAGGACTCGATTTTCTTTGTGTCCGTGATAATCATGGCTAAATCAACCTTCGTTCTCCTAGCGCCCTCAGCCCACGACACCGAAGTCTTGGCCATCCAAATTGGGTCTTCACCGACGGCCGTCTGAATAGGCCCCTTAAGCTGCTCCAACATAGCACCAGCACTTTTTGGATCTCCAGAGTCCTTCTCGTTATCATCGCCGCCAACCATCCCTTGACTTAGGATTTTAAACATTAAATCTAATGAATGGGGCAACGGCTCAACCGATAGTGAATAAAGAAATTCCGGCTCATCGTCAAAGGTATGATCCTTGTCATTTACGGCAATGTCTTTTAGCGGAGACCTAATTTGAGCCTGGTACTCGACCTGCGCCATGAGCCGTTTTGCGAGGTAGGTGGCCTGCATAGACTTGCGACTGTAGTCAGCAAAATTGATTGCGTTGCCAAATACACCACTCATTTCTACCATTAAGAACGCAATCAACGACACCGCAATCACAGTCTCAATGAGTGTAAAGCTTCGCTCTCCAAGGCGATGCCGAGATATTTGCGGAGACAAATTCCCACGGTCATGAATCTTCTTTAACAGCATGTACATCCACCTCCACGACGCCTGAATTTACTGAAGCGGTTCCCAAAAAAGAATTCGTAATGATCGTGTACGGCTTTTGTGATTCATCCACTTCCATTTCGTCTTTCTTAAAGTAAATAGAGATATAGGCCTTTTCCACGTACCCGGAAGGAAAGAAATACAAGTAAGCTCCCCCCGCTTGCCCGACATCTGCTAATGCCTGCTTTTCTAGATGGTGCTCTGCTTGCATTTCCGAAATCATTAAGTAAGGGCCGAGAGTTCTGTTTTTCCACTCAAGCCCGTCGACAGGGGTCCAAACCGGTCCCTTCGCAGCACTGCGATTTTTGAGGAGTGGAGAGTCGTTGCTTCCTAAAATGACTTTGCCGTCGTCATCTTTAACAGGATCACCAGCCAAATCCACGAATTCTTTTGTTTGCTCATCAAAGGCGTCGCTTTTTGCCTTTGTCTCGACAGCACTCGGGTCTTTACCCCCCTTGCCATCCCCAAGCTCGGGAACATGACGATCGGCGTATTCCAGCGAATACTCACCCGTCGAAAAAACGAACGACATCCGGTATGTTTTGTTATTTAAGGCAGCAAGATCATACGCACTCCGAATATCATCGGCAAGGCGTTGAACCTTAGTTGCAGCCTCAGCACCTGTGCGCAAAGAAAACTGAGGGGCGACGACCGAATACAAAAAACCAACTAGTGCAATGACAACCATGATTTCAAGCATGGTTAACCCAGCCTTCCGATCAGTGCCGAAAAACCGCATACATGACCATTCGGAGGACTTCATAAAACGATCCTTATCCCGACTACGGCGTAGGCTCGGATCCAGTCTTTTCTGCTGGAGGGTCTGAAATATCATCGGCTGTGTCCCACTCTTGATCACCGCCGGCAGACATTATCTTTACTTTTCGCCCATCCGACTCATATTTGTATGGTGTATCCCATGGATCTCTAATCTTACTTTCGTCGTCAATATATGGCCCATGCCAGTTTTTGACATCGCCCCCTGGATCTTTTAGGAACGCAGCAAATCCTTGTTCGGTTGTTGGATACTTAAAATTATCGAGCTTATACCGCTGCATATCTTGCACGAGGACTTTCATTGCAGCTTTCGTTAAATTAATCTTCGCAGCCTCAGCGGCTCCCATGACGTTGCGAATGAGGAATGTCATCATCATTCCTATCAACGAAATCACGATCATGATTTCGATCATCGACATCCCTGCTTGAACGGTTGCAGAAAACGGTCTACCCAGTAATCTACTAATACGATTGTTAAATTGATGAAAGCGCATATTTACTCCTTGAGAAAGCTAATTTAAAAATGTTACTTCATTTGATTCATAATAGATAGCATAGGGATCATCAGTGCACCCAAAATTCCCGCGCCACCAACTGTCATAAAAATGACCATCAAAGGCTCAATCAAACCAATCATGGCTTCAACTTTTCTCTCCACTTCCGCATCGTAAGCAACGGATACATGGCCAAGCATTTCCTCCAATTGCCCGGTCTTTTCTCCTGTGAGAATCATATACGTAACCAATGGCGGAAACAATTGCGATTTTTCAATACTGACCCCAAGGCTCTGCCCTTCCTGCACTGCAACTCGCGCCGCTTCGAGGGCTTCGGCAATTTGGGAATTCGAAATAATATTCTTAGTGATCTCAATAGCACCCAAAATTGGCACCCCTGACGACAATAGCGTGCTGAGGGTTTTGGTAAATCGCGATACGTTGACCCGCATAATAATAGGGCCAAATATTGGAAACTGCAGTGATTTCCTGTCGAAGGTTCTACGACCTTCCGTGGACGCATACCAGCGTCGCGCCAAATATACGACCAAGGCTACGGCGGCAAAAATAAGAAGCCACTGGGATTGTATAAATTCGGAAAGGCCAATAAGGGCTTTGGTGTACCAAGGCAACACGACCTTCATACTCTTGAAAACTACCTGCATTTTAGGGACGACACTTATGAACATCACTGCAGTGATGGCCCCCATGGCGCAAATCATGACGGCAGGATACATCATTGCCCCCATGATCTGACCCTTAATCTTCACTTGATACTCATTAAAATCTGCTACTCGTGTCAGAACTAATCCGAGCTTTCCTGAAGATTCGCCAGCTTTCACCATATTGACATAAAGCCGGTCAAAAATGGAGGGAAATGAGGCGAGGGCCTCATGAAGGTTTTTACCCTCAGATATCTGATCTTTGATATTGCTCAATGCATTTCGTAATGGAACACTCTCCACTTGACGACTTAAAGCTTTCAACGTCTCGTCTAAAGGCAAATGAGCTTCCTGCAATGTCGCAAACTGCCGAGTCATAATGGCCACATCCATGGCCTTAACCCCGCCTCCGGTCAAATTTGCTAAAAATGACGGCTGGCCTTTCAACTGTGAAATGACTACTTGTTCCGTCATCTCTGATGCGACGATTTTGTCGCGTGATTTTAATTTGGAGCGCGCCGCCTTTGCCGACTCAGCCTCGATGGTTCCTTTACGAGCCGCGCCCGAAACTGAATCAAAACCTTTATAGCGATAGACTGGCATGTATCACAACCCTCTTCCAAATAATTCGATGAGGTAAAATCAAGAATCAAGAATACTAATATCATCCGCCTGCGTATTCTGCAACGCCTCCTCAACAGAGGTCAAACCTGCCAGTACTTTTTTAAATGCAGCCGTTCGCAGAGTGATCATCCCGTTTTCAACAGCGATTTTTTTAATGATTTTGCCATCTTGAGTCCGTGCAATAGTCTCGCGAATTTTGTCATCAAAAACAAGTAATTCGTAAACGCCCATTCGGTCCTTATAACCTACACCCTGACAACGCTCACAACCTCCACTGCTCTTATAAATTTTGCGGTCCGCAAATTTTTCACGAGAAATCTCGAGCAGTGCTAAATCGCGATCTGACGGAGCATATGGCTCACGGCAATGAACGCATAATTTGCGCAAAAGACGAGTGGCGAGAACGCCCAATACGGCCGATGTAACCTGAAACGGTTGAATGTTAAAATCCATCAACCGCGTCACCGTCGAGGCCGTATCGTTGGTGTGCACCGTACTCAACACCAAGTGACCTGTCATCGAAGACTGGATGGCAATCTGGGCTGCGGTTCCATCGCGAATCTCCCCGATCATTATGACGTCTGGATCTTGGCGCAATATTGAACGAAGACCTTCGGCAAAACCCATTCCCACTTTATCGTTCACTTGAATTTGCCCGACACCTGTTAATTGATACTCGACCGGATCTTCAATGGTAAGAATATTGATGTCACTCGTATTGATGTGCATTAGACTGGCGTAGAGTAATGACGTCTTACCGCTACCCGTCGGTCCTGTCACCAATATCAACCCGTGAGATTGTTCAATCAATCCCGCCCAGCGTTGAAATATTTCGGGATCTAGACCCATCTGATCTAGGCGCTTGGTGCCCGAGGATTTGTCGAGAAGTCGCATTACTATGCGTTCGCCGTGGGCTGTCGGAAGAACCGAGAGACGAACATCAATCTCTTTTCCAGCGACCTTAATACTAATCCGGCCGTCTTGGGGAATGCGTTTTTCGGCGATATCCAATTTACCCATGATCTTTACGCGCGATGCAAGGGCGGGACCATGCCGTCGAGGAATAGCCATTTTATCTTGCAGGGAACCGTCTACTCGAAAGCGAACCATGATTTCAGATTCGTAAGGCTCAATGTGAATATCTGAAGCCTTTTCTTTGACCGCTCGAGCTAACAGTCCGTGCACAAGTTTAATGATCGGCTTCTCGTCATCTGAGCTTTCGAGCAAGTCTCGCGCCTGCTCAAGGTCTTCGTCAGAATTTAGATCGGGAACGTTCAACTCCTCCATCACTTTTTGACTGGAATCGTTAGAACGTTCATAAACTCGGTTAATAGCATTTTCGATTTGGCTGGTGCTCGACACAACCATGCTGATATTAGATGATATAATAAGCCTCAAATCGTCGAGCGGAAAAATATTCAAAGGATCAGCAACAGCAACCGTCACACTGAAGTCGTCACGGGCAACGGGTAAAATTTTATTGTCGCGACAAAACTGAATCGGAATTGAGTCGACCAATGCAGGATCAATATCATTTACAGGCAGACGGTGATAATATGGCAGGTCTAACTGGTGAGCGAGAGCTCGCAAAATATCTTCCTCAGTCGCCGCTTTTTGTTCAATTAAGATTTGACCAATCTTATTGCCTTCGCGCTCACCTTGCGCTTTTAAAGCATCCTCAACCTGCTCCTTTGTCAGCGCAGTTGAATCCGTTAATATTTCGCCAAGGGTTTTTTTAGCCATTTTGCGAAATGGCACCGTTGGCAAATTACTCCATTTTGGTGACTCCAGTTCAGCATGTTCAGCTTCACCTGAGCCCGCCTCAACATTTTTTGTAGGATCTGACATTGTCGTTACTCTCCCAAAGATTCTGGCGGAGGCGCCACTTCGTCGACCATTGGAGGAGGCGGAGGAGGCGGAGGAGGAGGGACACCCCCGTCCATTGAACCAACAGAGCCTCCGCCAGTGCCCGGGCCAATGGTTGCATTCATAGGCACGACCGCAGGAGCTGAGGAAGTCTCTCCTTCTACGGGAACCTCGACCTCTCCATCACTTAGGTAGCGAGAACGCACTTCTTCGCGACGTTTACGCTCATCTTCATCCTTTGCGTCTGGAATGTATTTTCCATCTTCTGGCTTTGGAAGCATCGCGTAAAATCGGTCATCTCTGAAGTCTTTACCGTAAACGTACTCAAGGTATTCGTCTCGCTCCTTGACTTTTTCTTGGTAAATCGCCGCTAAATCGTCAGCGCCGTGCACCACATGCGGCGTGAGAAAAATAACCATGTTGCTTGTATAGTGGCCAATTTGGCTATTCCTAAACAACCAGCCCAATATTGGGATGTCGCCAAGCAAAGGTATTTTTTGAAAAGATTCGGTTTCTCCCATGGTCACCAAACCGCTTATAACTACAGTCTGACCATTTTTGACGGTCAATACTTGTCCAGTTTTTCGCTTTTTGATTCTTGGCAACTGCGACACTGCGTCCATTCCGCCGAAGGAGCTTGCATCAATGTCAATCTTAAGCGTCACGTAATTTGAATTAGAAATCGTAGGCTTAATCTTCAAGCTAAGATCGACGTCTTCACGTTCCACCTTAGAAGTCTGGACGCCAGTGGCCGTTGGCTCCGATTGCGAGCGAAAGTATATTTTTTCTCCAACCGTAATCGTCGACTCTTCGTTATCGGCCGTCATGATGTGCGGACTCGAAAGCACTTTTGTATTGTCGTCGGTTTTGATCAGTTTGATTAGGGCTCCAGGTGAGAACGTGCCTAGGCCCGGAATTTCTACTTTCTTGGAAGACAGCAATCCAATCGTCATATCATCTGCCGCAAAGGCTCCGGCAGCCGCTGCACCAGTTTTCTCTGATGGTGCCGTTTGTGCAGCAAGGACTGGAGCAAATTGTTTTCCTTGCCATGTTGTGATTATGGGGTTTCCGCCCCTAAAAGTACCGCCGAAAATGGAAGTAGAAAAATTGAAGTTATTCGTCGTGGAAAGATCCAAAATGTCGGCCTCTACAAATACTTGGCTACGCCGAATATCTAATTTCCTGAGAATACTATTCACCGACTGATAGGATGAGCGACTTCCCGTAATTAGCAACGAGTTAGACGATTCGTCGGCGGTGATTTTAATATTATCATCAAGCTCGGCGATGGCTCCTGGCGCACCCCCGGGTGGCGCGTTTGTGGGCGGAGCAAACGTTGGGGCCCTCTTTTTTCCACCCGACATCAAAGTTGCCAGAGTGCTTGCGACCTTCTTTGCGTCAGCGTAGTCAAGGGGTCGAACATGAATGCTGGCCTGCCTACTTTGATCCGTCACGGCAATATCAAATTTTTTGATGAGCGCTTGAATATCCAATATTGTGCGCGGAGGACCGAATACAATAACCGAGTTGGTGCGATCATCCACGATGAGCTTAAACGTTCCATAAACACCGCCGCCAGCACTATTTGCCTTCAAAATCTCGGTCACGCGATCATTTATGGTTTTTGCGTCTCCGTACAATATGGGAACGACTTGCACTTGCGGCTGTTGGCCTTGCACGTCAATGAGCTCTAGAATGTCAAGAATACGGCGCACTTTATAACCGCTATCACTAATAATCAGAGTATTCGTTTTTTCGTAAGCAACCATGCTATTGGCGGTTACAATTTTACCGAGAGTCGTTTGAATGCTCTTGGAGTCGACGTATTTAAGGGGAACGATTTGGGTGATTATTTCGTCCGTGAGCGGCGTGTATTTTGAGCCCAAAAACGTTCGCAAATTTCCTCGTACAGCGGTGCTAATTGGTACGATTTTCAGGATTTTACCGGTTTCGACGGTCGTGAGTCGTAGGACGTTAAGCGCGGAAAGGAAGGCTTGATAGGCCTCTTCTTTGGTGACACGTCTTGGTGAAATTATTTGAATTTTTCCACTCACGTTATTATCAAGCATCACATTTTTACCGGTCCATAACGCGACGGCACGGATAATGTCGCGAATTTCGGTCTTCTCGGGGAAATCCATGTTCACTAACTCTTGACCTGCGGGAACCGCGCTAGCACCTTTTTTATCAGTAGCAGTCGGTTTTGCTGATGCTTTCGGATTCACAACTTTACCGCTCACAGCCTTAGCGCGTCCGCCCGATTGATCTCCGCCCGGAGCCTCTTCCGGGGATGGCTCGGATACATCTGGTGGTGGAATCGATTCTGCTGGGGGAGCGGGCTCAGGCGGAGGCGGTGGTGGCGGCATTTCGTCTTGCCCAAGAAGGAGCATCGCTCCCGGTCCAAAAAATGCAAAAATAAGACTAGCGCCTACAAATTTTTTGATGCTAACAAGTGCCATAATCTTCCACCCCTTCCAAAATCCAATAAATATAGTCTAAAAATTTATGAACTCAATTAATTCAACCAACATTATTTCCTCGCACCTTTGCAAAACCAGTTCATAAGCATCCCTACTTAACTCTCACGATGATATTCTGCGGAGTGACCCCACCTCGAAGCAGCTGAAGTCGCACCTCTCCACCCTCTTGAAACGCTTTGTACATAGCAAATCCTTCTTCAGCCTGAGTCATACTCGTGTCGTTCACTTTGGTGATAACGTCACCATTTTGAAGCCCCACTCTCGCAAACAGAGTGCCCCCCTTTATGGCAAAAATCTTAAATCCGCTCAAGCCGCCACCGTCGATAGGGTTAGGGACTAAACGGGCCGAGTCCACGATTTTTACAAAGCCTGGTCCGAGCTCGCTTTCTACGAAGGATGCTTCTATAGTGACTTCGGTTCCCGCACCCGCCGAAGTGCCAAAACCTTCGCCTGGATTTGCTGGGAAGCCATCATCAGCAACGACTTCCTTTGATTTATCGAGATCGATGCACTCCTTAACACCATTATTATTTATAACGATTTTCTGTCGCTCGACTAGGGCAATGGTTGCCTGTTCATTCCCATAGATGCTGTCTCCAACGCGGTAAATATCAGCCTCGGAATAGGTTTTGTCCCGAACTGTCGCTAGAGATATTAGCGGATCTCCCAAATATATGGTGCCTAGCAACTCGATCGGCAACGATGTCGGGGAACATGGTGCGTCCAGATCAAACACTCCTCTCGATGAATTTTTAAGCCCGCTCACTTCCTTCTCCTCTGGAAATTTTCCTTCACTGCTAAATATATTTCGATCCTTAATCATTTTTTGAAGTTCTCGAGTATTAGTATTGGACAACGGCGCTAGGGACGGGACGGTTGTCTCTTCTTTTGCTAAAGTCAGCTTTATTTTCGCCGCTACAATTGAGTTGACCATTCCTTGTCCAATAAATCCTCCAACAATGTTTGCTAAAATGTAAGCGGCTCCAACGGGCGCAATGAACAAAATTAGCCGTTGCTCAAGCTTCGCTAGGCCTTCATTTGAATATGTCTTTAGCTTCGCAGCAATCCTAGACAGGAATACTGCTTGCTTCGACTCAACGATTGACGGCCCATTTGACATTAGCGAACCTTAAGTGAGATGGTCATATCCACGCCATTCCTGTTTATCTTAATATCTATTTCATTCTCGTTTTTTAGGTCTTTTAGAAGCTTCACAGACTGTCCAGCATCAGACAGCACAACACCATTGATTTCCAAGGCTACGTCACCATCTAGCATGCCGGACTTTGCGTAGAAACTTTCTGGTTTAATCTGATCCATGCGCCACCCCTTAAGCACACCATCAACCATATTCGGACTGGCCTTCGCATCTTGAAGCACATTTGCCAGGCCTGGGCCCAAAAGTGTGTTCTTATATTCAGCCGACATCTCAATATTTTTTCCCTTCCTCTCAAATCCATCCTCTTTAAAGTTTTCCTGCCCCGTCGTCATGCCATCGCGATGACTTGACGCGACGTCGCTGCCTGGTCTTTTCCTACCCCCCCCAGTCCTAGACGATCGTCGCAGCTCGACAGTGTCTAGCGCGACGTATTCCAATTGACCTTGGTTCTTAATGAGTATCAGGTCGCTCTGAATTTCCTCGAGCACAGCTTCTGCCGTTATCTGCTCGCCGGCCATGAAAGAATTCACGGATTTATTTGCCGAGTTCTCGATCATGGCAATTCCGTCAAACGGCGTCCCTCCATAAATGATACCAACCAATTTAATGGGCAATTGACTCTTAGGAATCTGACTTGCTGTAGGCTTATCAGACACATCACCAAGCGTGCCATTAGAGTTAAACAAATTCCGAGCTAGGATTACTGCCACAACGGCCTTGGTCTCACTCACCGAACCCGCAATCTCAAAGGGGACTGGTGAATTTTTGTGTACAATCTCGGTAAGACCGGCTTTACCCATGAGGCTCCATCCGATAGCGGAACTCACTATTGACGCTAAAAAAAAGCTACAAACAACCACAATCGCAAATTTGCGCCACGGCCAATTTCGTGCATCGTCGGCATAACGAATGAAAATGTCAGGACTAAGATTCACCTACTCGATTACCTCTCTGTGCCAACTTGCAAACCTGTGAAGGGTCACGTCGAGTAATTTCTCCGTAACCAATATCTCACGCAAATGCTGGGCCGCCATTTCTGACGTCACATAAGAGCCCTCAAGCACTACATCCGCCTGCTTATACCAAACGATTCTTTCTTCCATCATTGTCTTCAACCGCTCTTGACATGTTTCTCGCCTTTTTTCCTCATTTTTTTCTGCAATTAGGTCCCTGAATAGTGGACGTTTTTCAAGCTCACTTGTGCCCTTGCAAAGACGCCTTGCGATTTCGCTGGCGGCTGACTGGACCCAGACAATCGTTCCAATTTGTCGAGCACATGCGAGACTCTCTTCCGTTAGGAGTGCTCCACCTCCGACCGCGATAACGAGGCTCTGAACGCCTTGCAGACTCTCAAGCATTTGCCGTTCATGCTCGCGGAAAACCGCTTCTCCTTGAATATCTATGATGGTTGCGATTTTTTTTCCAACGGTACGCTCAATAAGATCGTCTAAGTCTACGAAACCTGCACCGATTAGCACGGCAAGATGCCGCCCGATGGTAGACTTGCCACTACCGCCGATTCCTGTGAGGATAATATTTCTCCGATTCGCACTTTTTGCAGAATCCGAATTGTCATACGCTTCAGTGCCGTTCACGCAACGATGCCCTCGCTATAAGTATTTAAATTACTATATCTTCTTTATTATTTTAAACCATTGGGCGTAAAAATGCGAAATGCCAAGCCCAAATTAATGAACTAATGAATTTCGTTATGAAATTTGATTGTTATTGGCAGATCGTAAAATTATAGGCTCTGAGGGAGCCCAATGGATACTGCTCAATATGGTCGAAATCAAGGCGTCCATGTCACTAGGCTAGCCGCGGGTAAGCCCGATTTTCTGGACGGAATTTTAGCTTTGTAGCGCATTGGAAAGGTTCCGCCATTGCGTAAAAAGGAACGTCCAATATCAGGATTATAAGAGGACAACGTTGCGGTCGATATTTTATAACGCTCTTTTACTTCTGCAAGGGACATTCCACCCACGAGCACAAGGTCAAAATTCAAAGGCGCGGACAACACAATCTCGGGGAACACCTTCGCTGAGTTTTTTAACGTTGCCAGCATCCCAAGGAATCCGCAGTAGAAATTCTTTGACGCAAATCCGAAGTTGGCGCCGTCATACTCGTTGACCAATTTAGTAATATCTTTGGTCCCTTTCTCGCGTGCTGCCCGTGTGATACCGCCAATGCCGTGATTGTACGCTGTAATCGCTAAGGGCCATGAACCGATGATTTTATAGTTCATCGCCAGCAGCTTCGCAGCAGCGCGACTTGCCTTGATAGGATCATTTCGTTCATCAATTTCTGGAGTCACAACTAAATAGTCTCGCCCGGTATCAGGCATAACTTGATACACGCCACTAGCCCCAACTTTACTGAGAGCCTGCAAATTGAACGAAGACTCAATGAATGCAATCCTTGCCAGTTCAGGCATGAGACCTTGCGCCTTGAACTCTGCTTCTGCGTGCGTTAGATATTTCGCCGAGGTGAAAAGTCCCTTTGCAATGAACTCTCGTTGGCCACGTTGGACTCGAAGGCTGAATGCTGCTATTTTAAATTTATTTTTATTGTCAATGTGGCTGAATAACTTAAACACGCGAAGCTCGGTTCCAGTCATTTTTGACGCGTCAAGTTCTGAAGTCGCGGCAAGCTTCAATAGAATTTTTTTGTAATGCTGCCGTCGAGCTGCAAGCCAGGGCCTCATTGCAGCACTCCTTGCTTTATCGCCAATGCCAGCCATCCGTGAGCTGTTGTGAATCTCGAGAATGACTTCCGGGAATTCGGCAACGTGAAGCACATCTTGATCTTTCGACCATAGGGAATAGACTCGACGCCAAAAATTTACCCGACGGGCCAAGCCTTCTGGGACTGTCAACTCATCAGAAACAGCAAAAGCGTCGCCATCGCGGTTAATCGCCAATTTAGAGCATGCCAAGTACTCAACGTCAATTTGATTCATGCCGCCAACGCGGATTGGAAGGCACTCATCACT
The DNA here is from genome assembly GCA_947476525.1 of Oligoflexales bacterium. Taxonomy (GTDB): domain Bacteria; phylum Bdellovibrionota_B; class Oligoflexia; order Oligoflexales; family RGVZ01; genus CAMDKS01. The sequence goes on from CANJQY010000034.1 coordinate 14,022, forward strand.
GTTGGCACCTTCATCTCTAACGCGATTGAAGATGGAAGATTCACCCTCCATTTGCTCTGACAGAATCTTATCTGCGGCTTGTTTTGCCATAAACTGACTCTCGCCAATCCTAAACGACAGCGCTACAAAGACGCATGACACGATCACTGTTGATAATAATATTCTCATAAATCCAACCCCTCAATTACAGGTTTCCCACTCAGCTCAAACAACTTCCAAACGATTAGGTGAACGGCCGAGGTAGCCGAACTGACGGCCGCGCGAATCCACGTAGCCACTAGCTGCAACTCTTGTGCCGCTGTAACTTACTGATTTTTAAGATATCAAAGATTCAATTTAACCTAATACTGTCAGGATTCTGACAGTCTGGTTAATTTTGGCATATGACCGTAAACTAATTAGGTAGATGAGAATTTCGGTGCCTCCACCACACCACATACGGAGTCTTGACCATGGCTACCAATAAATTTACGGGCGCACAAAAAGCAGCAATTTTGATGCTGTCCTTCGGTGAGGATATTTCCGCCGAAATTTTCAAGAGCATGACCGAGTTCGAGATCAAGAGGATCGGAACCGCAATGAGCCGGTTAGGTCGATTGGATCAGGAGATTGTTGACGAGATCATGTTAGAATTCTACGGAATTCTACAGCAAAATAAAAAGTTCTTTTACGGCGGCAATGACTTCACAAAAAAGGTCATTGGAAGTGCCTTTAAAGGAGGAGAGGCCGATGAACTGATTGAGCAGTTGGCGCTCGGCTCGAACGCTAATTTGGACGCCCTAGAACTTATTGATCCGAGGACTCTCTCAAACTTTATTCGCAATGAGCACCCCCAAACTATCGCCTTAATTCTTGCGCATTGTGACGCAAAAAAATGTGGAGAGACGCTAAAGCTTCTTCCAGAGGGCATTCACACCGAAGTGTTGTTTCGGATTGCCAATCTTGACACAGTACAGCCAGAGATTATCGATGAAATTGACGACGTCCTGCGTCAAGAGGTTCAAGCCATGGGTAGTGTTGCGACACAGAAAATTGGAGGGATTGAACCAATTTCCGCGATGCTAAATCTTTTGGACAAGGCCACGGCAGAACAAATTCTTGATAATTTTGAAGAGCGAGACCCGGACCTAGCCGAGCAAATTCGGCAATTGATGTTCGTCTTTGATGATTTGGTGAAAATTGATGAGCGCGGCATTCAAGAGCTCATCAAAAACATTAACAACGATAAATGGAAGGTCGCCCTTCGTACTGCAAGTGAAGGCGTTAAAGAACTTGTCTTTAAAAATATGTCATCTCGGGCCGCAGAGATGCTCAAAGAAGATATGGAAGCGAGCGGAGCTGTTAAGTTGTCGGATGTTGAGGCGGCGCAACTTGAGGTCATTAACATTGCCAGGAAGCTAGAATCTGAAGGTAAAATTGTCATCCAAGGTGGTGGAGACTCAGCATTCGTCTAAACATTAAAAAAGGCACCTAGATTCTGCTGAAAAAGGCCGAACTCTGCGTTGTTCGTCGCGGCAAAATGCTCATTTACATTAGTAAACTCCGCTTTTGCCGCTCCTCTCGCCTTGATTTCGAGCATTTTGAGCAGAATCTTACCCTATTTCAGCAGAATCTAGTTACAATAGGCACTCGTCTTTTTGACCTAAGTCAAAGCAGACTACTGCTGTGTAAAGTCTTCGCCTTGCCACGCTGACGCAGCTTTGGGAGCCATTACAATCTTACCTTTGTAATTCCCGCAGTTCGCGCACACAGAGTGTGGACGAAAAACGGATCCACAATTCTTACATACTGAAGAACCTGGAGCGGTTAGGAAATGGTGTGAACGACGCATATCACGCTTCGACTTTGATGTTCTAAACTTTGGCACTGCCATAGAAAGCACCCCTTACATAAGGAACTGTGAAACCTGCCAACAAGCAGGGATCTAGGATTTAGTGGATTCGAGGGACGGGGTCAAGTGAATTTTGGTAGTAACTACGATTTTTTTATATTTTTTGCGGCGGCAAGCTGCTCTTTTAATGCTAAAAAAGGATTGTGAGACGCTGAAGATGAAGCCTCTAGATCCATTCGGTGCCGATCCTCCTCGGTACGTACCAACGAATCCTCACCGCTTCCGCAAATAGTGACATCTGACGGTGAGCACCCAATTTGGCTGGGAATTGCACATTGTATCGAGTCATTGATCATTACTTCTAAATCCACCGCACCATCTTCAATAAAATACACTTCTAAATCTTCGCTAGTTAGCGCCATAATTCGAGGCGTCACGTCGGTAAAAGGAGGACGAAAGGTCACATCCATATTGCTATGGAGCGGAATTTTTACCGCCTGCCCACATCGGTCACATGGCCGTGTGGCCTCAGCGCTGACGCTACCAGTCGCATGAACAAAACCCGCACTATCAAGACGCAGGCTAATGTCACCATGAATTTTTGACTCCTCAGGTGCTTTAGGCGATAAGTCTAAAGAAATACGGGCGAGCCACGCCTCACTCCCCACGAAATGTATTTGATGAGGTGATGGCATCGTACTAGTTTGTAATCGCATAAATAATATCCCCGCCGGTGATTAAATATCAATCAAATCGGTTTCTGAGCTCCATTTACACTGGTTCGCATACCTATGTCTAGTGTCTAAATGCGCATGGTCAAAATCAAATTGCTTAATATTTACCGCACAATATCAGGATATTAAGTTTTAATCACAACGCGAACGGTTTGATTTGTCGCCCGTTTTTACCGATAGATAGAGCGAAATGGCTTATCTTTATGAGGTGTTGCGTTTAAATGCAATTACGTTGGGTGGTACATTCAGGCGCCGAAAAATTCGGCCCATGGAGCGCGTCAGAAATACGTGATCAGCTCCGCATGGGAAAAATTGACGCGTTTGATTTAGTCGCCCTCTTTAGTTCTACCGAGTTGGCACCAATCTATGACGTACCAGCGTTATTTGATAGCTATTCAGAGAGGACTTTGGAAAATGAACTCGCACAAATGAAGCCTCCAGATCTCAAAATGGCCTCTGGAGGAATCAACGCTGAGCAGCCTTATCCCGAGGCAAATGCTTGGCAAACGCAGCCTACGGCCATCCAAGAAAAACTCTCGGCAGCAAAACTTGGGCAGCCCGGCGGTCCAGCACCACAAATTCACGCTGTGATTCACGAAAACTCCAACAAAATTGGCGCCTCTAGCGCCCAGGTTTCGCCAGATCTCGGAGCTTGGCCCAAGCCAAAAAACGCAAGTCCGCCACAAACCAACATCACCAACCTGAAAACAAAATCGGCGAATGGGGCGCGCAAATATTTTCTTCGCGCCCCTGGCGAGCGAGCAAAAGGACCGTTTTCTTCTCGAGATATCACGTTACTTTGGTACGGAAAAAAACTCAGCCCACAATATACAGTTCAAAAAATTGGAGGTCCGGCACGCATTAATATTCGGAAATTCATCACCTTCTACGAGCAAGCTAACGTGAGTTCTATAGCATTTCTGAGACAAGGCCACCTCGCACCTTCGCTCAAACAAGGGTTCTTTCGCTGGCTTCTTATCCCATTCCTGGTGATTTCAATACTCATTGCGGGCGCATTCCTATGGCAGAAAAAACATCCCAATAGCACAGACCTACTCGTGCAGCCCATGGAGCCTATTTGGAAGCAGGTCAAAAACGACGTCAGCAACACTAGCGTTAACAGTAACAAAAGCAGCACGGTTCAGCCAATTGCACCAGTACCCGAAGGTATAAAGCGCGCCAAAATTAAGATCAAACTTCCTTCCATGGCAAAGCGCCCAAAAATCAAGGATCCATCAATGCATTATTGGCGTCCGAAATATGCGGCACCAGCCCCCCTGCCGACCCAACTTGCCCAACCGCTTAAACCAGCTCCCGAGCGGGCACAATCCAATCTTGTGCCCGCCACAAATCTAGGCAACAAAAGCATGCCTACCAGAACCCCGGCCATCAAGCAAATTGGCGCCAACCAAAGAACTGCCGCCCCAAAAAATCCCCCAACGCCGTTGGGTCCCGCTTGGTCAAATGGGGCAAACGTCACGCTTTCAGGCTACCGATACAATGCTGGGGCACTCTCAGCTTGTACGGGCAAATGCAAAATCCCAATGACCGGCCCGAAAGGACCCGTCATCGCTGTCTTCTTTAAAGACTCCTTCGCCAAAGAATTCCTTGGCAATAAAACTGCCCTCACCCTCGGCGGCACGATTAAACTAGACCCTGCCGGGGGCCCGCCATTCATTTATGTGCAAACCGTACACTGATTACTTTTCATTCTATCACTTCAATACAGATCCGTTGCTTCAGCAAATTCTGTTGCTGCTGTTAAAAAATGCCGAGCACTGCATTTTTCAGCAAAATCACCTTGCGCGGGCTCACTTTAATAGCTATCTTGCTCCCCTCTGAAAAGAGCTCGTGATGGCGTGCCGGTTGTCGGTATGGTCGTCACAAATAATCAGGTCGTCCGCGAACACTAACATTTCGATGGTAGTTTCGCAAATTTGAAGGTGGCCCTCGATATTCCCGGTTAAAATCCGTGAAGCTTGAGTGGCTTATTGGATGGCTGAAGATCAACTTTCAAGGAGAAACGTTATGACAGTTACTGTGAACATGAAAGACCTACTCGAAGCAGGCGTACACTACGGCCACCAATCTAAACGCTGGAATCCAAAGATGAAGCCTTATATCTTTGGCGCTCGTAATGGCATCCATATTATCGACCTTCAGAAAACCGTTAAACTTTTCCAAACAGCATGCAACTTCATCGAAGGCACTACAAGCAAAGGCGGCCACATTCTTTTTGTTGGCACCAAGCGCATGGCTCGTGATCTTGTATCGTCCGAAGCAAAGCGTTCTGGAATGTACTACATCAATCACCGTTGGCTCGGCGGCACATTGACTAACTTCAGCACCATCCGTCAGTCGATTCACCGTCTTAAGCGTATTGAAAAAATGAGCCAAGATGGAACTTACGACAAACTACCAAAAAAAGAAGTTTTGATGTTTGAACGTGAGCGCGAGAAGCTTGAGCGTAACATCGGCGGAATCAAGGACATGCCAGGTCTTCCTCGTGCAATCTTTGTTGTTGATGCACACAAAGAAACAATTGCCTTGGAAGAAGCGGCGCGCTTGGGCATTCCAATTGTTGCCGTTGCCGATACCAATGCCAATCCAGACGGGATCGACTATATCATCCCAGGAAACGACGACAGTGTTAAGTCGCTTCAGCTTTTCATTACGACGATCGCTGATGCTTGCGTTGCTGGTAAAACCAAGTCCCGTGACAAAACGGACATGGATAGCCATTCAGCTGAAGCTGCGGCAAAAACCGGTAAGTTTTTCGACGGTGAAGGCAACTCTGTAGCCGTCACTAAGAAAAAAACATTCGATAAGTAATTTAGGTATGGCGAGAAAATTCGCCTGGGAGAATCAAAATGTCCGTTCAAATTTCTGCGGCTCAAGTTAAAGTCCTTCGCGAGAAAACAGGCGTTGGAATGATGGAGTGCAAAAAAGCATTAGAAGAAAATGGCGGCGAACTAGAGCGCGCTATTGTATGGTTGCGTGAGCGCGGCATGAGCCGTGCGGCCAAGAAGGCGGACCGAATCGCTGCTGAAGGCGTCGTTGAAGTTTACATCAACGAATCTCACAATAGCGCTGTTGTTTTGGAAATGAATTGTGAAACTGACTTTGTCGGTAAAAACGAAGATTTCCTAAATTTGGTTCGCGAGACGGCGATCATCGCCCATAAACACCAAATCGACGACGTCGAAAAACTGGCGCTTATGACGATGAAAAGCGGCGATACCATTCAGCAAACTATCGCAGCCTTGATTCAAAAGATCGGCGAAAACATGCGTATTCGTCGGGTGGCTCTTGTATCCGCGCCAAACGGCCACATTTCTAGCTACATCCACATGGGTGGCCGCATCGGTACCTGTGTGGTTTTAGAAGGTAAGAAGGACGTTGCTCATTTGGGCAAAGAAGTAGCCATGCATATTGCAGCGGCCGCTCCTCGTTACCTATCTCGTAGCGAAGTCGACACGTCAGAATTGGATCAAGAGAAAGAAATTGCCCGCAAAAAACTAATTGAAGAGAAAAAGCCTGCGGCCATGATCGAAAAAATCCTCGAAGGCCAAATGAATAAGTTCTACATGGAAGTTTGCCTTGTAGAGCAGATGTTCGTTAAGGATCCTGATATTTCAATCAGTAAATTTCTTGAAAAAACTGACAAAAATCTTAAGGCTACCCGCTTTGTGCGTTTTGCGCTCGGCGAGGGAATCGAAAAGAAAACCGCCAACTTCGCAGAAGAAGTGGCAGCGACCCTCAATCGCTAATGGCTAATGGCTGATCGCTAATGTTAGAAAGCGCCAGAAATGGCGCTTTTTTTTCTTTAGTGCTTTTAAAAAAAGTCCTAGATCAGGGCCCAAGGAGCATATACAATTCTGACGTGTTTGTGCCTGAATAAGGCCTACCTTAATTTCAAATGAGGTCTCAAATGTCCGCATCAATTCCACTACATCCCGAAGCAAAATACAAACGGATCATGCTAAAACTTTCCGGCGAAATGCTTGGCGGCGGTCAAGGGCATGGCATTGATGGTGACGCGCTAGAGCGGATTGCGGGCGAAGTGGCTAGAGTCCACAGGCTTGGAGTGCAGGTAGCCATCGTTATCGGGGGTGGCAATATCTTTAGGGGCTCTACAGCCTCAAAAATAGGAATGGATCGACCCTCAGCCGACTACATGGGAATGCTGGCAACCATCATCAATGGACTTGCCCTTCAAGGAATTCTGGAAAATAAATTCAACCTGCAAACGCGAGTCATGACTGCAATCACCATGACCGAAATTGCTGAACCCTACATTCGACGACGCGCCGTAAAACACATTGAATCTGGCCATATAGTGATTTTTGCGGGCGGCACAGGTAACCCACTATTCACCACGGACACGGCAGCTTCGCTTCGCGCGCGAGAAATAGGCGCGGAAATAATCATGAAGGCCACAAAAGTCGACGGAATCTACGATAGCGATCCGAACAAAAATCCCAACGCCAAAAAATACGATGAATTGGCTTATTTTGATGTCCTCAACAAAAAGCTCGACGTCATGGATGCCACCGCCATCACAATGTGTATGGAGGCTCAAATGCCAATTATTGTGTTTAAAATGGGTGAGCCTGGTTGCGTAGAGCAGGTCGTCCTCGGCAAAAAAGTTGGAACTCTCGTTAAGTAGACCATGATAAAAAACGGCCTCATTAATTTTTTGGAAAGAACACCACGATGAACGATCTAGTCACTACCACTAAGCAAAACATGGACAAACGATTAAAGTCATTTGAAAACGAACTTAAACAGGTCCGAACAGGCCGCGCCACCGTCGCCGTTCTGGATAACGTGCGTGTCGATTACTACGGCACACCAACACCGTTAAATCAATTAGCCACGATGTCGACTCCCGACGCCCGCACCATTACCATTGCACCGTTTGAAAAAAAGCTAATTTCTGAAATCGAAAAATCAATTCGTATTGCTGACATTGGAGTTCAACCAATGAACGACGGTAACGTCATACGCCTGCCCTTTCCGGCCTTGACCGAGGATCGCCGCAAGGATATTGCCAAGAACTTAAAGAAAATAGCAGAAGATGCAAAAGTCGGACTTCGCAATATTCGTCGCGATGCCAACGAGGCCATCAAAAAACAGGAGAAAGACAAAGCAATCACTGAAGACGAACGTAAAAAATTGGAAGACCTCATTCAAAAACAAACTGATAGTTTTATCAGAATGGTAGATGACCGCTTAGTGGTCAAAGAAAAAGAAGTTATGACGATCTAAATTCCCCAAAAAAAAAAAAAACTCGAAGCCATCCATAGCTTCGAGGTTTTTATTTTAACGACCCACATCCTAAAGCCTAAATCCTTCGCCGAGCTCCTTCGCCTTCGGCTCTGGACGCGCCGCTGGCGCTGTCGCTGGCGCTGTCGCTGGCGCTGTCGCTGTCGCGCCAGGGAGTGATTACGGACAGTCCGCACCTTTTACGGCTAAACCGTGCAGAGTAAACGCTGCATTGATTTCACAGAAATCTGGCGAGCGAGTATTCGTGTCAGAGTCGTTGTCATTGACGACTAATGCAGCCGCATAAACATCAGTATACTTTGAAGCGGTCATAACCGTCTTAAAGGCAATATCAGAGACAATCTCGTTTGCGATTGCCACGCCGTGTTTTGCAGTGAGACTCGTCAAAAGATCCCAGAAGGTTCCACCAATGATCAGACCTTCAGCATGAACTTCTCCCCGATCGGTTGGGTAGATTTTATCAGGCGCCATGTCGCGAACAACTCCACCATTCGTCTTAAATCCAGGTCCAAGGCGACTATCATTGGTCATGATCATCGAGAGAATATCGCCGAAGCCTTCAGAATACGCGCCGTCAGCAATGCCGCCCGTGTTTGCGTCAAGGCCGTGTCCCCACTCGTGGGACATAACATCGGAGATGAGTCCTGTGTTTCCACAGCCGCCGCCAGCCGAGAAGAAGTTAAGGGTCGATCCGTCCCAGTAAGCATTACATGTTTGACCAAGGTTGACATTGGCTGTCACGACGACGTTCTTCATCCAAGCGACATCAATAAAACGCTTCGCTTTTTGAATGATTGCGTTCACGTGATAGTAGGTGTGTGTTTGAGCCACATCTTTTTCAGCGGTGACATTTAAATCAAGATCCCAAGCGTCGCCGACTTTTGTCGCTGCCTTCGAAATCAAAACGCCAGTGCTTGTTTTGGTATTGATTCGCAATCCCTTGACACCAGCAATGCTTGGATCCACAGAGCCAGTTGCGGTGAATGTTCCATCTATCGCGGAGGTTCCTGCGCCAGCAATGGTCATTTCCGACATTGGCACGTCGACTAAAGTGCTTTGGTAGTAGGTACGAGGGTAGACCGCTCCGTGTGCTTTGTTCGCCGCATAGTGACGGGTATCACGCACTTCAAATATTTCACCGCTACCGGCTTCAGTCTGCACGTCTAATTTTTCGCCGTCTCCAGTAACCAATGCCATATTCACGCGAACTAACTTATAGCCAGTCGCGGTGCTAACAACTCTAAAAGCTTGTCCACGCTCTTGAATAGTTGCTGCGGAAGCGATTCGCTCAATAGCATCGGTCGCGCTGACGAAATCAGAACGGCCGTCGTCAAGTGCCTCGCCAAAAGTGCTTGTCTGAATTTGGACCAATTTGCCGAATTTGAAGCGAAAGTTGATCGACGCATCAAAAACGGGAATTGAATCTCTCACTACTTTGAATGAGATGAATTGGACGTTATCGCCGATAAGAGTTGCA
>CANJQY010000035.1 GCA_947476525.1 Oligoflexales bacterium
AAACAGTGGGGGCAGTGATTGCGGCACCCTGACGAAGCGGCAGGAACATTTTTCTGACAGTGTTCACAAACAAAAGAGTCATTAATGTGTGTGAAATTTCCAGCCATTAGCCGCCTCTTATTCGATCGAATTCGCCATTTTTGCAAATTCTCGAAAATTGCCTGTTATTTTTCGCGTAGAATTGACGATATCCTTAAGGTATCATATTATTTGTTACACAGGATAGTGCACACGCCTATTGACTACAACCGTTCGCAAAGGGGGATTTTATGCAACAAACAGATATTATGCGAGGCTTCACCCGAGATTCTGTCGACGTACGCGCATCGGCTCTGATCTCTGGAGTCTACGTTCAGATGACGGCAGGCATTTTGCTCACTGCGTTAGTGGCCTATGCTTTAATTATCACCGGATTGATCAATGTGCTTGTATTTGAGGGTGGCTCTGCCGCCATGTGGGGAGTGATTATTCTACAATTCGGCACGGTCATGATGTTTGGGCCAATGGCAAGATCTCAAAGCGCGGGAAAGCTTAAAGCATTGTTTTTCTTTTATGCCGCGATCACAGGCATTACCGTGGGATTTGTCAGTCTCGCATATACTATGAACAGCATATTAAATGTGTTTTTTGCAGCGTCGATGGCCTTTTCTGGACTTGCCATGTTTGGCCACGTGACAAAACGAAATCTTGGAATGGTTGGAACGTTTTGCCTGCAGGCCCTGTGGATGGTAATCGGCATGTCGTTGCTTCAAGCCGTAGCCAGTTATTTTCCATCTGCTTCTTCGTTCATTCCCGCATTAAATACTATGACGGGGCTACTCGGTATCGTCGTATTCTCTGGGTTGACGGCCTATGAATCACAGGCGGTGAGGAAATCGGCATACAGCCTTGCCGACCGCGGAGCCTTGGAGACTCAAGTCTCCATATACACAACGTCGAGCGCGCTGACGATGTATCTGAATTTCGTCAATTTATTTTTCAGCCTGCTACGTTTATCGGGTAGTCGCCGATAATCTGCCAGCTTTACAGCGGGCAAGACTCTTGTTTAAGCCACGTGAGTGTATTCTCTTGTGTATTTTCTTCTGCGAGCTCCGCTTCGAGGCAATTGGCCAAAGCCATTCGCTCGTCGGAGTTTAGAGCATCCGTGCTTTGACCAAGGGTGTGGCTTTCGTTGAATGCATTCGTGTGTGCGCCCATCGGCATCGACTGGTCCACAAGAATTTTGAAGGCCACCTGAGTGTTGAATGTATTAAGCGGCCAGCGTTTTCTCTCGGCAGAGGCTCCGCCGACGTGGCAACCCTCACAGTTCATGGCATTGATAACTTTCTGGGGATCAATGACCGACGTTAGTAGAGGTTGGGGCAAAAGAGCTTCCGGCGAAAGAGCCGCCCGATTGTTTGGGCCCATCCCGGGTGTTCGGCCAAAAATATCGGTGATGTTACGACTGGGCTGCGTTTTATAACATCCAGAAAATTGACGACCTGCAATCTGGCCACCCATAATAAATTCTTTTGTACGGCTGAATCCATTGGCAGGCTTACTTGCACCGAGGATCGGGCCCATAAAATCTGCTCTGTAGAATGGTTTGGAGACTCCGTCCACCAAAGCATCACCCCATTTAGGCGGCAAATTATTGGCGGATTCAATCATCTTACGGTTAATGAGCTCAACGGAATCCCAGTTTTGCTTGGACAAACTTTTTTCTCCGGAGCGGACCGAATAGCCCATCGGACTTATGGCGCGTAGCCCACTCGGGTGACACGACACACATCCCGCCAAGTCTACAATACCACGTGGCATAAAGGTTGGGCCTTCATCATTTCGCCCAAACATTTGGAAGTAAACCCGAGTTGAAACAAGTGGTAAAGAGTTATCAAGATCCTGCGTGACCATCGTGAACGTGCTTGGAAAATTGTTGGGCGCCAGATAAGCGGCCCGTGAAGGTGGGCCCATAGTGGGAGTTGGATCGAGAGAGTCAAGACTCGCAGAATCGTCGTAGTCTCTTGGTAAAGGGAAATTTAGCCAACGATCAAACTTAACTGGAGGCGTAACTTTGTCACCAGGCACATAAACCATCATTAGGTTGGGTGTATCTGAATCAAATCCACCCGCGTGACGACTTCTATAGCGAACCGTTGTCCAACCTTTTTGTGCTGCGATTTCTTCAATGTTGTCGGGAATCCAGTAGCCCGATGCATTCTCGGGATCTCTAAGTTCCTCGGGAGGCTGTTTCTGAGCGAGGGTTGCAAACGAACCATCAAATTCGGAATCAGCTATGTCGTCTTTGATTGCGTAGCCTTTGATGCGCTCAACACATTTCGGAACTTCTGTCGGGAAGCAAAGATCGACATCAGCGGCAACCGCGGCTTCCGTCTCGCTACCATCAATTAGACTGGCGGCGTGTTGATTGCGCCAGTTTGCAATGCCGCCAGCAGCCGTAATCGAGGCACAAGTTGGGGGAACAACCACAACGGGACTAACGACTGGAGCCTCGATGTGAGGACTAGTTACGGTTACGTTACGGTAAAAAACTCCAGTTCGATCAATAGTCACTTCAATGGTTGCGATTGGCTGCGCCACAAGGTCAACACCTGTTACGACTAAGTCTAACAAAGTGGTTGATGCGACAGTCTTATCGCCCAGCTTTACCGTGAACCGCCCCTCAGTTCGGGCTTCAACGGCATAAACTTCAAAGGTCGATCGGTCAATGGCCGAAACAGTGTAGCCTTCAAAAGAGTTGGCTGCGGGATTCAATTGCGCGGTGATCCAATTTTGAATCAAATCACGGTCTGCAGGATTCGCAAAACCATAGGGTGGCATCGGTGATGTGGACGAGGCTGCGGTCCTACTTTGAATCAAAAGATATTTGTCAGGGTGAGGCAAAATCGTCAAATTCATGGCTGCAAAGGATTGATTATGGCAACTTGTGCAGTTTCTGCTTAATACATCGTGCATTTGCAAGTCGGTAACACCAACCGATTCCAAATATTGCAGCTGAATTTCTGCCGTCGCACCTACCACGAGTGGAGAGCCATCACCAGCGCGAGAAAGCGGCTGAAAGACTTCTGAGGACGGTGGTCCGCTGGGAGTGGTGTCATGCTTGGGCTTTGACGAGCAACCAGCAACATTAATGGTTAAGAAAGTCAAACTTAAGGCTAGCGCCGAAGATTTCGTGGCACCAAAAAGTTTAATTAACATCATGAAATTATTGCTGTTGTTCTGCATTGTGTGCTCCCAATTTGTGAACCCGGCGGCCATCCGCCTAAAAAGGCACCGATTGGTATCATTTATTTTGTTAAATGTAAATAAAATGTTAATATATATTATGTCAATATATTATGTCAGTGACTGACTCATAATAGACTGGCTGGCCAACTCTTAAATCGAAGGTGAGCCCAAAAATCTTCGGCTTGGTGTACCATTCCGCTTGAACGAGTCACAACAGGAGTCCATTTAGCATGAGTCTTTCCCAACAAATCAGTCACATACCTGCTTTAATGATTCGTCAGCGCAAAGAGCTAGCCGAATTGATTGGCTTTGAAACACGCAACAAGTATGAGATTAATGCTCCCGATGGCCGCGTCCTCGGCTTTGCCGCAGAGCAGCAAAAAGGCTTTTTGGGCGCTGTGATGCGCCAGTTTCTCGGCCATTGGCGCACATTTGAAATCCTCATTTTCGACGCCCAACGAAGGCCATTTTTGGTGGCCCGGCATCCGTTTCGTTTTATATTTCAGCGGTTGGAAATCCTCGACGCCGATTCGGGGCGGCCAATTGGCGCCCTGCAGCAACGCTTCTCTATCATTTACAAAAGATTTGACGTGGCCTTGCCCGATGGCCGCGTATTAATGCAGGTGTCCTCGCCGTTTTGGCGAATCTGGACATTTCGATTTCAAGGCGCCGATGGTCGAGAACGCGCCGTGATTACCAAGAAATGGTCAGGCGCCTTGAAGGAAATTTTCACGGATGCGGATAATTTTGCGCTCGAGTTCACCGACCCAAGTTTAGGGGACGACGAGCGAAAACTACTACTCGCAGCCGCTATTTTTATCGACCTGAAATACTTTGAACAAAAGGCTCAAACAAATTAACTTCGCAACGACTTCATCGCTGCGGTGACACCTGCTCCGAGTTCAAATTTGTGACCTTCATCGGCCAACGCAAATTCAAGAGCCGCAAGGCCGTCTATCAGCATGAAAGGACTGACAAAACCAAGGTGGCTGAACCTGATAATTCGCCCCTTTAGCTCATCTTGACCACCAGAAATAATCGCGCCGTAGCGCTGTTTCGCCGTGGCAAGGATTTTAGAGCCGTCAAGGTTTTGTGGAACTTTAATCGCCGTCAAGGCGTTCGAAACCGCTCGTGTTTCCACAAACAACTCTAGGCCAAGGGCTGCAACTGCAGCTCGGCAAGCCACAGCCAAGCGTTCGTGGTGGCGAATAAAATCGGGCACCCCAATTTTTGTGATGCAACTCAAAGATGCGTGTAGGCTCTGGATCAAGCTGACGGCAGGAGTCCAAGCTGTGCGACCTTGCTCTTGCCCTTTGCGTTCTTTTTCTAGGTCAAAATAAAATTTTGAACGAGTGGACAAAGACTTCCACCCGCGATTTGAAAGGGCGACGAACGCCAATCCCGGCGCGACGCCGAAGCCTTTTTGAGATCCAGCGGCGACGGCATCAAGGCCATGTGTATCCATGTCGATTGGATGAGCACCCATGGATGAAATGGCATCCACAACGATTAGAGTTTCTGGAGAAAGGCCCCTGACTTGATTCGCGAGTGCTGCGATATCAAAGCGTGCGCCCGTGGACGTTTCGTTGGCCTGGACAAAAAAGGCCTTTGGTTTCGGACAATCCTTGAACGCTTCGTCGATTTGCTTGACTGTGGGTGCCATGCCAAATTCAACTTGGACAACGGTAACTTTATTTTCAAAGGCTTGATTTACCTTTAGCCAGCGCCCTCCAAACACGCCGCCTACTACTACTATAACTGAGTCACCAGTGTTGGTGAGGTTGACCACTAAAGATTCGAGCGCTCCGGTGCCAGAGGACGTCAAAATGACAGGCTGCGTCGCGGTGCCGAACAATGGCTTTAGCATGGCTGCACAATCGGTGACGAGGCCTTCGAACTCCTTACTCCTATGGTAGACATCACTATCTAGTGCGGCTTGCTTCACAAACCAAGGTGATGGCGTGGGTCCGGGGCAAAACAGGCGGTTTGATGTAAATAGCTCTCGATCCATGGCGTCACTTCCTCCGATAAAAGACTGAGGCAAGTTAAGCAGTCTCTATTTCATTCGTCAACGCGCATTAGGCCAACCTTGGCACAATAATTTGCCTCTGGGGAGATGTTAATAGGATCCGTAAATTTTTCCAGCATCAGGCGCCACCAGAACTGTATTGCTCGGCCTAACTTCATAGGGAAGCCCGCGGCCTTCAGAGTCTGAAAGCGCAAGTTTTTGCCCTAGACCTGGAGGTGCGAATTTCCCTAGATCCCCAAGAATACTTGCTCCCCCTGCCCCACCGCCGCCGGCAAGGCCCGCGCAACCTGCGATCGGTAACGCGGCCATGACAACAAACAAAGTTGTTAAAATACTTTTTGAAAATGTCATAAGCATGCTCCCATTTATGATATCTGCCATTTATTTTGAGGGCACGAATCCGTATAATTGACCTGCATCATCGGCCACTTTAGCTTTGTTGCTTGGTTGAGCCTGATACGGAAGTGAAGCCTTTGCTGCGTCATTCCCGCTCATCATCATGTCACTTTCATCGCCAAGTTTCATCCCAGCTAATAAGGGCGCGAGCAAACCACAGCTAGACGCCATGGTTGCGACTAGAAACGTAGACACTAAACTTAATCGGATCATAAAGGTACTCATAGGAAAACTCCTTTTAAAATATTAATGTTATTTTGAACGGGAAATGAACGTTGATATTTGCTCTTTCGATGGGCTAATGACCAATGTGACCATGTCATTTGCCGTTGTCTTCGCACAGTCGAGGCGCCCTTTATAACCTGCACTTTTAGCCGTTGAGCGAACACCGAACCCTGCAAATTTTCCGTCAATATAGACGGCAGCACCCGTGTCGTAATTTTTGCCGTCTTTCGATCCGCAAAGGCCAGAGCCAGTGAACTCCCACATTTGTTGGGATACGGCTGTTGCCGAACCAAGCAGCTGGCGCAGTGGCGTGTAGTCAGCAGGAGTTTTATTCAGAGCTTCGATGGATGCAAAGTTACGCTTCATGACTTCAGGCAAAGCCTCTGACAACGAGAAGTCATTTTTCTTGCTACCGCCGACTGCGTTTTCACCAAAGCCTACAACCACACCTTTCAGACTTGCTTCGCTTGGGCGATCTTCAGCAAACATGATGCTTGGAACTGCAATAGATGGAAGTACAGATTTTGGAATTGAGATCATCATGAAACTTGAATTTGAGTCGCGGAAATTTTGCCCTTTTTCTGACATTAATGGGCTTTCAAAGAACAGACGCTGAGTCAGCTTGGAAATAGCTTGCTCAGATTTCGAGTCGATCGATCCGACTTTCTCTGCTTTAACACCCACGTTAAGAATAAAGTATTTTAGGCCATTGGCATCTTGCATTAATCCGTCGTCTTTTCTCATGATCATTTTAGGTAGCTCAACTTTGTCTTTGGCAGCGCCGCTACTTAAAAACAACGTGATCGTCACTTCTTTCATGATTGGTAGCACTGCCACGCCGTTTTCCGCCTGAAAAACATCGGCGAGTGATAGGATAAGCGCGTAGGCATCGCCTAAGCCAACATCCACCAGAGTCCCAACGTTGCGCACGAGCGCAGGTTTTTTGTCAAAATCTATTCCGCTTACTTCCACATAAACAGTGCCTGGATAAAGGCTCGCTTTGCCGTCTGCCCCGTCGATCACTCCGCCGGCAACTTTTACCTGACTTACGACCCCGGTATTGCATCCTAGAGTCAAGATGGACGATGCGCACACGAGCCCCAAGAGGCCTCGTACCGTTGATAGAACTTGCTTTTGATTAAACATTCGCACCCCCAAATATTAAATTAGTTACTAAGCCGACTGACCCGGCGCACATCAGAGGTATCGGAGATAAAATCTAAAACATTGAATAAAATCTATAACCACCTAATTTTAAACACTTAATTTATACCTATTAGCGCCGATGACGGTAATCTAGAAAATAAGTGCAGGCATTTAGTCACCCCATCAGGACTGGCTCCCGGGCACAAATTTGAGCAAAATTAAACTTATTGTTGCGTGACGTGACTTCAAAAGGTTACAATCTCCTACTGATATTTTTACTACTTCCCATGAGGTCATCAATGAGTACCCTTTCCCTAGAAGATCAAGTTAAACAGCTAGTCGTTAAACAACTGGGCGTAGAAGAGAGTGCCGTTGTCGGTAAAGCCAAATTCATCGAAGATCTCGGCGCTGACTCCCTTGATATCGTAGAGTTGGTCATGGCAATGGAAGAAGCTTTTTCTGTTGATATCCCCGATGAAGAGGCCGAAAATATTCGGACTGTCGACGACGCAGTGCAGTTCATCAAACGAGCTGGCGAATCCTAATCAAAGAATTTGGGGTCCCCAGGGACCTCTTTTTTTTTGCCTAGATCCAAATTTAAGTATTTCTCCTCTGTCAAAAGGAATTACGACAATGGCACATACAATTGGTATTGGGTGCGACCACGCGGGCAAAGAGCTCAAGCAGCTAATATCTGAAATGCTGAAGCTCACCACCAATACGGTCGTCGACTACGGCGTCGCAGCTGACAGTAAGACATCGGTCGACTATCCAGACTATGCGGCTGCGGTGGCTGCCGACCTGTCGAACGGAAAACTAGATTTAGGAATTTTGGTTTGCGGCACAGGGATAGGCATGCAGATTACAGCTAACAAATTTGCCGGGGTGCGTGCAGCGGTTGTTTGGGACGAGCTCTCAACAAAAATGGCCAAGGAACATAACGACGTGAATATACTTTGCCTCGGTTCTCGCACGACTAATCATTTGCGTGCTTGTGATCTCGTTAAACTTTGGCTTGAGTCTCCGTTCGGCGGCAGTCGCCATCAGATGCGATTGAACAAAATTCGCGAAATCGAAAAGAAAGTTGCCGCACTAACTGCGGCGCACAACTAGATTACTTCGCTAATTGACTTCCATTCAACCAGAGTCATCATCAGAGTCATCATCAGAGTTAACATCAGAGTTAACATCAGAGTTAACATTAAAGGAAAATAAACAGTATGCTCGAATCAGCAAGGACGCCGTCACTGCATCCATGGGATCTCCTGAAGTCTGAGGATAATGAAATTTTTACTCTCATTCAAGACGAACTCGGCCGCCAAAAGCGCGGACTTGAATTGATCGCATCTGAAAACTTTGCCTCACCAGCCGTCATCGCAGCCATGGGCAACATCCTAACCAACAAGTATGCTGAGGGACTGCCGGGTAAACGATACTACGGCGGCTGTGAAATCGTGGACCAGGTTGAAGCGATTGCCATAGCCCGAGTCGGTAAATTGTTTGGTGCAAAGTTTGCCAACGTCCAGCCGCACTCCGGGGCACAGGCCAATGCAGCCGTCTATCTAGCCCTTTTAAACTCAGGCGATAAGGTACTAGGCTTAGACCTGTCCCACGGCGGCCACCTCACTCACGGTAGTAAAGTAAATTTTTCGGGTATACTCTACGATTCACATTTTTATGGATTAGACCCAGCCACTGAAACCATTAACTATGATGACGTGCTGCGTATCGTCCAAGAAATCAAACCCAAAATGATCATCGCAGGCGCCAGTGCATATGCTCGCACCTTAGATTTCAAGCGGTTTCGCGAAATTGCTGATACCGTTGGCGCTTACCTAATGGTCGACATGGCCCACATTGCTGGCCTTGTAGCTGCGGGCGAGCATCCAAGCCCTATTCCTCACGCACACGTAACCACGTCGACCACGCATAAAACTTTGCGCGGGCCGCGAGGCGGCATCATTCTTTGGAATGATGAGGCATTAACTGCAAAAATTAACAAATCTGTTTTCCCTGGCATTCAAGGTGGTCCCCTTGAACACATCATTGCCGCCAAGGCCGTATGCTTTAAGGAAGCCCTTGACCCAAAATTTACCACCTACCAAAAACAGGTCGTCGCCAATTCTCGTGCCCTCGCTAAAGGTCTGATGGAAAAAGGAATTAAACTTGTGTCGGATGGTAGCGACAATCACCTGATGCTAATAGACCTTTCCGCGAGTGAAATCACCGGTAAACAACTGGAAGATGCCCTTGGGAAAGTGGATATTACGGTTAATAAAAACACAGTGCCAAAAGAAAAAAGAAGCCCTTTTGTGACCAGTGGCATTCGAATTGGGACGCCTGCGATCACAAGTCGGGGACTTAAGGAGCCGGAGATGGTCATTCTAGCCAATTTAATTCACCGGGTTGTGAAAAATATAGACATTCCGGCAGAACTAGATAAAATTCGCCGTGAGGTTCTCGCCTTGGCTGAGAAATTCCCACTTTATCCAGAGTGGTCACTGTAATCCGCCCGTTGAGGCGGATGAGTCGGAGTCTAAATTGCGTTGTTCAGGTTGTGGACATGAAGATACCAAAGTTTTAGAGAGTCGTCTTTCACACGAAGGACGTGCTGTGAGGCGGCGCCGTATTTGTCCCTCTTGCCAATACCGTTTCACGACCTATGAGCAAGAAGAGGCGTTTGTTTTCCAAATTAGAAAGCGCGATTGTCGAGTCGAGAGCTACAGCCGAACAAAAGCGTTGCGGTCCCTTCAGGTTGCCTGCCAAAAAAGGCCTATCTCCACAGAACAAATCGAAGGTGTGCTTTCACGCCTTGAGCAAACCATCCAAGAGACCGGGGAGCGAGTCGTGGCGAGCGAAAAGCTCGGCGGCATGATTTTGAATGCACTCGCAGCCCTCGACAAAGTGGCATACGTCCGCTTTGCTTCCGTTTACAAAGATTTTCGCGACACCGAGCAGTTCATGGCCGAGTTAAGTTCACTTCAATCCCCTCCACTTTAAGACACTTATGTTTACTGGACTTGTCGAAAGAACGGGCCGCATCACGGCCATCACTAGCGGAGACAAAGCCACTTGGACTCTAGCTGTAGATCCTGGTGTCGATTACGTGCGAGAGCACGGAGCAAGTGTTGCTGTGAACGGCGTTTGCCTAACAGAAATTGGCACTTCGACCCAAGGCGGCCTAACGTTCCAAGTAAGTCACGAGACGTTATCTAAAACATCCCTTGGTGATTTGAAACAAGGGGCGTTGGTCAATTTGGAGCGAGCCATTTGTGCCACAGACCGCTTGGGGGGCCATATTGTGCTCGGCCACGTAGACGCCACCGGCTTAGTGAAAATGATTCGTCCAGAATCTAATTTCGTGTATTTGGAAATTTTAATTCCAGAAGCCCTTGCCAAATATGTCGTCATTAAAGGCTCCATTGCGGTCGACGGCACAAGCCTCACGATTAACAACCTTCAAGACTTGGGGGAAGGCTGCCTATTGTCTTTTATGTTAGTTCCCGTCACGTGGACGACAACTGCGTTTGCCAATCTAGAATTAAATGCTAAGGTTAATATCGAAGTAGATATGATTGCAAAACATTTGGAACGGCTGTCTCTCCCTTGGAAAAAATCGTAAACAAATCAAAAATTCTAAACTTCTCAAACATCTTAAAACTTGAGTCCCTGTTTCCAATTCTAGTCTTCGCCTCGATTTTAGAATTCCCAGCTCCCGCGGCGGCATTAAGCTGGTCAGACGTGCAGTCTAAATCTTTAGCTACGGCTCCCGACCTCCAACTTGCTCGCACGAACGTTACCTATGCTGACGACGCCGTAGATACGGCTAAAGCTTCGTTTTATCCGACCATTTCCTCGTCCATTACGGCCGGCCGCGCGGTCGATTCCGCGGCCAAAAAATCAAGTAACACGTACGGTGCGGGCGTCTCCGTCGAGCAAAATTTATATTCCTCGGGTCGCGATACGGCCAAGGTAAATGCCGCAAATTCGGCACGAGCTGCGGCGTCCAAGGACGAAAAAAACGCTTCGGTCACTCTTCGAGCCAAACTCGCACGGGCCTGGAATAACGCCGTTTACTATCACGAATTATCTAAAATAAGGCTTCGCAACATCACACGCAGCGAGTCGAATGCCAAAATTGTTGGGCTTCGATATTCAAATGGTCGAGAAAATAAGGGCTCCGTCCTAAAGAGTGAATCTCAGACGTTAGAAGCCAAATTAGGGGATGCGGAAGCCTCGGAAAAATTTACGCTTGCAAAAGGAGCCTTATCCCTTTTAATTGGTCAACCGATCGCCGATCATGAGCCGATCGTAGGCCCATTGTTGAATATGGTTGTCGCCAAGCAAAAGGAGGCTGTCTTGCCGATGGTCGCGGCCAAACAAGCTGCCTTACAAGCGAGTGTGGATTCACTGGCACTGGCTAGAATTCAATATTTGCCGACCTTAGGATTGTCGGCCACAGCACATAAATCGGCGTCCCCCGATCTACCCCTTCTAGCCCCCGTTTATTCCGCGCAACTTGCCTTAAATATTCCTATTTTTAACGCTGCCACGTCTGCCGGTGTGCGCTCTGCTGTAACCAAAACCGCGGCCGCGACCCTGGAACTTTCCGCCGCAAAGTTAGCTCAGGAGCAAGCCATCAAAACAACATTATCGGCGTTTGAATTCGCGGTTAAGCGCCGGGCCATTGCCAAGAAAAATTTCGAAGCCTCAGAATTATTAGGTGAAATCTCTCGTCAGCGCTACGCCCTCGGACTAGGGTCTTTCCAAGATTGGAATAATTATGAAATTGAATTTATGCAATCGGAAGCCGAGGTATTAACTTCCGAAAAATCTGCCGCCGATGCACTCTGTGACTACCATGAACAAATTGGTGTAACGTTAGAGGAGACGCTTTGAAGTCAAAAACAAAAAAAATTATGCTCTCGTCGATGCTCCTGGTTGGGCTCGCGGGCGGTGGATGGTACTACCGAACACAGGCCGCCAAAAAGCTTGAGGTCTCCTATAAAGAGTATGTCGTCAAGCGTGATGATCTAGAAATTGCTGTCCAAGCGACAGGTAGCATCCAGCCCGAGAACCGTTTAGTGGTCAAACCGCAAATTCCTGGACGAGTCGACCAAATCCTAGTGGAGGAAGGCAAATCGGTCAAAGCCGGGCAAATTTTAGCGTGGATGAGCTCTAACGACCGAGCCGCACTGGTGGACATGGCGAAATCCCAAAACCCAACAGCGCAGTCCCACTGGGAAGAAGTCTACAAGCCAAGTCCCATCATCGCCCCACTGGGTGGCGTCATTATTTCAAAGCAAGTTGAACGTGGACAAACCGTGGCCACGGGAGATGTCATATTTGTCATTTCAGATCGCCTGATTGTGCTCGCACAAGTGGACGAAACCGATTTGGCTAAAATCAGTCTAAATCAATCCGTTGAAATTCGCGTGGACGCTTACGGTGATAAGCCCGTGCCCGGTAAAGTCCTCCGCGTCGCCTATGAGTCAAAGCTCGTCAACAACGTCACCATTTATGAAATTAGAATTCTCCCTACAGCCGTTCCCGAGTACATGCGCTCTGGGATGACCACGAGCGTGAAGTTTGTTCAAGACAGGAAATCGGGCGTACTCGTCGCGCCGGTTTCATTTCTAAAATTCGCCTCCGACAATGAATCCGACAAAGGCTCTGACAAGGCCTCTGAAAAGGCCTCTGAAAAGGGCCCGATTAAATCGTGTAGTGTTCTGGTAAAATCCATGGAAATTGACGCGCCGCCAGTGGAAAAAACCATAACCATCGGCACCAACAATGGAAAGTTTGCAGAAATTGTATCCGGGTTAGACGAAGGTGCTATCCTCCTTCAAGCCGAAAAAAAATCTAGTGACGAAACCAAAAGTTCAAATCCATTTAGTCCGTTTGGCAGCGGAAAGAAGCCTAAGTAGATCCCAAATCCGCAACCAATAGCAGGACCCATGACCAAACCCATCGTCATAAATATCGACCAAGTGACGAAGATATTTCGCATGGGTGACAACGTCCTACGAGCCCTTGACAACGTCACTTTACAAGTTGAAGAAGGTGATTTTGTTGCTATTGTCGGACCTTCAGGCTCCGGAAAATCAACGCTTATGAACATGATCGGCCTGCTCGACGTCCCTGATACTGGATCCATAAGTATTGCTGGGCACTCGGTTTGCGGCTTATCAGACGACGAGCTATGTGGCCTCAGGGCTGATTCCATCGGCTTTGTGTTTCAACAATTTAATCTGTTGTCACGCACCAGTGCTGTAGAAAACGTTGGCCTTCCAATGCTTTATAGTGGGGTTCCCTATGATCTGAAGTGGGCCCACAAAATACTGGCGGCCGTTGGCCTCACCACACATGCCGCCCATACCCCGTCACAGCTTTCCGGAGGCCAGCAACAGCGTGTGGCCATCGCCAGAGCCCTCGTAAATAAACCGCACGTCCTGTTAGCAGATGAGCCAACGGGAAATCTTGATAGCCAAAGTGAACGAGAAATTTTGGACATCCTCGTTCAGCTAAACCGTGGGGGCATCACTGTGGTGATTGTGACTCACGAGCAAGAGGTCACTCAAATCGCAAACCGGGTGATAAAAATGCGTGACGGCAAGATTACCTCCGATGAAAGGCAAACGCCTCAGTATCTAGACGGTATGAAATCTTTAGATCAGTCAAACAATGCGAGCCTTCAACTTTACGACAACGGGATACCCGCAAAAGACACCGGCTCCAAAGCCCTCTTGAGGAAAGTAAAAAGTTACACGTCCGAGGCCCTGCGTTCATTGACGTCCAATAAAATTCGCTCGTTTTTATCCGTTCTTGGTATCATGATCGGTGTCGCCGCAGTGATCGCAGTCCTCGGACTAGGCGAGGGGGCACGCAAAACAATGGAAAAAGAACTTTCCGGTCTTGGTTCCAATCTCTTGGCCGTCTACCCGGGAGGCTCCGGACGAGGCATGGGGGGTGGTGGCGGGAGCAACCCCATCCGGTTATTTCCCGAAGACATCGCGGCCCTGAAAGCTGAATTAGAGCACGTGACCGAAATCGCACCGAGAGTTAACAGTAAGGCCATGGTGCAATTTGAAGAAAAAACTTGGAACACAAGCATCACAGGTACCACCAGTGACTACGCAAAACTGCGGGCATCCATGCCTGACATAGGTCGAAATTTCACCAAGGGAGAAGATGACGCTCGTGCCCGGGTGGCGATTCTCGGCCGCACTGTGGTCAAAAATTTATTTGGCGACAAAGACCCCATCGGCTCCGAATTCAAATTGAACCGGCTTTATTTTCAAGTTATCGGTCTACTTCCAGCGAAGGGATCCAACGGCTGGCAGGACCAAGATGACGTCATTATAATTCCACTGGCAACCGCTATGCACCGCGTATTTGGCTTTGAAAACATTCACATGGTCGACGTCCAAGTAGACACGTCCGAACATATGAGTGATGTTGAAGGGCAGATTAAAAGTATTTTACAACAACGCAAAAAAATTCCTGACGCTAAAATGGAAGACGCGTTTACCGTGCGAAATATGGCCGACATTCAGGCGGCCATCTCGTCGACTAACAAAATAATGTCCCTCCTATTGAGTATTATCGCGAGCATTTCACTTCTTGTAGGCGGAATTGGCGTCATGAACATTATGCTCGTATCGGTGACCGAACGAACCCGTGAGATTGGACTGCGCAAGGCACTCGGCGCAAAAAAGTCGGATATCCTCAGTCAATTTTTAGTGGAAGCACTTTTACTTGCCATACTCGGCGGAGCCCTGGGAGTCGCCGTGGGGTGGGGAATCTCCGCCGTTGCCGCCGCCGTCACCAATTGGCCCTTTGAGGTTTCGCCTACCGTGGTCGCCCTCGTCACGGGAGTCACTGCACTGGTGGGAATTATTTTTGGATTTTGGCCTGCAAAAAAGGCCGCCGCACTTCAACCAATACAAGCCCTGAAATACGAATAGTGAACTGGCGCCGTCAAATCATTCCCAGACTTTAGATCCACTCATTAAAATATCCACTGAGTTGGGCCAGTTAAAAAGCTTGCCCCGATTCGTAATCCAAACTATTTTATAGAGGAGAATTATATAGGAGAATACGTGTCGACGATCTCTCAAGGAATTATTCACTACTTTACAAGGAGTTCCCATGAACCATTTTAAAAATCTAATATTTGGTTTCTTGTTTGTCGCTAGTGGTATCGCTTACGGCACAGGCGTTGCCATGACTGCAACCACTATCGCGCCCAGCCCCTCTTCCGAACAAATTACCAACCACGTTGTGCAGTTGACGCCAGGCCAATCGTTCACAATTGGTGACACTCAAGTTATGTGCACCGCCGGAAACGGCGGCAACTGCAGTGAGCCTCCGATGGAAACTAAAGTTTGTGTGCGAAAAGATTCTTTTAATCGCTGCACAGTCTACGACAGCACTTATTCCGTACCGCGTGGCGCTTCTTGTACTGCTGAGTGCGTGAAGTTTGACAATTGGGACGCCTGTGCCGTTCGTAACATTTGCCTATATCGACAAAACTGCTGCTTTATAAAAAAAGAATGTGTCGAATTCGATAGCTGGGATGCGTGCTCCGAGTGGCGTGAACGCGTCATTTGCAATTGAATCCATAAGCGCTTAATATGTAATAGATTATTTAGATTTTCAGCGTCACACCGTTTTGGGGCAAAAGCCCTGAGTGGGTTCTGGGCAGAAGCATTAATGGGCGTGGCACGCTTTTTTTGCCTTGACCCACGATAATCATTGATTTTTTCTCCCCTCCGAATCATAAAGTGCCTGACACTTATGGGCTGCCCACTTTAGATCCAAGTCTAGGCAAGCTTTAAGTTGAAGGCTTTTTGAATTTTCTCGCATACCGACGCCTCAAAACTGGAGTGTAAAAGCCAATGGACAAACCCATTTCAAGAGTTATGGAAGCGATAGAAATCATTCGCAAAGGCGGCATGGTCATCATGGTCGACGATGAAGATCGTGAAAATGAAGGCGATATCGTTTTTGCTGCAGAACATGTGACCGCAGAGAAAATAAATTTTATGGCCAAAGAGGCACGTGGGCTCATATGCCTCCCCCTCTCACCCGAATATGTAGATCAATTAAAATTGCCGTTAATGGACGATGCCACAAAAGGTGCAGGCGGCCACACCACTGCATTCACCGTTAGCATCGAGGCTCGCCACGGAGTGACCACCGGCATTTCAGCTGCCGATCGCGCTCACACTGTTCGCGCAGCCGTGGCTGACGGCGTCAAGCCTGAGGATTTGGTTGTCCCAGGTCATATATTTCCGTTGCGTGCAAAAAAAGGTGGAGTGCTCGAAAGGTCTGGCCACACCGAAGGCTCCGTAGATCTTGCCAGACTTGCTGGGTGCAAACCCGCGGCCGTGATCTGTGAGATTATGAACGACGACGGCTCGATGGCACGAATGCCTGATCTGCAAAAATTTGCAAAGACCCACAAACTACCAATTATTTCGATTGAGGACCTAATCGCGTACCGTTTGACCCGTGACAGCTTAGTTAAAATCATCGACCGCGGCCACGTCGAGACCTCGAATGGACGCTTTGAAACGTTCCTATACGAGTCTATTTTGGATCATTCCCAGCATATTGCACTGGTCAAGGGCAAGCCCTTGTTCGGCGCCGCTGTCGTTGATGTGCGTGTGCACCGGCAAAAAAACTTTTTGGATGTTTTTACCAGAAACACAAAAGGTACCCATAATTTGATGGACTACGGCCTCAAATTGCTGGCCACCTCCGACGCCGCCGCCCTCATTTACCTCAGCAGTCCTGACCAAGTAGCAAACTTCAGCGACTTTAAGGAAATTCAGAATCATCCGATAGCAGACGACGACAAAGGGCACGGCATGGACTCAAGAATGCTCGGTGTTGGCGCGCAAATAATTAGGTCTCTTGGCATTATTAAGATGCGCACCCATGTGACGCAACAAAGAAATCTGAAGGGCTTGGCGGGATTTGGGCTTGAGGTTACAGAGCACGTTATTATTCCCACTCATTGAAAAGTGTAATTTAATAGGTTACGAGTTCAGAGTTAAGTGTGCCGCATGAAAAAACAGATCTAAAAGTGATGTGCCCGTAGCGAATTGTGATGCAACAAAGTGGAGAAACCATAGCAATGAGCAAAGTTAGCCCCAAAAAATCTTCAGACCAAAAATTCTTAATCGTGGTCGGCCGCTTTAATGAGATGATCACCAGATGCCTACTGTCTGGAGCTGAAGATGTTTTTAAAAGTGCAAATCTCTCCGCAAATGTCGAAGTGGTGTGGGTTCCTGGCTGCTTTGAAATTCCGCTTGTGGCCTCCATGGCCGCAAAATCAGGAAAATACGCGGCCATCGTCACCCTCGGCGCAGTGATAAAGGGCGAGACTCCCCACTTTGATTTCGTGGCCGGTGAATGCGCCCGAGGGGTTATGGATATTGGGCTTGAGACCGGAGTCCCGGTAATATTTGGCGTATTAACGACCAACACGGTCGAGCAAGCGCTCAACCGCAGCGGCATAAAATATGGGAACAAGGGCCGCGACGCGGCACTTACCGCGATTGAAATGGTCAAAATAGTCTCCGAGATCTAAGTTTAGTACTTTGCACGCGAATTCTCACTTTGTTAACAGTCAGGAGCTCCGATAATGTCAAAAATCAACCCAAACACCCAAGCTCGGGAATTTGCGGTACAATTTTTATACTCGTGCGAAACCGAGAAGATTTTCTACTTCTCAGCCGAGCATTTTGAGCATTTCACGAGTTATTTTAAAGTCGACGCCATTTTGGGGTCCTACCTAGAGACCCTCGTCAAGGGAGTCTTGGAAAACATCACCAAATTGGATGAAATAATCTCAAAGCACAGTAAAAATTGGAAAATATCTCGTATGCCGAGCACCGACCGTGCGGTACTTAGGATGGCCACGCACGAAATTCTTGAGAAAATGGCACCAGATAAGGTAATCTTAAACGAGGCCATTGAACTTGCGAAACGCTACGGTGCGGAACACTCTGGTTCTTTCGTCAACGGAATACTCGATTCCGTTCTCGCAGAACTCAGAACCTAACTTTCCGGACCAACGAGCTGCTGGTTGAAGGGTCCTAGGATTTACAATCAGCGGAGGAACTTAACATGAGTATTCAAACCGAGACGCCGACCAATCACGCTACGCCCATTTCACCACGTCGTGATCAGGGGGTTACACTCCTGTTAGCCGTTGACGATAGGGACATTGGCGATCATCTTGTTATCACGTTCGCTAAAAACGGAACCGTTCCATACCAAGAAATGCTCGAGCAAGGCTCGACGTCTCACCTGCTTTATGAGCTGGAGCGCCATGGTCAAAACGTGACAGAACCGTTTTTGATGGCCATTGCTGGTGAGGATGGCACGTCGCGCCGCATTTTTGTGACCCCATGCCCTGAGGATAATTTTCGCGACTATGCCGTATGGGTTGGAATGGTCACCGAGACTATCGTTAATCTCAAGGCTCGGAACGTTGCCCTTTACCCGTGCGTGGGGGCCATTAGTAACACCAACGCCGTAGAGCTCACCTGTCAGCTAGTGCGTTCGCTAATCGAAGCCAAAGCGGCCGATAGCATGGCCTTTATTGTCGGGCGCTATGACTACACGAATCTTTTGAATATGGCACTTGAGTTAAAAACAGAACTTCAAACCACGAATCATTCTATTCAAATTATTCACTGAGAGGGCCTATTTCAAAACTCGCCTCGATTTTTTTAGCTAAACTTCCGATTACGCCTGGCCGATTTAAAAGGCAGGTTTTGAGCCGTTTCTGGTGGATGGTTCATCCCGTCGGCATTTTCGTGATGATGCAAATCATTTGGACCTCAATATTAGCTTTGTGGGTCGTCTGGTTTGTCGCAAGGCGTCGCGAATTAGAGCACATCGCAATACCGATCACCCCGGCAAGCCTTCCGGCCTATGATGGTAGTTTGTTGATATTGATTGTGGTCGGTATAATTTTACTCGCAATCTTGGGTGCTGGCAGCATCATGTTGTTTATATGGGGTCAACGCCAAACATCCCTCATCCAACAGCAGCGCCACTTTGTATCGAGCGTGACCCACGAGCTCAGAACACCGTTGGCGAGCATTCAACTAGCCTACGAAACGATGACTGAACGTACGTTACCCGACGCCACCAAGCAAAAATTACTGAACATGAGCCGCATCGACATCGAACGCCTCATCCGATTAGTCAATCAGATATTGATTTCGTCACGCCTCGACCGTGGCTTATCCATGTTTAAAGACGATATAGAAGATTTATCCATTGCCGACGCCACTCGTGAAATCGTTCACTCGCTAACGCACCTTGACGCAAATATTACCGGCCGAGTTGATTTGATTAACACACAAAATATAACCTGGCACGGCAGCAAGAATGCCTTTAACATCGTCCTAAGCAACCTCCTTGAAAATGCCTTGAAGTATTCTGCAGTGAAATCAAAAATAACGATCACAGCAGAAAATGATGGCACGGATTTTTTCGTAACCGTAAAAGATTTGGGTATCGGGCTGAATAAAAGAGACAAAAAGAAGATTTTTAAGATGTTCTACCGCAGCAGCGAAGTCACGCAGCGTGCTATTCAAGGCACCGGCCTTGGTCTATTCATCGTAAAAACCACCCTAGAACAGCTTGGCGGCACCATCACAGTGGCAAGCACCGGACCTGGAGATGGTTGTACTTTTAAGGCGAAATTTCCAGCATGACTAATGAAAACTCTAAATTCCGATTACTCCTTGTTGAAGACGAGCCACACATAGCTTTTTCCCTCATCCTCAATCTTGAGGCCGAGGGATTTCAAGTGATCCATTCAGCCACGGGCCTGAAGGCGGTTCAAGATTTTGCAGCCGAGGGCCCCTTTCACGCCATTATTTTGGATGTCAACCTTCCCGAGATGGACGGGTTTCAAGTGGCCAAGGCCATCCGCAGTCGCGATGCGCGGGTGGCGATCTTGATGCTCACCGCGAGAAGCACTGAAAATGATCGCCTTCAAGGATTTGACGCTGGCGTGGATGACTACATTGCAAAACCATTTCACTTAAAAGAACTGCTAGCTAGAGTACGTAGGATGACCGAACGGGCAAATTTATACCTAAATAAATCGTCGCCGGCAGGCCACGAAGAAATCACGGTTGGTGGAATTCACTTGAATTTTGGTCAACTTCTTTTGACCCACGGTCAAACCTCTAACGCAGTCACCAAGCTTGAAGCAGATTTCCTAAGGGAGCTCATGGAGCATCCGGGCCGAGTGGTGAGTCGTGAGCACTTGCTTGAAAAAGTTTGGGGACTAAGTGCTAGTTCTGAAACAAGGACCATAGATAATTTTGTCGTTCGACTTCGAAAAATGATTGAAGTTGACCCGAAAAATCCTAAATTATTAGTAAGTGTTCGTGGAAAGGGCTATAAGCTAGAAAATCCGCTAATTAAATCGTGATCGGGCAAAATGTATGTTTATTGAAATGGAAAAATGGCACGGTGCCAAAAATGACTTCCTAGTCACGTGGATTCTCACCACCGACCGCGATATGCTAGTGCCCACTTTCGAACGTCTTGCCCCAAAGCTGTGTGCACGCGACGGCTCAGGAGTCGCAGCTGACGGCATCCTCGTACTCGTGGCCAGTTCCTCCAAATCCCCTCACCCCAATGAACTTGTGATTATTAATTCTGATGGAAGTCAGGCAAAAAATTGCGGTAATGGCCTTCGCTGTGCGGCCATGAGTGCCAGAAAAAGAGCCTTACGAGAAGGCATTTCCGAATTTGATGGCGTGACCCTCACCGTCCAAGGGCTGGCCATTGACTGCCGATTTCTAGGCAAGGAGGGCACACCATTTGTAGCGGTCACGATGCCTGCCCCCACCATAAATGCCGCCAATAGTTGGAATGAAGAAGTCATGGCCGCTGTTAATTTTCAACAAAAATCAAATTCGAAACTTTTGGGCGATATTGAGACAGTCAGTCTTGGTAATCCCCACGTCGTACTTACCGTCGCCGAGGCCACGCCAGAATTAACAGCCTTCCTCGGCCCGCCGCTACAAAAGGTTCGAGGCGGAGACGGCATCAACGTCCACGTAACGTCAGCGGTTGAGATGTCAGAGAAAGACCGGCAACGTGCTCGCCGTGAAATCGGTGAGGAAATTGGAGACCTTTATAAAGTGTTCCCTTGGGAACGCGGGGTCGGTCCGACGCAGGCTTGTGGAACAGGAGCCTGCGCTGTTGGCGCGACCATTTTGGCGACTGGGCTGAGTGCACGAGCTCTTTGGGTGGCTCTCGATATGCCCGGTGGCAGACTTTACGTAAAACAAGCCGGCCAAGATGATTTTATCACCCTGGCCGGCCCGGCATTGTTTGTGTTCACAGCCTCTATCGATATTTAATAGTCTCTTCTAGGCCTTAAAAATGCCTTGAAAAATACCGCAAAAAAGACGACCTATTACTTCTTAAACAAGCCGCCTGCGGCCTTTTCAAGTTTCTTTGCGTTAGATTCAGGAGCGGCCGCCGGAGCGGCAGCAGGAGCGGCAGCAGGGACAATAGCAGCCTTTGCAGCGGCTGCCTTCGCCGCAACATCAGCCTTTGCCGCGGCCACCTTCGCCGCAATATCAGCCTTAGCTTTCTCCGCAGCACTAGGTTCAGACTTTGCGCCTGCGGCTGGAGCCAAAGCCCCTTGGACAAGACTTTTTACGGAGCCGTTCGTCTTAAGACTGGTCACCGAAACAAAACCTTCTTTTCCATCGGCAAGCTTCACTTTCCAGTAAGCTCCGGCACGGTCCGAAGCCGTAACATTTGTGCCTTTTTTCAAGGTTTCCACGACTGCGCCTTTTTCGTCTGCGGTGGCCCGAACCGCGACATCATCGGAAAGTGTTGTAGCCGAGAAAGACTTCGCAGCGGCACCAGCTGCTAGGGTCGGCTGAGTGCTCGCCAAAAATCCACCAACTAGCAGAACAAAAAATAAAGACTTCATTACAACTCCAAAAAAAATAGGTGATAGAACGCTAACTATAGCGAAAGTTTACCATTAGAATGCAGAAGCGAGCAAGTGACATCCTCCCCGTCGCGTCAGCCCCCCAAAACATTGGTAACTGGAATTGGTAGACAGATATTGGCGTGCTACTGGCGACTCCTTTTATTTTTTATCAGTTGCCGACAATAGGCTATTATTTGGCCGCTTACAGGAGTATAATCTCGACGGGACTGGCTCATTACGTCGTGCGATACAGCGGATGGCTTTAAAAATGCGAAAAGTTACCGAAATTAAATATCCAAACTCTGCGAAACTCTTTTCATTTTGTAAAAGTGTTTTGGATGCGAAATTTTCCAGTGCTCGAGTGATTGATCAAGATGTTGGTCAGATCTTGGGGTTTGACCCCGCCGATTGCAGTAATTGGAAAAAGGGCCGGAAAAACATTCGGTCCATCAAATCAATAGACGCGCTGGCAAAACACTTGGACGTTGATCCAAGATTTTTAATTGATATCGTAAACGGTAGTCTATCGACTCCCGAAGCCCTGCTTGAACATCAAGGGCTCGGTCACCTTAGCATTGACCCTGCGGCGACGGAGGCGTCAAGGAAAAACTGGCAGCGCAGCCGAGGCTTCTCTTGGACGCCAGAGTTAGACGTAGCGCACAGGGCCTTTTTTTCCATTAATGATGTTGCGTTAAATGCGGTCATTGAGAATATTTTTACGAAAATAAACTTTTTAGAATCTCCGCTATTTCTGCCTGAAATTTCTAACGCGTTTCCTGACGTGACCATGATCACGCGGCCAACCGTAGTAGATCGTATGTTGAGCGTTCGCGACATCACTCCTACGGGCCGATGGTTAGACGAATCGCACTTTGAGGTGGAAAGCCTCGAGGGCTCATTCTCCCGGCCTGTTGTCAGATTTCACATGGTCCGAGCCTTGGCCCCATATTTCATTAAGGATTTGATTCGCCCAGCCCATGCAGCCTTTAAGGAGCATGAGGCCTACGTCACAAGTGTGTATTGCAACGTCTTTGCCGCTCGGCTTCTAGTCCCCGCAAAATTAGTACGGCTTGAAATGTCCAGAATCGATCTAGGACGCGACAT
>CANJQY010000036.1 GCA_947476525.1 Oligoflexales bacterium
AACACATTGCATTTATTTATGTGACCAATGGTCACAGTCTCATCATAGCCCGAAGACTATAATTTGACGAAAATCAGTATAACCTGTTGTATGGTTTTTTGTTTTTCTGTCGATTCACTATTCAGTTTTCAAAGAGCTACGCTGGTTCGATTCTCAAAGCTATGTTGGCCTTTGCGTTTCCGCTTTTGCTTTCATATTTTTTGCTTCCGAAGTCGCGTGAGGCATTGGTATACGCACGACAACGCATTCCGTCAAATGATTTTTGTGATAAATTAATAAAAAAATTATTTATTATTTTTTTGAGCGTAACTCATTGAAATTACGTAAAATATCTGAGGCCGTATTGATTAAAAAAGAGGCGCAAAGAGCGCCTCTGAGCGTTTTTTTGAAATTATGTAAAATTAGGAAACTTTTTTTATTACATGCGCCGGGACAAATTGACCGTCAGCGCCAAATATCTTTTTAAATGTCGTTCGTTCCTCCTCAACTGTATAACATTTGTATGCCGTGTTAAGGAGGTCTTGCTTACAAGTATGTACAACCTCAGATGTTAGCCTCTGAGGAATATCTGCAATTATATTCCCAACTCCAAGCGTGGACAATGCTAGCATCTGGCCAATGTGATCAAGACGCTGCTGGATGACATCACTATTAGATAAATTTCCCATCATCGACATCAATAAATCTTGGACACTATCATCAAGTGTCGAAATCGATTCCATATGCTTTGAAAACATTCCGCCAACACGGCGCATATCATCTCCTGAAACTTTTATACTTTGTTCAGGTGTGGCCACAGTGTCAGACTTACCTGACTGCACCATTTTTCGAGCAGCATCAAAAATATCGTCCGTAGAATGTTGAATGGATTCCACCACAGCCTTAACATGGTCCGATGGTGCTAAATAAGTAGCGTTCAGGACTAGTTCTGCTTCAGCCTTTTTTTGCTCGGTAGACGCACTGAGCTCCTGCAATGATCTCATGATGAGCGTCACGGAACCCTCGAGTTCGGCCTGGATAGCAGTTATCTGAAGCGTCATTGCTTCAGTGTATTTTTGCAAAAATGAAATCATTTTAAAATTATGTGACAAAATTATGTCTCCCCAAAATTGCACAAATTCCAATTCTTGGTCGCCGCGAGACTACGCTGCGCCTGTTAATTTAGTGACCGCCGCGATCAATTGGTCAGGCTTAAACGGCTTAACTAACCATCCTTTTGCGCCTGCTGCTTTAGCCCTCGTAATCAACTCACCACTGCCCTCTGTGGTCAACATGACGATGGGAATTCCGGGATTTTTTCCAGCAGCGTTGATGGCCTCAACCATCTCAATGCCGTTCATGTTTGGCATGTTAACGTCACTTATAATCATCGCAATGTCAGCATTGGCTCCCAATTTTGCAATGCCATCAACGCCATCTTCAGCTTCAACCACGGTGAATCCACCTTTGGTTAAGGTAAATGAAACCTGCTGCCGAATGGTTCTTGAGTCATCTACGATTAAAATTTTCTTGCTCATGATGAAACCCCTTTTCTCAAACATTAAATATCATCCAAAAAGTCACTACGACTTTTGATTGATCCCTGGAACTACTCCGAAAACTCCAGAAAAAACCTTCTTTTCATCCTCCATCGTGAAAGCCTTGTACATCTTTGACAGCATCTCTTGGCGAATGGATTGAAAATCTTTTTCGCCGAAAGTCGCCTCATTTTCATTATGCTTTAAAATGCCTTTGACACCTTCTTGCAAGGCCAGCATCGCCGTGCTTAGGTGTTCAAGGCGCTGCCGAACAATATCGTCGACGCTTAGGCTACCCATGATCGAGAATAGACAAGCGCGCACGCTCTGATCTAACGAGGTTAGCCCGGACATATGCGTCGAAAGAGTGTGACTAACGTAACTTACTTTTGCCGTCGGATCTGCGAAGTTGGTGTCGACTTCTTTCGCCTTTTTCGACGCATAACTGGAATCCTGATTTTTGACCAACACCTCTTCCGCCTTCATTAATTTGAAATCCGTAGCAGCATTAATATCCATAACGGTTGCCATTGTTGCGTCTACGGTGTCTAACAAGATCTTGCGCACCGTCCCCACGTGCAGATCTACAAGCTTGGAAAAATCGGACATAAATAACAACAATTCAGCAGTCGCTTTTTGCTGTTCATTTTGCTCGAGGGAATTGGCAGTGCTCATCGTTAAAATTCCAATCTCTATAAATGCTCAAAAAATGTTCACAACACCTACAAATAGGTTTGAGGTTTTCAAACCTGGTGCTGGTATCGGCTTGATCGAGCAGAACTTAAATAACGCTCACTTTAAAAAATATATTTATTTATTATATCAGATCGTTAAGTTACTTTTATTCCGGCGGACGCTCATTTCTTCAGCCCTCCCTAGGCCGTCAACTTGAACAAAAAATATAATCTGCAAGATGACGGTTCTCCTCTCAGTCTATGAATATATATGTTACAATAGTCAGTTCATTAACCACCCTCGACCATGGCGGAAATTGTGGAAATCACAAAAAGCTCCCTGATTGAACATTTATACGAGCATATGAACGAAGGTGACTGGCTCGATGGCCTCGACCTCTACCAAGCTGGGTATGTTTCTAAGCTTAGAACCATGGACGGAATGATTTCTGCCAACGTGGCCTCTACCGAGCGCCACCAAGCCGAAGTTAGAATTAAAATTCATCCCGCAGGTAGCACCATCCAATGGATCGAGTGCACTTGCCGTAAAAATCGAGCCCTTGGTCTCTACTGCGAGCATATCGGCGCGACAATGCTGCATATCGATCGCGAAAAATCGTCACTTTTTTCTAAACTCGATCCAAAAATGCCGATGAAACCCCCGGCAACGTCAGGTAAGCGGCGGCCGACAACCGCAACAAGCACTCATCCGACGGCCACAAAACATGAAAACACTACGCAGTCTCTACTGAAACACCTGGACGGCGCCATCCAAAGTGTAAGTTTGGTCGGAAAAGGACCCGAAATAAAAATACGTGTTGAAGTAAAACCAGGACAACTAACCAACTACACGTTACCTCTCGATGAGGCGGCTAAATTT
Organism: Oligoflexales bacterium; assembly: GCA_947476525.1. GTDB lineage: Bacteria > Bdellovibrionota_B > Oligoflexia > Oligoflexales > RGVZ01 > CAMDKS01. The sequence continues at coordinate 3,072 of CANJQY010000036.1, forward strand.
TTATTCGAGCACCAAACTGAAAAATACCTTGGACAAGACGTTCGAGCACTCAAAATTTTCACTACTGTGGCTCGGCCGGCGACCCGAATTTTAACGGCAGGAGAAAAAGGAGATATCGACGTTGACCGCATGGTGGCCCTCGACGTCATGATCGCCCCCCCCCCAACAAAAGGGAAAGTTAAAGTCCCAAAACCACTCGTAGGAAATCCTTTCTCGGCGCCGATCTTGGTGTCCTACCGAGCCAAAGGCTCAAATAGTTACGAGCTCCGCTGGACGCAGTTTGCCGCATTAAAACCGCTGGCTAGGCACCTAGGCGTCCAGTACGTTTTTGTTGAAGATTTTGGCTACATCCCCTACGACGCCTCAGCCGCAAACTCTTCTTGGTCAGAACAAAGTCCTGGACGCAAGCTCGACGGCGATGACGCTGCTAGAGCCTGCGCAGAAAGCTTTAGCGAGTATTCGAAAGATGCTCCCGTATATCTAGATCCAGAACTCATGGACGGCATCGTCATCAGCAATCCTACCGTGAGCAAAGTTAAAATCCTCTCCGGTGATGATCAATGGTTCAGCGTCAATCCTCTGTTTGAGACCGCTGAAGGTAGTGTTTCCATGGTCGATATTCTTATCGAATACCGCAAAGGGAAAAAAGACTATTTCCGGGCCGGAAAAAAATGGATGAAAGTTCCCGATTTTGTCACGCAGTTTGCCTGGCAAATAGATGAGACAAATAAAGCACTAAAGTTAGACACCGTTTCGCTCATTCGCTTTAAGTCTGCCATTGGAGAGCTTGATAAATTCGCTGGCAGCAAAAAACTTCTCGACAAGCTAAGAGAACGTTCAGACTTCCAGTTAGAAATCGCACCCCCAAGCCTCGCAGGCAGCAAACTAGACCTTAGGTCCTACCAGGCGGAAGGCTATAGCTGGATGTGGTGGCTACACAAAAATGGCTTGAGTGGGCTACTTGCCGATGAAATGGGCCTTGGAAAAACACACCAAGCCATGGCGCTGCTTTCGGCGATCAATTCGTCTAAAAGTGGTGGTAAATTTTTGGTTGTCTGTCCAACGACCGTTCTTGATCATTGGCTAGACAAAATTGAAGCTTTTGCCCCCTTGCTCCAACCAATCAAGTACCACGGCCTAAAGCGCCACGGCCTCCTAAGCGAGCTTGGTACTGGTCATCATACGGTTTTGACCAGCTATGGTGTCGTCATGCGTGACGTCAAAGTGCTCGGAGATACTGAATGGGACGTCGTTATTTTGGATGAGGCCCATTTTGTTAAAAACAATGACACCGCAACTTACAGAGCCGTGTGTAACCTGAAAAGTAAAAGCCGCTTTTGTCTCAGCGGCACGCCCATGGAAAACCACCTGGGTGAACTTAAAGCCGTATTCGATTTTCTGGTGCCTGGGTACCTGGGCTCCGATGAATATTTCCGAAAAAAATGGCTTAACCCCATTTCAACTGGCGTACAAACTGGAAGTGAAAACAGCCTGCAAAAGCTCATTCATCCATTTAAAATGAGGCGCACAAAAGAATTAGTGCTTAAGGATTTACCGGAAAAAGTCGAAGACATCCGCCACTGCAGCCTCTCAGATGAGCAGCAAGCCATGTACAAGCAAACAATGGACATGAAAGTTCTTCCTCTGATGAACCTCGTTCGAGACGACAATAAAGTCGTACCGTTCCTCCATGTATTTGCCGTTTTGACGCTACTAAAGCAAATTTGTGATCACCCTGCCGTACTCACCGGTAAAGAAACTTGGAAAGATCATGAAAGTGGTAAATTTAATCTCTTTAAAGAGCTCATCGAAGAGGCCTTGGCCAGTGGCCACAAAGTCGTCGTCTATAGCCAGTATCTAGAAATGCTCGGAATTATTAGCTCGTATCTTAAAGAACAAAACATCATGCATGAGGTCTTGACCGGTGGCACGACCAACCGGGGTAAAGTGATCGAACGTTTTCAAACCAATCCAGAATGCAAAGTATTTTGTGCATCCCTCCTCGCCGGTGGAGTTGGAATTGACCTGACAGCCGCAAATGTCGTAATTCATTATGACAGGTGGTGGAATGCCAGTAAAGAGAATCAAGCTACTGACCGAGTGCACCGAATCGGACAACACAGAAACGTCCAGGTTCTCAAGCTCGTTACCAGAAATTCTTTGGAAGAACGTATCGATCAACTCATCAGAAAAAAACAAGCTCTGTTTGAAAAATTCCTCGATCATGATGAAGAAGTATTTAAAACCTTATCTCGCGGCGAAATCATTGAACTCTTAGGCTAATGCCAACCCGCATGCTGATCCAGAAAAACACGATATAAATCGAAGGAATAACACGATGGCTCGTTTTCACATTGAAGGTGGACACAAACTCTCAGGATCTGTTACCCCGTCCGGAAATAAAAACGAAGCCCTGCCTGCCCTCATGGCATGCCTACTATCAGATGATCCAATCACTTATAAGCGCATGCCCCGCATTGGAGATGTGCTCACGACCTGTGACGTGCTAGCTGATCTCGGCGTTTCTGTTACTTGGACCTCCACCGATACCCTAATACTTTGCGCTCGAGATGTGGTCTACAAAATTCCCGATCCCCAATTGTGCACAAAAATTCGTGCGTCCCTCCTTTTGCTTGGACCCATGCTCGCTAGATTTGGCAAGGTAGAATTAGCCCTTCCAGGCGGCGACCTTATCGGAGCCAGAAGAATTGACACGCACTGGGAAGGTATTGAAGCTCTCGGAGGTCGGCTGCGTTTTGATAATGCCATTGTTGGCGAAATTAAGACCATTCTCGGCGTAGATGTCTACCTCGATGAACCATCCGTCACTGGCACAGAAAATCTACTGCTGCTCGCTGTAAAATGCCAAGGCACTGCTACCCTTCATAACGCCGCAAGCGAACCGCACGTGGTAGGGCTCTGCAATTTGCTGAACAGCATGGGCGCCAAAATCTCAGGCATCGGCTCCAACAGGCTCACTATTGAAGGCGTAAAAAGCCTCCACGGGGCCACTCACACCATCGGACCCGACTTTATGGAGGTCGGAAGTTTTCTTTGCCTTGGAGCCATTGCAGGCGGAAAAATTACCATCGTTGATACACGACCCCAAGAAATGGGTTTCATTTTAAAAACACTTTCGCGACTTGGAATCGTCCCAGAAATTCAGGGCACAACGATGACCATCGATGGCACAAAGCCCCTAGTCATGAAAAAAGATATTGGTGGCCGCATCGGCAGCATTTACTCAGGCCCTTGGCCCGCCTTCCCGACAGACCTAATGAGTGTTGCCATTGTTGCAGCAACGCAGTCCCAAGGCACGACAATCTTCTTCGAAAAAATGTTTGAAGGACGGATGTTCTTCACCGATAAACTCATGCAAATGCACGCCAACATCGTACTTTGTGACCCACACCGCATTGTCGTAAACGGCTCCGCAAAGCTCTTCGCTGCGCGAATGAATTCACCCGACGTCCGCGCAGGAATGAGCCTAATTATGGCCGCCCTTATTGCCAACGGAACCAGCATCATCGATAATATTTATCAGGTGGAACGCGGTTATTTTGATATCGAAAGCAAACTTCGAGGCCTAGGCGCGAAAATTATTAAAGAAGGTACGTAAGGGCCGACGCAAAAAAAGTGACTTGGTGTTACCGCCGACTATGGAAGTACATGTTTTACTTTTGGCGTCTAATCCAATATAGTTTAAACCCTCCTGAAATTTTACTTTTGAAAGCCTTTTACAAGTATTAACCTACCAAAATCACTAACTTTTTAATGCGGTGGACCCGGCTCGTTAGAACACTCAGCTTGCTACGATAAGGAAACCATGCTAGCAAGCGTGGCATAGAAATGTCTCGTGTCCATGCTGGGCAAGGAAGATCTGTTCATTACTTTTTTGTAGGAGTCCGTGATGAAATTATTTAGTTCGATTTTTGGGTGTATTTTTGTAGCGTTGGCAATGAATGCTGGCGTTGCAAACGCTAGTTGCAGCGGTAATTGGCAGCAGGGTTTCTATTGCCGTGATCTGGGGAGGCAGGAAAATCTTTGCGGCTCCCACATCGAGTGCGAATGGGTGCACCATCCTGAGTATGATGCGTGCGATGGGGGGACGTACTTCGAGTGGCAATCATGTTCGAAATTTGACTTTGATGAAGCAGGTTGCAATGATGAAACCTACTGCACCTGGTCATCACCAACACCACCGTCTGCCCAAAATGATTCTATATACCTAAAAAATGATTGTAACCAGCATGGCCCAATCTATGTTGCAATCAATTACCAGGATCTGGGTGATGTTTGGAAGACAGACGGTTTTTGGGTATTAGAATACGGGCAAACAGCCGGGCCGTTTCCTACGAAAATTAGGCAGTTCTATGTTCATGCTCATGCAAAAAATGATGACTTCATTTGGGAAGGCAATTGGGGACCGTGGCAGCTCTATGGTCGAGACTATAAGTTTTCAGAAGCTACTATTACAACCACTTCCTGGGGTGATTGGACACAACGATTTACCTGTGAGTGAGCTGCAATTTAATATTTCAAGTTCTTAGACCGAAGACCACGTCAGGGGCATACAGCACAGTTGACCGCTATTGATGGACAGACGGCAGAAACGGTGCTGGCATTCGCCCTTTACTAGGCGGCTGATTTAACCAAGCTACCGCAACAGAAGCGCCCCCTCACTGCATGTCTTGGCGGCCCGGCTACGCAAATCGTAAATGGAAATACACTCGGTCGGCCAATTGATATCGTTCAATTTGTGTCTGGAAAAGGCATTAGTAGTGAATATCCAATTCCAACGCCCGTACTCCATGAAGTCGGCAATGCTTGGATGACCAATTTCTTTATTCCAAATTTCGGGCGGTTATTGCTCTTTGATTTTTCACTGATTCAACGTGAACTATCAGAAAGGGTAGTGGCGAGAGGGGGACTTGAACCCCCGACCTGTGGGTTATGAATCCACCGCTCTAACCAGCTGAGCTACCTCGCCATTAAGGAGAGTAGTAATTAGAGGATATCGTCAATGTTGTCAATAAGGCAGTTTGGTTTTAAAAATTAGCCTGTTACATCCCCCAAATTCTGGTAAGATGATGGCTCATCACACACTGAATAATATTTGATCATAAAATTTAATTGCACCGTCGTTTAAAACAGCACATTTTGGAGATATGCCGAATGAATCAGATCCTTGAGTCCATAGTACTTTTTACAGCATTCTTCGGCCCAGCACTTTTCTCAGCTCCAGCGTCTGTCGAAAATACCGCCTCCAAGACTCCGTACCGCACTGAGACAGATCATTTTGAATTCACATATGACGTCACCCTTCCTACCCTCACAGGCGCTCAAAAAGGAATGCTCTGGGTCCCAATACCTGCCAGCGATGACTTCCAAAAAGTAACAGAACTTCGACACCAATTGCCCGTCGGTAACACCATCAAGCCGCATTTTTCTATAGATCCTGATTTCAAAAACAAAGTGGCCAATTTTGAATTCACGGCTAAAGATGGCGGTAAAAAAATATCTTATGTTTACAAAGTTGAGCGCCGTGAAAAAACACCCTACGCAGCAGCAAAGGGGACTAACCAAATTTACCTAAAATCTGAACCACTCACGCCACTCAATGAACGCTTCAAAAAAATAGCCATCGAAGTCTCTGCCGGCAAAAAAAACTCCTTGGAAACCGGCCGAGCTATTTATGATTACGTACTCTCTTACATGAAGTACGATAAATCTGGTACTGGTTGGGGACGCGGCGACGCCGTCTACGCTTGTGATGCAAAAACCGGGAATTGTACGGATTTTCACGCGTTATTTATAGCCATCGCTCGCTCTGCGGGAATCCCCGCGCGCTTTGCCGTCGGGTTCACCGTCCCACCTGCAAAGGATGATGGTGCTATTGAAGGCTACCATTGTTGGGCCGAATTCTTGGCTGACGGCAAGTGGATCCCCGTCGATATCAGCGAAGCCTCAAAGGCGCCAGAAACAAAAGACTATTATTTCGGCCATCATCCCGCCAATCGTTTCGAAATGTCGCGTGGCCGTTTTTTTAATGTGATGCCCCAAACCAGTGAAGGCCCGATCAATTTTTTAGTCCACCCATACTTAGAAATTGATGGGAAAGCCGGAAAATTTTCAGGAAACTACTCATTCAAACGTCTACTAAAGTAGCGAGATCAATGTAGTGACAGTACCCCTGTTTATCGAGGCAAAGCATGAATCAATTTAAATCAGCTAAAGCATTTCTCAGTTACTACGCAAAATGGGTTCTGCTGTCGTCACTAGCCGGCATCCTGTGCGGCGGTATGTCAGCCGGTTTTCTTTTGCTACTACAAGCTACTACCGATTTACGCAATGAGAACAATTGGCTTCTTTACCTCCTGCCAATAGGTGGGCTTATCGTTGGAGGGATCTATCATTTTTTCGGTCGGAGTGTGGAGTCGGGTACCAATCTGCTTATCAGTGAATTTCATGATCCGAGGACAGTCGTTCCACTGCCAATGGCACCCTTGGTGCTAGCTGGTACGTTACTAACTCAACTTTTTGGAGGCTCTGCCGGCCGAGAAGGAACGGCCGTACAAATGGGAGGAACTATAGCCGATCAGCTGACCCATCTGTTCAAACTCAGTCGTGATGAACGCCGTACACTGCTTATGGCAGGAATGAGTGGCGGTTTTGCCTCAGTGTTTGGTGTGCCAGTTGCTGGCATGATTTTTGGAATGGAAATATTAGCCGTCGGTAGACTTCACGCTTGGGCCATCGTTGAATGCGCCATCACGGCATTTGTAGCGCACCAAGTGACTCTTGCTCTCGGCGTCCACCATACGAGTTATACTCAGCCTGAGGCCATAGGCCTCACCGTAAATTCAGGTGTGCTCGCGATTTTTGCGGGCCTCTGTTTTGGTCTCGCAGCCCGAATATTCGTGCTTCTATCGGATCAAATCAGCAAGACTTTCAAAGCTCAATTTCCGCTACTGCCAGTACGAGCCTTCGTTGGTGGCGCCATCATGGCTACAATCTATTATTTGTTACCCTTGACTACTCGGTATGCTGGCTTAGGTATCCCGCTGATTGAAGACTCGCTAAAAACACCCACTTTTATCTACGACTGGGTGGGCAAAATTCTATTCACCGCAGTGACTCTTGCCGCAGGCTTTAAAGGCGGCGAAGTAACGCCGTTACTCTTTATTGGGGCCTCGCTTGGAAATGCCCTTAGTACCGTTGTGCAACTCTCGCTGCCCATGCTCGCTGCTATGGGATTTGTCGCCGTGTTTGCGGGAGCTGCCAACACCCCGATTGCCTGCACAATAATGGCCGTTGAATTGTTCGGCCCACATGTAGCTATCTATGCAGCACTAGCCTGCGTAGCAAGTTACGCCGTGTCGGGCCATTACCGTATATATCACGCCCAAATAATCCACTTGCAAGAATACAGCTTTGTAGACCGATGCCATTCATTCGTGAAACTTCTTTTCAAAAGACCGCCACTTACTGAAGTGTCCAAACCTGTCACAAAAATATCGTTAAAAAAGTAAAGGTTCTTACTTGTACTCAGGCAAGGGCCTCGGCACATGTTCACTGATAAAGTCAGGATGCCGCGTGATGGCTTGCGCGTAAGCGATCATTTTTTCCATGTTGGTAATAATCGAACAGCCGAATCTTGTAGCGCCTTGTCTAATCTGGCTACCTCTCGTCAATTCATCACGTTGCAAATTTTTGGGGATGTTAAGAACAAAATCGACTTTTTTAGTTCGAAGCAACTCAATTGGATCTTGTCCATTTTTGTCGTTCGCAGGTTCTCCCGGCCAAGCGACTTTAATGACGTTGACACCGTGGTCCAATAAAAACTTTGCAGTCCCCTCGGTTGCGTAGATCGGCAAACCCATTCCCGTCAGTTTTTTAGCCCAAGGCAAAAACTTTAACTTCTCGTGCTCGGGGCCAGCACTGACGAGCAGTCCTTTTTTTGGCAAAAAAACTTTTGCCGATTCCATCGCAAGTAAATAGGCTGATTCAAAATCCTCGGCAATGCATCCCACTTCACCGGTTGACGCCATTTCTACACCCAAAACTGGATCCACGCCACTTAGTCTCGTAAAACTGAACAATGCGGCCTTGACCCCAACATACGGCAGGTCATCGTCGTTGATCCGAGCAAGTCTCGGTGTTTTGCCAATCATGACACTCGTGGCCGCATCAGCCAGATTCAGGCCCACAACCTTGGATACAAATGGAAATGACCGAGCCGCTCGCGCATTGCATTCAATGACCTGAATGTGATTGAGACGAGCTAGGAACTGAATATTAAACGGCCCATTTAAACGTAGCCCCTTGGCAATCGCACGACCGGCTCGTCGAATACGCCTAACCGTTTCAACGTAAAGTTTTTGAGCAGGAACCACGATCGTGGCATCACCGGAGTGTACACCCGCATTCTCAATATGTTCGCTGACGATTGCCGTTAATATTTCACCGTGCTGCGCCACACCGTCGAGCTCAATTTCTCGGGCGCCCAGCAAAAATTCGGTAACGACCACAGGGTAATCAGGGCTCGCCAAATCGGCCATCGAAAGATAGAGGTCTAGGGAAGGTCGATCGTAGGCAACGTTCATGGCCGCTCCACTCAAAACATATGATGGACGCACGAGGACAGGAAATCCGACTTTCTCCACAAAACTGTCGATTTGCCCACGACTCGTCGCCGCAATCCAATGCGGCTGATCGATGCCGAGTTTATCAAGAAGTGCGGAAAATTTACTTCTGTCCTCAGCGGTGTCTATTGTTTCCGCATCGTGACCAAGGAGTTGAATGCCCGCATTGCAAAGTTGTAGGGCTAGACGATTAGGCAATTGTCCCCCCATGCACGCGACGACTCCCTCAATTTTTTCAAATTCACAAACATCTAACACCCGTTCAAGGGACATCTCGTCAAAATACAGGCTGTCCGAACTATTGTAATCCGTTGATACAGTTTCAGGATTGCAATTCAAAATAACACTGCGCCAACTCTCTTCTTGGAGTTTTCGACTGCAAGATACGGCGCACCAATCAAATTCCACAGAAGTGCCGATCCGGTAACTTCCACTGCCAAGCACTAGGGCGGTTTTCTTGGACTGAGCCCCCATGCCAAGGCCAGGGTCAGAAACCGATCCGTGATACGTCATGTATAAATAATTGCTTTTTGCCGGATACTCGGCTGCCGTCGTGTCAATTTTTTTGACCACAGGAACGATCTTGTATTTTTTGCGTAACGTGCGAATTTTTCCTGACTCACAGTTGATCGACGCTTGGTCTGGTTTTTTCTGTTTGGCCTCAAGGAAATAATGGGCCATTTGTGCATCAGAAAATCCAAGCCGCTTCCAAGAAAGCCACTGGTTTGCGGTCACACTTTCCAAGTCACTACTTGCAAACACAACTTTTATCGCATTTTCACACAAAATAACTTCTTGCAGCTTCGACAAAAACCATTTGTCAATGTGGGTTAATCCGTGAATGCGTTCCAAATTCCAACCGGAACGAAGCGCCGAAATGACGGCGTAAAACCGCACGTCGGTCGGCTCCGAAAGTGCCTTCTCCAGGTCGCTATCGGCCAATTGAACGCGAACAAATGTGGCCAATCCGGCGTCTAGTTCTGTGATCATGCGCACAGCCTTTTGAATCGCTTCGGGAAAACTTCGACCGATCGACATAATCTCGCCCACTGACTTCATCGTCGAGCCCAGCTCGCGGGACACTCCTTTAAATTTTCCTAAATCCCAACGCGGAACCTTTATCGTCACATAGTCTAGAGCTGGCTCGAAAAAAGCGCAGGTCACTCCAGTCACTGGGTTTTGAATCTCTAACAAATCGAAACCCTGAACTACCTTCGCCGCAATGTAGGCGATAGGATACCCCGACGCTTTACTCGCTAGGGCTGACGACCGCGAAAGTCTCGCATTCACCTCTATAACCACAAAATCTAAACTATTGGGACTCAGTGCATATTGAACGTTACACTCACCTATGACCCCGCAGCTATCAATGATCTTAATGGCCGCGTTTCTCAGCATCTGATATTCATTATCAGACAAAGATTGACTCGGGCAAACCACGATGCTGTCACCGGTGTGAATACCTAAAGGATCAAAATTTTCCATGTTGCAAATGGCAATGGTATTGCCTTGACTGTCACGCATGACCTCGTACTCTACTTCTTTCCATCCGCGTAGTGATTTTTCAACCAACACCTGCGGTGAGACAGCAAGCGCCACATCAACCAAGGCCAACAGCTCACCTTCATTAGCCGCAAACCCACTGCCAAGGCCCCCTAACGCAAACGCGGCACGAACAATCACTGGATAACCAATCGCGCTTGCTGCCGTAACCGACTGCGACGACGTCTCGCATGCATAGCTATCAGGAATAGGCATGCCAATAGACTTCATCTTTTTAGCAAACAAAGAGCGGTCTTCTGTCATTTTTAATGTGGAAACAGGCGTACCAAGATTCAATACGTTATGCCGCTTTAACGCCCCATTATCCTCAAGAGCAATCAAACAATTTAATGCTGTCTGCCCACCGAAGCCTGCTACGATTGCATCAGGCTTCTCTAACGCAAATACCTTTTCAATCCATTCAGGCTCCACCGGATACAAATAGACTTTGACGCCAGCTTGAGGGTTTGTTTGCACCGTCGCAATATTTGGATTGATCACGATGACTTCGTTGCCACACTCAAGCAAACTTTTAACTGCTTGAGTCCCGGAATAGTCAAACTCTCCGGCTTGTCCAATCGTGAGACCACCAGAACCTAACAAGATGATTTTTGGTTTGCAACCTAATTGCTGTAATTGCGGATGAAGCGGCATATCTTAAAGCTCCTTCACGAATTGTTCGATGATCCATCCAGTATCTCTAGGACCGCTGGCCGCCTCTGGGTGAAACTGCACGCTTTTAAATGGCTTCGATTTGTGCCGAATACCCTCGATCGTCTGATCGTTCGCGTTGACAAACCAAGGTTCCCAATCCTTTGGAAGAGACGCCTGGTCGACCATAAATCCGTGGTTTTGACTAGTGATAAAACCTTTGCGTGTGCCAACGAGCTGCACCGGCTGATTGTGAGACCTGTGCCCGTAACTCATCTTGGACGTCGTCGCCCCAGCCGCGAGTGCCAATAATTGATGACCCAAACAAATTCCTAAAATTGGGCAATGTCCGGTAAGCAAGCCCGCGATTCGGTTTTTTAGGTCGCCGGTTTTTTGAGGATCCCCAGGGCCATTTGATAAAAGCCATGCACTGACGTCACTCTTACTTAAATCTGCATCCCATGGTAGCACTTCAATTTCTGCTCCGTGATGAATCAGTTGACGTAAAATATTCCATTTTACACCCGTGTCAACAACCCCGATGCGCTTATTCCCTCTGCCAAGCCTAAAAGATTTTTTGCAGGAAACTTCGCGCAAAATTTCTTGGGCCGCAGGATCGAAAAATTTTTCCGCCTTAGATATTAAACTAGAGGCCTTCCCTGACGTCGCAACACCCTGCGGCATGATTCGACCGAACACCGTCTTCTCTTCGCGGATAATATGTACCAATTGCCTTGTATCAATACCCGCAATGCCAGGCACGTTTTGCTCCTTAAGCCAAGCATCCAACGTCTGGCGACTGGACCAATGAAAGGCCTCTGCACTATCAATGCCTACGATCACCGCTTTGGCATGCACTCGATCACTCTCAAAACCATGAGACATCTCTATGGAAATATCCTTATGGAGCGGTGGGATTCCGTAATTTCCAATCAGTGGATATGTGAAAAGTAATATTTGCCCATAATAAGAAGGATCCGTCAAAGCCTCGCTATACCCAACCATTCCAGTCGTAAAAACAAGCTCACCGGCCACCTCATTTGGAGCGCCAATGAGCTCTCCCTCGAATTCCATTCCATTTGAAAGTTTTAGGGTACACTTTGGCCTAACCGTCATGTGTAACTCCTCGTCGGTGGTTAAATAAAAGTCTGCTGGTGTTTCACAATGATTTGATCACGCCTAAATCGACGTTTCGGAAGCATAGCCTAGACATTCCCCCTCTGGCTATGCTTAATTAAGCTCACGAATTGGTATTTTGGAAATTTTAAGGAGTCAAAAATGTCATCTAATCCCGTCGTAATCGTTTATGCAGGGCGCACCGCAATTGGAAAGTTTAGCGGAATGTTTGCAAGCACCCCTGCCCCACTCCTCGGTGCGGCCCTTGTTAAAGATTGTGTAAAGAAAACAGGAATCAATCCTGATAAAATCGATGAAATTATAATGGGCCAGGTTTTAACTGCCGGGGTAGGACAAGCCCCCGCCAGGCAAACAGCGATTTACGGTGGTTTGCCGAAATCTGTTTGCGCTACGACAATAAACCGCGTTTGCGGCTCTGGGCTGAAGGCCGTGATGCTTGCTGATCAAGCTATTCGGGCTGGAGATGCAAAAATTGTTCTTGCTGGCGGCCAAGAAAACATGACCCTAGCTCCACACTTGTTGCCAAACTCACGAGCAGGCCTCAGGTTTGGTAACGCCGAATTGAAGGACCATATGCAGCATGACGGCCTCTGGGATCCGTACGGCAACGTGGCCATGGGAAATTGTGGTGAAGAATGCGCGAAAAAATATTCGTTTAGCCGAGAAGCTCAAGATGAATTCGCATTGAGCAGCTATCAAAAAGCACGCGCTGCGATCACTGATAAAATTTTTGAATCCGAAATTGTCGCTGTAGAGCTGGTCACTAAAAAAGGAACCACCCTCGCAAACCTAGACGAAGAACCATTTGCCGCTGATCTTGCTAAGCTAAAAGATCTTCGACCTGCGTTCGATAAAAATGGAACTATTACCGCCGCCAACGCAAGTTCTATTAGTGACGGCGCCGCACTACTCATGATTACAGATCTTGAGACGGCAAAAAAGGAAGGCCTAAAACCCATCGCAAAAATTGTGGCCCACGCCTCCTTTGCCCAAGAGCCTACTTGGTTTACGACAGCACCCGTCGGATGTATTGAAAAGGTTTTGAAAAAAGCAAACCTAGCTACTACAGATATCGATCTCTACGAAATTAATGAGGCCTTTGCCGTAGTGACGATGGCCGCCATACATGATTTGAAATTGCCAGCTGAGCGAGTTAATATTTACGGTGGTGCCGTCGCCCTAGGCCATCCGATTGGGGCCAGTGGAGCCCGCGTATTGGTGACATTACTCACAGCTTTGAAACAAACGCAGAAAAAACGTGGTCTTGCAACTCTATGCATCGGCGGCGGTGAGGCGAGTGCCGTTATCGTTGAGATGCTTTAAATCGGAGATTCAGCGTGGCTGAAAACAAGCGTTCGGACGTCTCACCCACGGCCAACAAAGGCGGGGCCTCGACGGAGGCTTCCGAAGATCATTATATCGATCCAATTTCCGGATTGTTAGTTTTCACTGCAAAATATCACCTGAAACGGGGGAACTGCTGCGATAGTGATTGCCGGCACTGCCCCTACCCTAAGGCTGTAAATGCTAGTCCTAGGAACCAACCCTAGGCATTACCACATACGAGTATCCCGGCTGATTGACCACCGCAGGTGACACAGCGGTGGGCTCCAAATAATTCAACTTCCTATAAAGGTTGGCGTTGTTCGAAACATGAACGAAAATCTTTTTCAGCTGCTATTTCAACTGTAGACTTCAATACTTTGTTTAAGGGTAAGTTGGGCGTTTCTGCTTGGATTTTCACGGCCAGATCTGCCTGATACATAGACTTTAGACTGTCAGTCCATATTTTCTTAATGCCGAGAGCCTTTGCCACGCCCCAATTCGCGTTGAGAATATCATACTCTGAAAACGCCGTTGCGTTGTTGGGAGCAGCCTCCAAAATAATGATTCCATCATAAGCCACAAGTGAGTCGCTTTTTTTTAGTTGATAGCGAAACGTGACCCGATCCTTACCAGTTTCCATTTCGTATAAGAGTTGAGTATGAATATTCGAAACAAACGGAACCGGAATGGCCTGCTCCAAGGCCACCAAAAATCGGTTCGCTGAAATTTTTTCTGTTTTGCTCTTAACTAATCCTTCCGTCCACTCAACGTAACGATCAAACTCCGAAAGGACTTTTGCGACAACATCGACCCGCGCGGCTATTGTCTGAAACTGAGCTGCTCCAATATAATACTCGTCCTTGGCGTCGCGAAAGCACACAAATCTGATTCCACGCTCGTCGGCCTGCCCTTGGTTTAGGTGAAGATTGCTTTTCCCTAGCATTCGGTCATTCAGCTTTTGCGAGTACTGCGTTTCGATTCCACCTAAGGGTTCGTACGCTAGCACCACTGAAGCCACTGGACAAAATATGGCTGCGGCAATGCAAAAAATAAGTATTCGCGGTATTTCTGACAAACGATTCATGGTGGCCCCTATCTGCTCGAAGTACTAACAGCCCTTGAAAAATCACTCACTAAACTTAGATTCCTTTCAACGGTACATCAGACATTACTACCCGATTTGAGTAAAGTTAGAACTCCCTTATTGACGCTGACTCTATCGGTCTAAATACCATGATCGACATTATTGACGGTTGAAATAATTTCGGATTCAAAATAATCGGGACCTTGACTAAACGACCAAAGATAGTCGCCTGGAAAATTATGACGCACCTGACTCCTCGAATGGTTAGGGTATAGTTGCCGACTGACAGCCGTTCTTGGATTTTCAGGATCGTTCAAATATATTTCTTCAGGATTTGCTTTCGTGCCGGCATGTTGGTGGCATCCAATACAATTTGTTTCAGCGTTGCCTTGTCCTTGTTCGATAAATGGATTTGAGCACTGCGTGTTGGGGCTAGCCCATTTATTGCTGGCGCCAAGAGCCCTTGCAAGAGACGGGTGAGTGATCGTGTAGTGGGAAGCTGGATCAAGATCACCCTCGACGAAATCTGTGACGACACACATTTTATAGTTGGCCCATGGCGTTCCTGCAAAAGCAGCGGGACGATCCTCGCCGAAATCTAAATTCGGCTCGGGAGACCACCAAAGTGTGATCCACAACCAATCTCTTGTTTCCTTTGAGACGACGTGGATCGACTCAAGATTATACTGGTTGGCTGAGGCCATTAATTTAATGGAAAAGATCGCGTCAGGTTTCAGATTTTGCGCTGGAATCAGCGAATTTGGCTTCCAGGCTCCTTCGGTTAGGTGCTTGGTTAGGCTTTCCCCGTCGGTGTCGAATTTTCCGACCACACCAGCTCCAGCTTTTCGCCACGATGTTTTTAGGGCCACAGCTGCACCATGGTTGATCCCTGGACCAGGCGCGCTAGGCACCTTGCAGCGAGAGTAGTCCGAAGGTGGAAGTTTGTACGGAAAATCTAGCCCAGATGGAAATTCACTCGCAAAACAAGGCGTATGATTTGATGGTGATAAAATCGTTTGCGGCCCTAGGCCTGCTTGCTCGGCCTCACACTTTAGTACGTAGACATAGTTTTCAAAATAGTGACGCAGTAGTCCAGGGCTAAACATCGTCACTCCGCGGCCGCTGATGCCGCGAATTTCTTCGAGTGATTCGACCTGTGACAGTCGTTGCTCGAGTTCTTCAGGGGTGAATCCCAACACTGGCGATTGTGCGTGTTTTTCAAATAAACTGTCGAGCTCTTCCGGGCAAATCGGGGCGCGGATCTTACGTTGATCCACCGTCAATTTTTCATACGCACTGCGGAACATCACCGGAAGCTCGTCGCCCGTGTACCACGTTTGCCAGAGAGGTAGCGAGGCTGAAGCATTTGGTAGAGACCCGTGGCCTCCAGGATTATGTGCGATGGGCACTTCTTTCGTGAGCTCACGAATAACGTCCCATGCCTTCTCGCGGCGGAGCTGCATGTTCTGAGCCAAGGCCATTTTATCTGTGGCCCGAGCGGGCAAATAGGGAACTCCTGCCCCGATCACCCGCCGTTGCTCGGGGGTCGCACGTTCGTCTGATGTTCTCGGCGATCTTGCTCGGCAGCCAACGGCAGTCGAGACAACTGCGAGGATAATGGCTAGTGAGCTGTAAGACTTTATAATTTTTTGCTCACGCATGTAGTGCCCTATTTAATTCCGGTGTAACTAGCTGGTAAGGACGGAAGCCTGAGGGCCACGTCACTGGCAACCAAATAATCGCTGGTCGGTTTGTTAACATCTCGCACTAAAAAATAGAGCCAACCATCGGAGCGGAAGTGTGGATAAAGTGCATATTGCCCGGCATTCATAAAAGTAATTCGAAATTTTCTTTTGGTGACAAGATCGTAAATATAAACATTTGAAGAATTATTAATCCGGTCTTTAAATGCATCACTATTTTCGTCTAATTTGAATTCCTTGGCATCCATTTTGTCAACATAATGATGGGTGACAATAAATCGTTCGTTGTAGGAGATGGATGCCTTGCCGCCTCGCATACACACCGTGGCCAACGGCACAGTGGCCGCGGTAGCGGGATCGAAACGGCGGATGCGGTATCCCTCTTGAATGGACGAGTCGGTTGGGCTTACTGGCCTTGTCGCAATGCGTGATGTGATGAAGGAGGCCGATGGAGAAATTCCGAAGTCTCCTTCAAAGGGAGTGGGGAGCATGACCGCGGGATTCACAGAGAACTTTTGGCCGTCTTCATTCATGGTATAGAGCTGGGCGGCCGAAGTTTCTTTGGCAAATGGTTTTACGGATGGATCAGCCCGGTATGAAGATTTTCCCCCGTCGTCGTTAGAATAGTTGTCACTACGTACGATATAGTATTTGTCATCGATGGCCCGGCCAACGTGCTGATACACCCCTACATCGCGAGATCCGCAAAAAGTAGTTTCAGTGCTGAAATCAATGAACTTTGTATTTGGATTTTCAAGTAGCCGCTGATTGCAAAAATATCCAGTGCCGCCAACCATCCACGTAAAACCGTTGTTGTCTGGAAAAAAACCGGGATCGTACGGCCCTGAAACCCCTATATAGGGGCGATCGTCCAGGGCTAAATCGACAATAAAGCCATGAGAATTATCAGGAAGGTAAGGTCCAGTTGACCCATCGGGGTTCGTTATTTGTGCTTGGTTGGACAGGCCGTCACCCATGAATCGGCCATCAGCAGAGCTACGCGCCCAAAACGCACTACGAAACGGAAGTTTTTTAAGAAGGCGCATCCGCTGTGTCGGCGGCATACTGTCGTCAATTTGGATATTATTGAAATTTTCACTGCGAATGCGGTTTGCCCATGTCTTCGTTTCGCTGTCTGTAAATACTTCAGGAAATTTCAAGTCGTTGACTTCGTCCATAAAACAGCGGTCTGGCGAGCTGGTTCCTTCGGCGCACCCCAACATTTTTATCCGCGGATTTTGTTTATTAACTTCCGTCCAACTTTTTTTCTCTGTTCGTAATCGTTCGATCTGTTGTTTCAGTTCATCGCTGGTATCGCTGACGCATGTGTCAGGTGCCACGGGGTCCACGATCTGAACCGGCCCGAACGCTTCGTTAAGATTGGGGGCTCCCGCAAGACTCCACGCCAATAGTTTGCTAAAGTCCTCTTCCTTAAGTTGTGGAAAGGCGGAGGTTGACGGCATTTCGGCTGGCTGCTTGGGCATGGCTGCATCGGAAAACCATTTTTTATACTCTTGTTCACCTCCCACTCCAGACGGTAATAGTGGATCCATAAAAATGATCTTGGTGCTCTCCAGATGTGCTGCACCGCGGTAGAAGCCAATTTTTTTGACGTTGTATCCTAACGCGGCATTCTCAGGATCGTTGTAGAAACAAGAAAGTTTTTTTGCCGGAGCGCTGGCATTCGCCGTGAGGCAAGTGTTTGTTGTTTTGGTTAGCTCGGCCCACTCCTTAATCATGACAGAATGTTCCGCGTTGAGATTGCCGGCGTGCCACTGAGCTCCAATATGACATGCACCAGCGCAAGTCCCAGTGGACCCTGCCGGTAGATGTGGAGACTGTGCACCCAAAATATTGAGCACCTCGACCGCTTGATCGGTGTCGGAGTTTGACGAAAGGCGATTGGCTCCACCGCGACTACGACAGCTCATCACTGAGGTCCCGACTACGGATCCCACTAACAAAATCCCTGCGGCAGTTTTTGTCAAAGAAAATTTGGTAACGAATATTTTTTTGCGTAACGCATTGAATGTCATGTTGATCACCCTTACTCTGCTATTTTTAATTGAAGTTCAACCGCATCGACTTGACCGGTCTCGAGATTTTCGCTGTCTTCAATCACCAATTGCCATGCCCCCAATGCAGGCGCTCCGATGAGTGGTGCTAGGGCAGAATTAAGTTGGTCGGACGACAACTGCAAGTTTACTGACCGTGCACTTGGAGACTGGGACGCACTGCCATCATAGATCAGTACATCCGGTTCAAGAGGATAGTATTCGTCGAAATCAATGCGCCCGATGTCGTTGGCAGGACCGCCTTTGCGGAGTTTTATTTTTAGTTGTCCGATGTATTCATGTTTTATTTTTATCGACAGGCTAAGACGATAAGCTAGCTTTCTTTTAGAGATCTCCCCAGAGGTAACCAGAGGAATCACGGTCGTTGACCCGTCTGCAATTTGAGCTGGAAGATTTGCCGCGGTAAAAACGGTGGTTTCGGTTGGCTCTACGCCAGCACCTCGGAAATCACTTGGCCGTGAGGTGGTATTGGACATGGTGCACTTTTCGTCAAATCCAGCTTTACCCTGTAAATCACAGCATTCACGTAAGGCGTCTTTGCCCCTTTTGAATTGATTATCCCAAGACGCTTGGTCGACAATTGAATGGGCTTTTTCCAATTCTCCAAAACCAAATGACCCAGTGTAAAGTGGCATCCAAGTATTGTTTGGATATGTTTTTGACATGGCTGTTCGAAAATTCGAGAAATGCTTGCTATCACCTCCCGAGTCACCCGCCCAAACGCTGCATGTATTCAGGTTTCCGATGCGGTGACAGGAGACACACGCTTGGGCGTCAGGCGCTTTCGGCGCAATGAATCGAGTGGGGCGCCAGTTTGGAGCGTTGTGAAGTCGGCTTACTAGTTTATAGAGACCTTTGCCGTCTTTTGCTTGGCAATTATTAACACTGATTTGTCCAGGTACCGCTGGGTCACAAGGAACCATAAAATCTTTTTTTCCGCCGGGAAGATTTTGTGAAACTTGCATCACATAAGGGCTCATCATATACGGATCTGAGTCGTGACACCCAGAGCACGCAAAGCTTTGAATGTCAGCAGGAGTAATCCAAAACTCATTGGCGGCCAAAGCTTTTTCATCCTCGGGCTGGCGTCTATTGTCACGCACAACCTCAGGAGGCAACGCCTCTTCATTGGGGGGTGGCACGCGCCTCGTAGGAAGCGACCGTTCCATAGGTTGAAAGCCAGATAGCGCTTGGAAAAAACATGTGTCTCCGGTGATTCTGTTGTGCTGCACAATGGCAACGTCTTCATGAAGTGGCACATCCGGCCCTCGAAAACTCTTCAACGCATTACTTTGTGCGTCAATCTCACCAATTTTGTAGCGGCGGCAAATAAATACTGTGTCGACCTCTGGCTTACCGGTATCAAGCCTGCCGAGGCGTGCATAAGGAATACAATTCCCTTGATCACCTAAGCCCAAATACGGTGGACGATCACAGGCCATATTTAGGGCGTGCTTGCCATAATCGACCTCGACGCCGTCGACGGTAATAGGAATGATTTCTCCCGCTTTGCGACAATCGAAGGGAGGTAGTGCCCCCATTTTCTCTGCACACAATTTTCCGTAGGCTACGGGATCGTCAAGATCTAAATTTGCACCTCCCTCTAGATTCAAGTTGCCGCTGCCGTTAGAATTCCCACGCCTCACGACTGGAATTCCCCAGCCTTGCATTTTGGATGTACCTGAGTCCAAGCAAATTTCAAGCTGCATGGGGCCAGCAAAATAGCCACTTTTTTGCAATTTGATTGAAATTTTTGAGTGACCACCTATCTTGTCTGTGGGCTTTGAAAATTTGGCAGGATCAATTTGCAATTGCAGCGAGTGGTTGGGCTGGTTAACCATCCCAGGGACCGCAGGA
>CANJQY010000037.1 GCA_947476525.1 Oligoflexales bacterium
CATCTCGAAGTGGTTCTCTTGGGAATGGCCAGTTCTGGAAAAAGATTCGAGTTTCCACTACATGCAACTGAATTCTTTAGCCGGTGGTCGTAAGACCTGCGAGCAACAGACACAATGCTTAGGAAATTGCCTATTTTTTTCAAATGAACGCCGAACTCGCACTAGTTAGATTTTATAAGGAGTTCAATGCCCCGGCAAAATAAAGCGGAAGATTAATCAACTTAACGTTGTTTTGAATTGATACTGAAGGCCTCCTTGCCGACAAAATAACAGTCTGCTTTGGAGTATACCGTACCACATAGCTCTTGAGGCTTTTTGCCCTAATTCTATTGCCAGATTTTACTTCCACTGGGGTAATGCCAGTGTCAGACTCGAAAATGAATTCAATCTCAGCACGGCCTTCGGACCAAGAATGAAGGGTGATCGGATTTGCTGGCGACGGAGAACCCGCGAGGATTTCTTGTGCGACAAAGTTTTCTGCATAAAAGCCCTTGTAAGATCCAAAGTCGAAATCCATCACTGTCTTTATTGGCATTGAGAGCATTGCCCCTAAGATTCCACAATCGAACATGTATAGCTTAAAAATATTGTGCTTTGTGTAAGCTCCGATGGGTGATGCAATGGAATGACAAATAGGCACATTGAGTAAAAGCCCGCATTTTTGTAACCAGTCGATTGGCCCAATTAAATCACGGTATGAATTTGTACCGGCAACAACATCCTTAAATTTAAATCGCCCAGTAGCTTCATCAACGGCAGCTGCTAATTGTTGTGGAATATGCTTCCATACCCGCTCGATGTGCATCCCATTAATTTTTCCCGCGTGTTTGGAAATATCTGCCATGTAACTTGTGATAATCGTCGCTAGCTTCTCCCTGGTCCCGGCGAATGCCTTGACACCGCCCCCAACCCCGCCAAGTTTCTGCCATGTCGTTATTGATTCTGGAAGGCCGCCAGTGATTAGGTAGCATTTAAACAAAAGCCAAAATTTTTCGTGAGCTACTTCTGATAAAGATTTTGGATTGATGATGCCTTCTCGAAAAACAGCACTTTCTCTTTCTGAACAAGTGGTCTCCACGAATTCCTGAAAGGACATTGGGAACATGTGGAAGATATCGACCTTCCCAACGGGAAACGAAGACGGTGCTAGATGCAAACCAAGAAGCGAACCTGCTGCAACGAGTGGTATCTCAGGTAAGTTCTCGCAAAAATATTTAAGCGAGGTTAACGCTTCAGGACATTCTTGAATCTCGTCAAAAAATATTAGTTCCTGACCATTAGGTACAATTGAGGTATCACTTACAAATTCGAGCTCGCGGATGATTCGCTTTGTATCAAGATCACCAGAAAAAATTTTGTGTAATTTACGGTTTGATTGGAAATTAAATTCATGAACTTTTGTAAACTTCGTGGCTCCAAACTCTCTAAGAGAATATGTTTTGCCAATTTGCCTTGCCCCAAGAACAATCAAAGGCTTCCGATCCGATTGATGGAGCCAGTGCTCAAGGTGAAAATTTATGGACCGATTCATAACTGCCTGATATTATTCATAGTAAATAATAAATACCCAAATAAATGATAGCATAAAGTGGGGTATTTGCAACTATTTGATAGCAAAAAGTTGCGGTGGCCCTTTGTACTACCGCTTTATTATGCTGCTGTACTACCGCTTTATTAGGCTCTGGTGCAAAAATCGAAATCGTTGCAAGGAAAAGCTTTCGGGACTGTCATTCGCCCTAAGCAACAACCCCGAAAAGTAAATTGATAAACCTAGCTTGACCAGCGGCCGATTTTCCGGCTGCTGGTACCTGCCCCTTCTTTATCATCCTCATTACTTCGTATCCTTGAATCGTCTTTCGAGCCGTATTGAATGACCAGAACCCCAGCCCAGGGGCGATCAGTCTTTTCATTGGCATGTGGTCGCCTTCAACTCCGTTGTTGAGATACTTTACTTGCCTGAGTATGGTCTCATCGGGAAGATAACCTGCAGCTTTTGCAGACTCCACGGCTGGGGGATAAGACGCAGCTTTATCGACATTGATGACCCTGGGTAGAGTTGTATGTTTGGCCGTAAGGGCTTTCTTGAAGAACCTTGCCGCGGCCAAATGGTCGCGATGTGCCGAGAGATAAAAGTCTATCGATGCGCCCGCCTTATCAACCGCCCTATAGAGGTACATCCACTTTCCCTTGACTTTGACGTACGTCTCATCAACCCAATACCTCGGGAATGAAGATGAATTGCGGACTATACCTGAAGTCGAGAGTTTTCGCACCAGAGCCGCATTGTGCGACCAATGATGGCCGACCAATTTCCCGAATGTCTTGTTACACACCTTGGCTAATTGGAGTCTAACCGCAACTACAACCACCCGTGCAGCCACCACAATTACCATTTGCACAGCTACTGCACGCGCCGCCTGAGCACGAGCCGTTGCAGGAACCTCCTGGGCAGCTGCCCCCTTGGCATCCGCCGCCACTTAGCTGAGAATACATTCCACTGAGTGCTCCGGACAATGCTCCGCCACCTCCCGCTAGAAGTTTATCAATTCCTGGAAGGCCTCCACCACCACCCAAGCCACCAGAAAACTTCTTGAAGAGGTCAGCTATTCCACCGCCGCCTCCCGCTCCTCCGGTTAGCCCTCCTAACAGACTTTGAATGCCGCCAGCAGCACCTTGTCCACCTCCGCCGAGTGCAGGCATAAGCATGGAAAGCATGTCCATAGGGTTACCCCCTCCCAACGAAAATTCAGATTTTCCGGAGGCTGCCACGGTCTGCTTTTTCTCAGTGGCTTGTTTTTTGGAATTTGCAGTGTCGCGACTAGAGACTGATCCGGATAGCTTTGCCGAAAAATCTAAAATCGCGTCATCGACAGAGGCAAAGACGTCGTGAGAATTTTTGAAAAACTTCAAAGCAACCTCTTTTGAGTGGTCGTTACAGTGCATCGATTGAAACGCATTGGCAAAGAAATAGTCCAAAACCTGAGCTTTGCGTTTGGTTTTATCTGAGGTAGCACCCGAGAACGTGAGTCGATCTAGGGGCGGGATTTTCTGGTCGGATCCTAGTTCAGAGCGAGCATTTGTCCCCAATATCTTAGTCAGGACGTCAAAGTTAAAAGTTTTACTTTTCAGCATATCCTCAAGGAAAGCATTAGCCACTCGCTCCTTTTGAGAAACCATTACTGTAGACTCAGTCTGGTTAATGTCAAACAATCTTTTGGGACTCGAAGGTTCGCCTACCCGACTGTAAAATTGCGCATAGAGGTAGCCAAAAAGTTGTGGACCATAATATTGAATGTTTTGGGTTTTGTTGGGGCTTTGAATGAGAGTTAAGATTGCGGGTTTAATATTTTTAGGATCTGTTGCAAAAGCAAAACAGCCCTCAGTTTTCTCTTGAGCCTGAGCATCAAGTGCTTGGAATGACCTAGAACCGCTACACAGCTCATCGACTCGAGTCGAGATTAAGACGGTGCCGCCAAAATCAAGAAACAATTTTTGCATGGGTTCGGGGATCGCCGTAAAGTAGGCGGTAACTGCGGACTGTATTTTTGTTTTATTTTCGGCACTAATTTTTTGGGGATCTAGAATATCAAAAATAATTTGGCTGGCGGGATTAATGAGAGCCTTGTAGCTACCGCTGCATTGATTGTCCTTAAGGTTTGTTTCACCAGAGGCTATGCTGTCCAGAGTCTTGATTTCTGCCCGTTGATTATGGTCTTTACAGCTGTAGAGTCCGATCACCGCAGACGCTGTCACGCTAAACAGCCACAGATTAAGTTTTCTTCGCACCTGACCTGACTTTTGCATTTATGAAATCCTCCTCATTGCGATTAAATAGCCGACACAAAAGACTTATCGGCTTTTCTCTGAGATACATTGAGATATTTGTTTTAACCATCAGATATCAACCAGATATTTGGATTGCGCGGTCGAGTCACGTGGGCTTCGTCACGCGGGCTTCATCAAGTGAATTGCGTCACTTAGTCACGATTCTTAGACTTCTCGGTTAAGCCTTTGAAGTGCCGATGCACCTCGTCCAGATCGACGGCTTTCGTGGATTCTGTAAGGGCGCCAGAAAATACTTGCATGGCCTTCATGTAGGCCACTCGGTTTCTATTCTGAGGCATCCCGCGAAGGATGTCGGGCAAAGTTTTAACGTCGTCAGGGATCACGTGTGCAGTTTGAATGACGCGGGCTGCATAGACGGTGGCAGGCTCCCCGTCAGGCAGTACAATCGTACATTCAAACTCTTGCCAAACGGAAATTTCTATTCGCGGCATACCTGTGCGCTCAACAGCCATGTCTATAAGCTGTGGATTTATTGGCAGGCTCGTATTTATTTTGCGAACAATTCCAGGCACATCACCTGCATCCGTAGGGAAAAGCAGGAGGCCGTCTTCTCGCCTTAAACCAACAACTAAAACAGCTGTATCAGTAGGGCAGTATATTAGAGTTGCCATGGTCTCTCCCTTTTGGAGCCTGCTGTTTACTTTGCGCAAGTTTGTCCATAATTTGTTGTGCAATGGCCTCTAGTGATTCGGTTATTCCCACATGATTAATGGCGGAGGCCTCAACGTCAGGGTAGCCACTTGGGTTTAATTGTTCACGCAAAATATCGATTGGAAAAATATCAGGCAAGTCTCGCTTATTGTATTGAATCACTCGCGGTAAATCGGCCACGTTGTAGCCTTCTGCCAAAAGAATTTTTTTACACTTGTCCAAGGCCTCAATGTTTTTGACCAGGCTGTCGGCTCGGGAATCTGCAACGAACACAAACCCATCTAGACCACGAAGAATGACCGAAGAGGTGCTTTCATACAGGCTACTGATAGGAAGCGTAAACAAATGCATTTTAACATGAAATTCTCCGAGTTGCCCCAGGCTTAGAGGGAGGAAATCAAAGTAACGGGTTGAACTGTCATCTTGTTTTAGTTCTAGGAGCCCGGATTTGATATCGCTAGAGGTTTGAGTAAATATAGACCGCAAATTTTCAGTTTTTCCGGATCCCGTTGGACCGAAATAGACTATTTTACAATGAATGTCTTTAGTCTCAAAGTTGGTAAAGGCCATGGGGGGGGTCATCCATATTTCAATTAATGTTTAGCTCTATTGAGGCCTATTTTGGACGCTGGCAGCAGTCGTAACGTTAAATAATTTCATGGCAGCTTCGGTCACTGGGTTGGTTTGTGCATCCGCGGTTAATTGTTCGTGATGGGCAGCATCTTCACGTCGCTGAATCATGGCGACATTTTCAGGCAGAACCTGCGCACTAGGCGTTTGAGGCATCTCGTTTGTTTTTTTGGATTTGAACAAAATTGTTCCAGTAAAACCAAAATGCTCAGCGAACGCATCCTTCAGTTTTTTTTGTTCTTCCGGCTTTAGCAATGCAACCGATAGAAAGCTATCTGTTGGAATAACCAGCTCAATTCGCGATTGCGTGTAATCAATGGGGTGAACATCCTCAAGGCGTTTGGCAAGCAAGGCTTTGTGGATTTTCAATGTTTCAACGAGGTCTCGCCATGTGGAAGGAAACCCGTGACCCACAGCGGAGGCTGCAGGTGGTGGAACTGCGGCAGCATGAGTGGATGGATTGGAAACCGTGGATGGCTCGACTCTACTAGTCATGGGGACCTGAGGGGCACTGACGCGAGCTGCCGCAGGCTCTTGCGGTGAGTTGCGATTGTTTGAGGGCGCTGCAATAGCTCCCATTCTTGCGTTGGTTTGAAACATAATGCCAGGATCAAGGCACCATTCGAGGCAGTAATTTTCTACGATGTAACGGTCAAGGGCCGAGCCGTCCATCTCAGTGCGCGCCCGTGAGAGCGTTCTGAAAATTCGATTAAGATCCATCGGTCCCGCGCGCAACGAAATTTCTGCAAGTTGCCGTGTTTCCTCGTCATCAAACCCTAGCATTTTAAAATCAATGGACTCAGAGCCTACGTCACGAATTATGAACGCGTGACGTGCCGTAGCTGCAACCTTTTCAACGACATTTGACATGTCGATCCCAGAATTCTCCAGGTCATCTAAGGTCCGGATAATTTGAACTGAATTGCGTTGAACGAGCCCGTCGAGCAAGCTTAGAAACTGGGTCGACGAAACGTGAGCGACGATGGTGCTGAGGGCTTTCACTGATACGGTGCCGGCTCCGACAGCTATGACATGGTCGAGCAGAGTGAGGGCATCACGCATAGAGCCGTGACCCTCCCTAGCAATTGTGAAAGCGGCCTTGTCTTCAAAGGGAATATTTTCCGCATTTAAAATGAAAACAATGCGTTCAAGAATGGTATTCAGGCTTAGTCGTTGCAAGTGGAATAACTGGCAGCGGCTCATGATTGTTTGAGGAATTTTATTCAGCTCAGTGGTCGCAAAAATAAACACCACGTGTGATGGCGGTTCTTCGAGGGTTTTGAGCAAAGCATTGAATGCGTTTTGAGATAGCATGTGGACTTCGTCGATAATATAAACTTTGAAACGTGAGCGCCGCGGAACGTATGAAACCGTCTCCTTTAGGGCCCTCACGTCATCGACACTCGTATTCGAAGCGCCATCAATCTCCATGACGTCTTCATGGAGACCTCTATTGATCGCTAAACAGCTTTCGCATTTGTTGCAGGGTTCTGGCGACTTTGTAGATTGTGACGATTGGCAAGCCGAGCAATTCAATGCTTTTGCGTAGAGGCGGGCTGAGGTGGTTTTTCCAACACCGCGAACGCCGCTGAAAATAACCGCATGGGGCTCGCGATTGAGCAAAATCGCATTGGATAACGCGGTGGCAGTGGCGTCCTGCCCAGAAAGCTCCGAAAAGGTTGCAGGGCGATATTTTCGGGCAAGCGGAATGTAGCTTTTTTGGGGTGCTGATTGCGTGCTAACAATACCATCGTCGACACTTGCAGCGTCCGCAGAAATTATAGGATTGATTTCAGAGTTCATTTTTTATACCTGCGTTTATACTCGGCTAAAAACTACATATTGTGCAAATTCTTGTCGCTGAACCCGATTAAAACAGACAAACTCGAAACTGCCAAACAAAAAGGTGCGTCAGGCCGGCCAAATTCCTGACCGGAAATCGCACTAGATTCGAGATGGGCGCGAGTACAAAGGAGTCGATCGTGAGAGCATTCATTCAGCGCGTTATTGAGGCTAAGGTGACTATTGACGGCAATATCACAGGCGAAATTGGCAGCGGGTGGCTCGTATTTTTGGGAGTCGGGAAATTAGACACCGGCCGCGAGATCTCTATTTTAACGCAAAAATTACTGGGCCTTAGGCTATTTTCTGACTCTGCCGGCAAATTTAATTTATCTGTTCAAGATGTGGGCGCTTCAATTTTGGTGGTAAGCCAGTTTACCCTTTATGCAGACTGCAGTCGTGGGCGGCGCCCAGGATTTGCGCAGGCGGCCGATCCGGAAACCGCAAAGTCCCTGTATTGTGAGTTTATTAGAGAACTGCGAAAATCTGGTGTTCCCGTCGCCGAGGGACTTTTCGGTGCCGACATGAAAGTCTCTCTTGTCAACGACGGACCCGTGACGATTCTGCTAGACTCTAATGACTTACAATCCGCACTATAATAAATGCTGCAAAATAAATGATGCGAAATAAATGATGCGAAATAAATGATGCGAAATAATAGAGTCGACATGACAATAAAATCTGAAGACAAAAAGCCGACCGTCAGCAGTGCTCCGCCCCCCCGCCTTTCCGAGTTCATAGAGGAACTGGCTCAAGCATGCTCGGGAGATGATTTGACCGTTGGAGAATTTCTTCTGCAAATTAGTGTTTTCGGTCACATGATCATTTGCTTGTTATTTGCGATTCCATTTTTATTTCCAGCCCCACTGCCAGGTTTGTCGACGATTTTTGGGTTTGTTATTTGTGCTGTTTCATTTCAAATCGTCGTGGGCTGGGATCCTTGGCTGCCAATGTCTTGGCATGCCAAAATAATGCCGGGCAAAGTTCTCAATAAAATATTCACAGGTACAAGCTGGATTTTGAAGCGAGTCGAAAAATTCACGAAACCTCGATTGTTGATTATTTCTGGACACACCCACGTGGCGCGAATCACTGGCGCGGTGATTTTTGTTGTGTCATTACTGTTGTCCTTGCCAATGCCACCTGGATTCAATGCGCCACCGGCCCTTGCGATTGTTGTTTTGTGCTTGGGAAGTATTGAGAAAGACGGATTATTAATAATAGCGGGTTATATTTTGAGTGCAATAAATGTACTACTTTTTTCAGGATTTTTTCTTTTTGGTTTTTCATTGTTTCAACATTGAATGGAGAGCTTTGTGATAAATTTGTCCCTCACATTAGTTGGCATGCTTATAAGTCTCGAAATCTATTCAAGCACGGCATTGGCCGCGTCCGCTGGATGGCTGGCGTTTGGCGACATCAGAGGCAATTTTGAACCGTGCGGTTGCGACCCAATAACGGATTTGGGTGGTGTGCAAAGACTACAAGCACACTTAGCTCGAGAAAAAGCGGCTAATCCCGACGTAAATATTTTTCATTTGGGAAACGCCTTTTCAGCCGTTACCTCTGAACAAGCGCAACAAAAAGACATAGCCATCCGCGCAGGAATGAACGCGGTCGCCGCTGATGTCACACTATTAAATCGAACGGAACTCACGGCATCCGATAAATTGTTGTCAGGGCAAGTTTATGTTTTGAGCAATCACAAGCCAAACGTTTCTCGGAAAGTTGAATTTAAGGTAATGGTTGAAACACGCAATTTTTTGGTGTTCGGGTTTGTTGAGCCATTCAAAGGCTATCCACATCTGCTGCCCTTCGACGCAAAAAAATGGCGCCAAATAAAAAACAAGGAGCCAAAATTTTCCACGTTAAAGTCCGTCTTGTTATACAGTGGATCTCTCAATACATTGAAAAAAATTGCGAGTGCCAAAATTTTCGACTCCATCATCTCGTCTAATGATTCAGACCTCGACAAAGCTATTGCAGGTGATGAGCGAAAGGAGCCGTCGCGTTTAATTCGATTGCGCCAAGGAGACGTGGAGGTGCTGCAAACACCGGCGGGTGGGCAAGGAGTCATTAGGTCGGCTGAGATGGAAGGCTTGCCCCCGATTTTACCGTTGGCGTTAGCCCTGAGCGCAACCGATTCTGCGAAACAGGCCCACTGTAATTTGAATCTCCTGAACTCGACAAAAAGTCAACTTTGTAATGGAGCCGAGAATTTGACTCGTCATTTCGTCTACTGGTTGACCAAGGCTGAGGACGATGGCATGAGTAAAGATATGCAGCAAGTCGTAGCCAATTTCAGAGACGCGTCTTCCCATAAAATGGAGTTCCTCATTAGCCAACGCGAAGGCAATTTAAAAGACTCAAAATACGTGGGTGTTTCCGCATGCGCCAGTTGCCATAGCAAAGCGGTGGAAATTTGGAAGACTACCAAACATGCCGCGGCCTACCAAACCCTCCTAGATCGAAAACGCACATCCGACCCCGAATGTGTTTCGTGCCACGTCGTCGGATTCAGCGAAAAGGGTGGTTTTGTTTCTCAAGAAAAAAGTCCACACTTGACTGATGTACAATGCGAAGTCTGTCACGGCGCCCGGAAGGATCACATTGCAAATCCAAGCGTGAAGCCATTATCGGCGACCGAACACCCAGCAAAACAAGCCTGCATAAGGTGCCACACCCCACCCCATTCACCAAATTTTGACGCAAAAAAATATTGGGAAATGATTAAACATTGATGCCGGAGGCGCAATCGTCCTCGACGTTTTGGATGCTAATTTTGACTGGAATTTTAGCCCTTTTTAACGGGTAGGCCCGCAGCCTGCCACGCTTTTATGCCCCCGGCAACATTCGTCACATTGCTAAAACCGGCCGCGGCCAAGGCTGTGGCAACACGCTGACTTCTTCCGCCGCTAAGGCACATGACATAGAGCGGCTTGTCTTTATGAATTCCAGAGGTCGCTGCAAAGGTCTCTGGATTTAAAACGCTCATGGCAAACCATTTAGCGACGGTGGACGCAACCTCCTTCATCTCAGCGTCCTCGCGGACGTCGATTAATGTTGAGGATGCATCGGAGGTAACAGCCAATTGAGCCTCTTGCGGAGTGCAGCTTTTAATTTCTTGGGCCATAATTGGGTTCCTTAGATTATTTGGAGTCGCTTGAGATTGGCTCACGCCGAGGATCTGAGTCGTGTGGAACTAAAATCTGGCTAACTTTATCGCATTTTATTGTCAATTGAAACGATATTATTTTAGGATAATTTTTGGAAAGCGAATATAGTTTACCTTAACAAGGTGATTAGGGGTAGTTATGCAATTAGTTATCAATCAGGCAGTCCACCAGGTTATGAATCATCCCTGGGGCCGAGCTACTTTGGGTGGGATACTAATTGGTTTGTCATCGGCTCTTTTCCTGTGGACTCACGGTCGCATCCTGGGGATTAGCGGCATTGTCGGTCGAATACCGGAATTAAAAAAAAATGACACTCTATGGAGGTTTATGTTTTTCGTGGGGCTGATCGCCGGTGGATATCTTGCTGCCGATTTTTGGCCGGAAAATTTTGCAAATATTCGCACAAATTCTAATTACTGGCGCTTCGCCGCCTCTGGATTTATTGTGGGCGTAGGCACAAAAATGGGAAGTGGGTGCACAAGCGGGCACGGCATTTGTGGAATTGGTCGCGGGAATCCTCGAGGCCTAGCTGCCACGTTTATGTTTATTTTAATGGGGATTTTTACCGTGCTTCTGATCGGGCGATAAAAAAGAGGATAGACCTATGATCCTGAATTTAGCAGGTTTGTTGATTGGAGTACTATTTAGCCTCGGCTTGGGACTGAGCGGCATGACTGACCCTGAAAAGATTCTGGAGTTTCTTGACGTCAAAGGCAATTGGGATCCAAGCCTAATTTTTGTCATGGCATCGGCGATCCCCGTTTATGCGCTGTTTTATAGAATTATTATGCGCAGTAGACGGCCGTTATTAGAAAATAAATGGTATGTTCCAGCTAGAGCTGACATTGATGTGAAGCTAATTACGGGTGCAGGAATATTTGGTATTGGTTGGGGTATGAGCGGAATTTGTCCAGGCCCTGGAATCGCAGCCATTGGTGCATTATCGAAAGGCGCGGCGGTATTTGTGGCCTGTTACGTCATTGGATTCAGCGCAGAAGCGGCTTATGACAAGACAATTGGCGCCTGGTTCGGTGCTTCTAAATTGAAGTAGGAGTTTGAGAAATCATGGAAATAAAGTGTTGGTTCGACAAAGACACGAATACATTTACTTACTGTGTTTATGACGGCGTTACCCTGGACGCGGTCGTGATCGATTCTGTCTGGAATTTTGACCAAGCCAGTGGAACCCTCAAAAAAACTTCGATTGAATGCGTCAAGGATTTCATTGAGACCATGTGCCTAAAGCTGCATTATATTCTTGAAACTCACGCTCACGCAGATCACGTTACTGGGGCTCAACCGCTCAAAAAAATATTTCCAGCCGCAAAGATCGGAGTTGGCACACGAATTTTGGAGGTTCAAAAGGTTTTTAAGTCGATTTTAAATTTGGGTGAAAAATTCTTCGTGGATGGACGGCAGTTTGATGAGTTGTTTGTCGATGGAGACGAGTTTAAGGCAGGATCCCTCAATTTAAAAGTCATCGCGACGCCAGGACATACGCCAGCCTGCGTCAGCTATTTGATAGGTGATGCCGTGTTTGTTGGGGACGCACTGTTTATGCCGGATTATGGAACAGGGCGATGTGACTTCCCTGACGGAAACGCCGCCGCATTATTCAATAGTATCCAGAAGCTCTACGGTCTTTCAGATTCCACTCGGGTGTTTACGGGACACGACTACATGCCAAACGGGCGGCCGACCTCGTGGGAGTCGACTATAAAAACCCAAAAACGTGACAACATCCAATTGACGGGAGAGACGACCAAAGAGCAATTCGTCGCCCTTAGGCAGGCTAGAGATAAAACTTTGACCGCGCCTAAACTCCTATTTCCAAGCATTCAAATAAATATCGCAGCGGGTCATTTGCCGCAGAATGAAGAAAACGGAAAGTCCTATTTAAAACTGCCAATTACTATTGTAGAGCTTTAATTGGGGCAAGCCACTCACTTTTAAATTTGTCTTTATCATAGACGATTCCTACCCTAAAATTCTTGAGAATTTCCTTGGCCACGCGTTGTATATCGGCGGGAGTCACGGCATCCAATTTTCTTGGAAGGTCATAAAGCATTTTTGCATCGCTAAAATAATTTTGATATCCTGCAAGGGCACTGGCCAATGCGTCGTGGGTTTCCAACGTCAAATAGTAGGTCGTGGTGAAGATATTGCGGTACTCGTTTAGTTCGTCTTGAGTCACGCCCTTATTGCGGAGGTCCCGGATGACGTCGGCAATCACGGCGAGGGTTTCTTGAGGCTTAGACGTGGAGGCTACGATAACGCCCAAGCCTTGGCTGAATTGGGCGGTGCCAGCATGGACAGAATAAGATAAACTTCGCTTCGTCCGGACTTCCTCGTGAAGCTTTTCACTTAGGATCTCAAATAGAACGTTTGCAGTCGCGGCGTCAGGTGAGAGGATAGAGGGGGCGTTAAATTTCATGCGAATGTAGGCTGTAGGAATTGGCAGATGGTCAAAGGCCGAAGTATTGGAAGGGTCATAAACGGGTGCGGGAACTGGTGTCAATTTTCGTTCGATTTTTCCAAGTTTACCTAAGTGAATCTCGAGCATGGATAACGTCGATTTTCCAATTTTAGGTCCTGCATATACGACGTACATAATCGACGAATCGAGAGTTGTTCGTTGATAGCTACGCATCTCATCGGCGGTTAGGGTTTCAACTTGTTTGATTCCCTCTTCAGGTAAAAGTCGGAACGGGTGATCGCGGTCATAGAAAATAGCATTCACGACACTATTAACATGTGCCTCCGGGTCCTGCTCCTCATTTTTGAATTCTGCTATTTTCAGTTTTTTGACTAAGTTAACATCCTCGTCTGTCAGTAGCGGTTCCGTGACAACCGATAGCAACAAATCTAGAGCCTGCGGCAGGTAGTCTTTTACTGTCTCCATTTCGCAAATGCTAACCTCGATACCACCTTTGCAGGCTACGCCAAACGAATATTTCTCAGTGAGTGCAAATATGGCCTGCTTTGAGTACTTTCTGGTTGCGTAAGCCATGGTCTCAAAGGTTAATGGGTTTATAGCCCGCCGAGCTGGTGTTTGGGTTGCCGTGCCAGTGCGAAAGCCGATCTCGATGTGAACGATCTCACTGCCGGGCGTCTCGCGCGCTATGACAGGTAAACCATTTTTAAGCTTGGAAGACAGCGTTAAATTCAAATCATGGGTCGTGGAGATCGTTTTGGCTGATGTAGGCGTGACGGTGATTTGTAACACCAAAATTATGGCGGAAATTTCGCAGGCTAACCTGCCAGCATTTTTCATTCTTCGGCGCGGCAATTGGAGAATGGACTTGATCACTTTCATGGAGTACCTCGGTGCTGTCTAGTTGTAGGCCGTAAGATTAATAATTTTTGAGATATTTTTCGGTCAACGCGGCGGAGTTGTCTGGCATGTTGGCGGTTTTTGCTGCCGCCGGGCTGAGAAGTGTAGTGGCGAGGTAAGGCCGGCCAATTAGGTATTTTTTGATCACAGCTTGTATATCTTTGATCGTAACCTTTTCCATGGCTGGCAGGTAGCCATCATAATAGTCAAGACCAGTGGTAGCCCACCAGAACGCAAGAGTTTTAGCAAAGTTGCTAGGCTTGTTGAGCTCCATTTTGTAGGAGATTTTCATACTCCTTCGAACGTCGTCCAATTGAGTCTTGTTAAAGTAATTTGGTGTAAGCCATTCTTGGGGCTCCTTGAGTAGTTCTGCCTTGGCCTTCGAAGCGTTCTCGGGACTCGAGACGGAGTACAAAATCAGTTCTCCAGCGCGGCCTTGCGTATGATAGGTAAAGCCTGATCCCAGGGTCAGGCCACTATCCGTATACTTGTGATAAAATTTTCCAGAGCGAAGTTGAAGCATCTGAATCAAGACGTCGATGGCCCATGAATCTTCTTTTTCAAACAGCACACGAGGCCCGTTCCAAGTTATTTGCATGTTGACGTTTTGTGTTTGAGCATGCGTTTTTACGATGTCGACCGTGGGAGGG
This sequence comes from Oligoflexales bacterium, assembly GCA_947476525.1. Lineage (GTDB taxonomy): Bacteria > Bdellovibrionota_B > Oligoflexia > Oligoflexales > RGVZ01 > CAMDKS01. The sequence goes on from CANJQY010000037.1 coordinate 14,130, forward strand.
AACGGAGGAAAGAGGCCGCGGTCCACTGGTTTCCACTGGTCGGGAGTTTTCCAAGTTTCAAAGTGTTTGTTGACTAGGGCGGTTAGTTTTTTGGGATCTACATCGCCCGCAACAATCAAGGCGCAATTGGCGGGCACAAAAACTTCTGCCTTAATGCCCAATAGCTGTTCGCGAGTCGTTGACAGCACTAGTTTTCTGCGACCGAGAGGATTGCGAAGATATTCTTTGTCACCGTAAATGACCATGCGTTCAATGTTGTTAAGATCAAATCCTGGCTGGCTTGCGTTACGGTCGTACTCGTCCAGTACGACGATTCGCTCTCGCTCAAGCTCTTTTGGTTCTAGAAGTGGGGTCGAAATAGCGTCGGCCATAAATTGAAGGCCATCATCAAGATTTTGGGATGGTAGCGTAAAAAAATAGCGCACCATTTCTGCACTCGTATCGCCATTGAACGTGATGCCTAGCTGCCGAATACGTTTGTTGAAGGCTTCTTGGTCGGGAATTCTTTTGTTGCCTTTGAAAAACATGTGTTCCCAAACGTGCGTTAGCCCGTTTGTCTCAGGCAGTTCAGTCATGGCGCCAGCTTTGGCAACGAGTACGATCGTGACCAATGGAACCTTTGCCATAGGTAGCGCTAAAATCTCCAACCCGTTCGAGGCTTTGAAGGATTCATAGGGCCGATTTTTCGATGAATTCTTTGTTTTACTGGCAGCGAATGCAGATGTTGCCAAAAGGCTACTTGCAAGAAAGACGAGGCACTTAATCATGATGTACTTCCCACCAATTCTGCTTAGTTACTGTTGATTTCCGTTTATCTACTCTATTTACTCTATTTACTTTATCCCACTTCTCCTTACAAAGAATCAGCGACAATTTCGGCGATATCTTTGACCGTAACCTGCCCGCCTTTTCCTTCATCTTTAATGCCATCGGTGAGCATCGTCATGCAAAATGGGCAGGCCGTGGCGACGGTTGTCGCTCCAGTTCGAAGTGCTTCTTGTGCCCGCTCAACGTTGACTCTTTTGCCGATACGCTCTTCCATCCACATTCTTCCGCCGCCAGCTCCGCAACAAAATCCTTTCTCTTTCTTTCGTTCCATTTCCTTTATTGGAGCTTTAGTAAACGCCGTTATGGCATTTCTTGGGGCTTCGTAGACGTCGTTATGACGGCCAAGATAACAGCTATCATGGTAGGTCACAGACTGCGCTTGTGCAGGCACCTGCGCCGGCTTTATTTTGCCTGAATTGACCAGCTCAGAAATCAGCTCGCTATGGTGGATGACCTCCGCATTAAAGCCAAAATCTGGATATTCATTTTTGATGGTGTTAAAACAATGTGGGCATCCCGTGACAACCTTTTTGACGGAGTATTTCTTTAAGGTCTCGACGTTTTCTTGTATCGCAGCATTTGCTAAGTATTCGTTGCCAAGCCTGCGAGCGGTATCGCCGTTACACTTTTCTTCAGTTCCGAGAATGGAGAAACTAATGTTGGCCGTCTTCATGATTTTAGCAATCGAGCGGCTTACCTTTTTGTATCGGTCATCAAAGCTGCCCGCGCAGCCGACCCAGAAAAGATATTCGACGTCCTTATTTTCAGCCATGGTTGTAATGCCAAGGCCGTCAGCCCATTTTGCGCGATCGCTGTGGGGCATCGCCCACGGCGAGAAGTTGTTTTCTAGGTTTTTAAATGTATTTGTTAATTCGGCTGGGAAGTTTCCTTCGGTCAGTGTCATATAACGGCGCATATCTACAATCGCGGGAATGTGTTCGATGAAAAGGGGACAGGCCTCCATGCACGCACCACAGGTCGTGCAGCTCCATAGCTCATCGCGATGGACGATGCCATGGGCCGTATCGTCACCAATCAAAGGTTTACGTTTTGTGGGGTCAGGGTGCGCAACAGCGTCATTGAGCGCGTCTTTAATGTGGTGGATTATTTTACGTGGGTCAAGAGGTTTGCCTGTGTAGGCCGCCGGGCACTGCTCGGTGCAACGTCCACATTCAACGCAGGTCATTCCGTCAAGGAGTTGTTTCCAAGAAAAATCTTCCATTTTTCCGACGCCAAAAGTCTCAGCGTCTTCCTTAAATTCCATTGGACGGAGGCGACCACTGCCTTTGTGACTACGGAAGAAGATATTCGGCCAAACCCAAATTAAATGCTGATGTTTTGAAAAGGGCAAAAAGGACGTGAATCCAAACAACACGGCACAGTGGATGGCCCACCAGGCGCTGGAAAACGTCGCGTAGCCTTCCGGCGAATCCATTCCGAAAATTTTCGCGACGGCACTCGAGAGCTTCCAAGACAAAGGTACAAATTGACGATCAATCGCATGATCATTTGCCATTCCAGCTTTCGCACCCAGGTAAATCATTGACGTGGTTACCAAAGCAAAAATGAGACTTAGTACGACGTAAGCATCGACACGGCTGGCTTTAGCTAAGCCTTGAAGTCGTTTAGGCGGAAAAAATGCTCGGCGAGCGATCGCATACGCGATTGCGCTGGCCACAGCAGCATTTCCGAAATCTTGTGAGAGCAAATAAAAGTTATTTAGAAAACCGTCGCCGAGGAGTAATTTATAGGAAAAATTTGGAATGATACCTGACAAAAGAGTTTCGCCAGTTCCAACCGTGACGGTCAGAAATCCCCAGAAAATCAATGCGTGCATGATACCTGCACCCAAATCTTTAAACATTTTTTGTTGGATGAATCCAAACATTAACGTCTCTTTGATGCGATCAGGGATAATATTCGTGCGAATATCATCAGGCCCCTTGCCAAGCTGAATTTTCGCGACGGTCCGACTCAAATTATATCCGAAGAAGGCAAAAACTCCGGTCGTGATGAGAGCAAATGCGATATTAAAGATGCCCATTAAAAAACCTCCACAGTTAAATCCACGAAAACATTGATTGTGTAAATAATTTTAGCCTATTAGGCGAAATTATGCCACAGTTTCAAAATCAAATTGAAGCCTTCAGATGTCTTGCACATTTGCTCCGAGACAGTCATATTAGAACACCTCAATCTGGGCCATAGGCGGCCTAACGGAGTGATTAAATGTCTAGCAACCATAAAAAAATTGAACCTCGGCGCCTCAAAGGCTTTCAAGACTACATGCCTGACGTCATGGAAATACGATCAGGCTTTCAAGCGGCCATTCGCCTACAAGCAAAATTGGCCGGATTTCGAGAGATCGGCACGCCGGCCCTCGAATTTGCCGAGACGCTTTTAGGCCAAGGAAGCGACGAAAGCGATAAGCAGGTTTATAGGTTTGAGGACCAGGGAGGCCGTAAAGTTGCGCTGCGATTCGACCTGACTATTCCATTTGCGCGGTTTGTTGCTGAGAATCAGGGGGTCTTAGTTTTTCCGTTTAAACGATTGCAAATAGGTGATGTTTGGCGCGGTGAAAACACGCAAAAAGGCCGCTACCGCGAATTTTGTCAGTGTGATTTGGATATTATCGGAGTGGATAGCGCCAATGCCGATGTCGAGGTGTTGTCTTGTATATACCGTATTCTTTGCGGCTTTGATCTCGGGGGCTTTACAATGCGGCTGGGTAACCGAGTGTTGCTTTCCGCATTATTGGTGAAAGCCTTCCCAGGCATCGACGGCGCGGGCGAAACGGCAGCATTGATCGCCCTAGATAAAATTGACAAGATCGGCGGCGAGGCTGTGGCTCAATTACTCGCTAAAATACATTGTGCAACCCTGGATTCTGCGAAGTCTCTACTTGTTTGTGTGCAAGCCAAGGACTCCTCCGGGGGAACTGACACCGCGGTGCTTGAAAGTTACTTGAGCGGCAATGAATCAGGCCTCGCGGAACTACAACGCATGAAAACGATACTTGCCATCATGAGTGCCGTCGCCGCATCGGCTATTGGCGGCAAGGTGCGTTTAGATATGTCTATTGCTCGTGGCCTAGCCTATTATACCGGCGTGGTTTATGAGACGACGTTGGATGGATTGCCTGGTTTTGGCAGTATTAGCAGCGGAGGGCGCTACAATAATTTGGTCGAAAGATTCGTCAATCGATCCCTTCCTGGAGTCGGTGGCTCCATCGGTCTTGACAGGTTGCTGGCGGGCCTTGATGAATTAGGTAAACTCGGCGCGGTTAAATCCGACATGGTATTTATTGCCGTTGCCACCGAAGATGCGTTAGAATCTGCGGCCAGCCTTGCCGGAGTCCTGCGTGCGGCCGGCGTCGCCTGTGACATTGGGATGACTCCAGGCAAAGTGGGCAATCAATTCAAACACGCAGACCGATTGGGCTGTCAGCTTGTAGTGACTTTAGGCACGTCAGAGGTGCAAACGGATACATACAATCTGAAAAATATGAAGACTGGCGTCGAGGCGCGAGGGTTACCTCGTTTGGGAATTCTTGAGCAGTTGAAGTCAGAAAATAATTGACGAGTGACTGTCAAACACTAGGCAATTTTTGATTTTTTGGCCGTGGAATTTTCAATCTCTATTATTGGTGAACCTATTTTGGGCAAATTTTTTTGAAGTTGGCGGGAATTTCAATGTTAAAAAGCAGTTTATTTTTGTGGGTATATACGGCTCATATTTTCATATTCGCGTTGTTTTGCGATTTGGGCTCACGATCCGTAATGGCGGATGAAGTAACGGTATCGCCTGAACTTCAAGGGCAACCTCAGATGTTAAGTTTGCCACAGGACAAACGAAGACTTAAAATTCAAATTAAGCAAAAGGGTAGTGGGAGGTCAGTGCGTAAAGTTGAGGTTGGAATTGGCAGCTTGAAGCTGTTTACCGACCAAGACGGATTCGTCGAAATTGAGTTGCCAGACTCAGGCTCTGAAATTACGTTTGTAAAAACAGGATTTCAATTTGCTAGTCTGCCTTGGGATGAAATCAAGAGTCTTTCTGAATTGGAAATTTTTCTGTATCCGGCATTAGGCGCGGATGATGAAGTTATTGTCCGCGGAAAACGTCGCCCATCCATTAGTAAAAAGGTGGTTTCCTCGGATGAAGCACGGCGAGTGGCACCAGGAGGAGATCCAGGACAGGTGACCAAGTTGTTGCCGGGAGTGACGACCCAGCCAGGCCGGTCTGAAGTTTCGATTCGAGGAAGCAGGCCTCAAGATAGTGCTTACTATCTTGACGACATCAAGGTGCCGTTTATTTATCACGCCATAGGGAGCTTGTCAGTGCTGCCTCCGGCCATCATTGACGAGGTTGAATTTAGTGCCGGTGGTTTTGGTCCAGAGTATGGCAATGCGACAGGTGGAATTGTCGTTTTGCGCACAAAGAATGATATTCCGGAGAAACCTAAGACAAATTTCGTGTTGAATTTGCCGCTATACAGTTCCATTTACCACGAACGCCCTCTCAGTGAAAATTCAGGAATGCTGGTGGGAGTTCGCCGCAGTTACCTGGAATTTATTTTGCCGCGAGTCGTACCTAAAGATTCGGGAATTTCGGTGATCCCCTATTTTCGGGACTATCAAGGAATTTATACCCATAAGACTGATGACGGGCACTTCAAATTGAGCTTGCTGGCCTCTGCAGATGGGCTTAAAGCCGCGGCCCCAGGAGGTTTGAGTCAAGATGAAAGCGGAACTGGGAAATTTTTCATCCAGACTTATTTTGGCGCTGTTGCGCTTGAAAGAATGAAAAAGTTGGATGCAGGCTGGGTCATGACCGCCACTCCGCAAATCGTCTATACCGATAATAAATTTGAAGTGAGTGATCTTAAGTTTAGAGTTCAGGGCCATACGCTGCGAGTACCCGTGGAATTTGTCAAAAGGTTAAGTAGCGACGAGCGTTTTTACGCGGGCGCCGAAGTGTCCTATTTGCCGTATACTGTAACCTATTATTTACCACAATTTGATCCAGATGATCCCTTATTTGATTTTGATGAAGCACCGCGCATAGCAGGCAAAGAGACGGGGTCGTCGATGGAGGCGGCGACTTGGGTGGCCCGAGACTTTAAGCTCACCAACGGTGCAGTGCTCACACCAGGTCTTCGCGTATTTTATTTAAATTTGATTAATCGCGCCTCGGCCGATCCTCGGCTACAGTACCGCCAAGATGTAGGCGGGGGTCACACGTTTAAGGCGGCTGTGGGGCAGTACTCTCAGTACCCGCGTAACGGCGAACCTGCGAAGAAATTTGGAAATCCAAAGTTGGTATTCCCGAAAGCCATGCATTATATTTTAGGGATTGAAACAAAATGGAACGATCGCTGGGATTCAGATTTTCAAGTATTTTATAAAGATGTGCGCCAAGTCGTTCGCACCGATCCAATTCTAAAATATAACAATAAAGGTAGTCTAAAAAGTCACGGCTTCGAAACTTTCGTGCGGCGCGCCCTCACCGAAAAATGGTTTGGCTGGATGTCTTATACCTGGTCTAAAACCAGCGTGCGTAAGGACGACGAGACTCCTTGGACTCCAGGTGACAATGATCAAACCAACGTTTTGAGTTTAGTGGGAAGTTACCGCGCAACTTCGGCGTGGGACGTAGGTGGTCGCGTCGGTTGGCACACAGGAGACGCGTACACAAGCAAAGCTGGCGACAGCGTTTACAACGCTAATTTTGATAAATATCAGCCCCGCGGGAACAATCAAACAAACGGCGCCCGCCTGCCGGATTTTCATGAATTGTCTTTATTTAGCAGCCACGAAATACTTTTTGATACTTGGAAGGCTACCGCGCGCTGGGGTGTCGAATACTTTTGGTTTGCGCGACAAACATACGGCGCAAGCCCGAACTATGATTATTCAAAAGAAGAGTATTCAAAAGGAGTTCCTCCGATTCCTTACATCGAATTTCGGGGCGAATTGTAATGAGTTTTCTCCCGTTAAATCCAAATTGGGCTGAAACAGGAACGTATTGGTTTGAGCTCTGGGATAAGACGCCGCGAGATGAATTATTTGGGAGTTTGGTTGCTCCTAAAATTGGTACTGAGTTGACCGACGATGCCGCCATGTTTTTGGCGCTAGCTGTTTCCCTCCGAGGCGTGGGGAACGTTTCACCAAATCCTTTGGTCGGAGCTGTTATCTTGGATCGAAATCAGCGGTTTCTCGCTGCTGGATTTCATCAAAAATTGGGACTGGCTCATGCTGAGGTTCATGCCATGAGTCAATTGGAGCCTTCCACTGATTTGACAGGCGGCAGTATATTTGTGACCCTAGAGCCATGTGCTCATGACGGCAAGACACCTTCTTGTGCCAAAAGGATTGCCGCTTCAAAACTATCTAAAATTATTTATGGTGCAACGGATCCCAATCCACTCGTCAATGGGGAGGGTGTCAATATTCTTTTGGCCGCCAATAAAAATGTGAAAATGGCTTCGCGCTGGCAAACTCGCTGTGAGTGGATTTTGCGGGTTTTTTTAAAAAATCAGAGGCAAAAGGAAATCTATATTGGATTAAAAGTAGCCAGCACGCCGTCGGGAATTATAGCGGGTGACGGAACCAGTCGCCTGTGGATCACGGGTGAGCGGGCTAGGCAAATGGGACATTTTTTACGTCTCGAATACGACGCGATTGCCGTAGGAATTAACACAGTGTTGCTAGATGACCCGACGTTAAACGTAAGGCATCCAGCGCTCGAAGGTCGCACACCAACCAGGCTGGTATTAGATCCGGCAGGTGTTCTGCTGACTGAGAGTCGGTCCTTTAAGATGTTATTAGAGTCCCCTGACAAGACCATTGTTGTCTTGCCTGAGGGCGTCGATGATCGGAATTTTTTGAAAAAATTTGGAGTCAGGACCATGAAAATTCCGGTATTTCCCGCAGATTCGGCCCATTCTTCTGCCTATTTTGACTGGAACGACATTAAAAGGACGTTGGGGTCCATGGGAATCATGAGTTTATTAATTGAAGGTGGGGCCGGGGTATACCGGAGTGCTTTGGCCGCTCAAGTCGTGGATGGGTGGCATTGGTTTGTTGGCGCTGAAATGGACGTTGTGAATGCCTTAAGGTGGGAAGTCCCCCAAAAACTTTTACGACTGTGGTCTAAAAAAGAACCGTTTGCTGCTAATAGTTGTGGTGGTCTTCAACTGGGTGACGATAGACTCATTGAAGAATAAAATTACCGGTCGAATGTCTCCCGTATTTATTTAGTGTATTTATTTATCCGCGCCGATATCCTTGGAGGATTTGCTTTTGACGGTTTCTCGCCCTTCATTTGAAGAAATTTACATGCGCCTTGCTTTAACACTTGCCGAGCGGTCTACCTGCGCTCGTCTGAAGGTAGGCACGGTGATCACGTCTTTAGATTTTCGTAAAGTTTTGGCCGTAGGCTATAATGGCAATGCTAGCGGCCTGCACAATGGCTGTGATCGGCAAGAAGTGGGGAATTGTGGATGTCTCCACAGTGAGGAAAATGCGGTGATTAATTGTGATAGTCCAAGGAGTACTGAAAAAATTGTGTTCGTAACCTACTTGCCTTGTGCCATGTGCGCAAAGAGACTTATCAATCTTGGAAATGTGAGACGCGTCATTTATGCGCAAGATTACCGGGTGCGCGAGTCAGTGGAGTTATTCGCACAGGTGGGAATTTCCGTCGACCGGCTTGATGTTACCAATATAGCAGGAGTAACAAAATAATCATGTCGACAGGTTGTAGCCCAGATGCGTAACACAGGTGCGTAACAGGACATTTGGGAATTTAGTCGGCCAATGATGCTCGCACTGTTTACCCTCCAGATTTCTCTGCTTTCAATTAGAAGTAGAGAGCCCAATTTCTTTAAGACAAAGTCCCAGCGGAATTTCGGTTGAGCAGTTGTCGACAGCCGTGATGAGTTTTTGCTTGGCCTCGCCCTCAGGGAGGCGGCTCCAGTCGATAGATAGTCCGA
>CANJQY010000038.1 GCA_947476525.1 Oligoflexales bacterium
CCACAGCACCATGACCCAAAGGTGGAGGCGCCAGAGGCGGCGGTTGAAGTTGCCCCGGTGAAGGCCGCAGTGGCCGAACGTTCGCAGGCGCCGGAAGCTGTTCGTCCCCTTCCTAAGACGCTAGTCGATGCCATTGCTGGTGAAATCAATTTGAAGCAATTGAAAGATCGCCATATTAATGACCTAAACAAGATTGCACGCGAACTTGAAATTGAGGGCGCAGCCAACCTTCGTAAAAACGAACTGATGTTTGCGATCCTAAAGAATCTTTCAGAGCGTGGCGGCGTTGTTTATGGTGAAGGCGTTCTTGAAACCTTGCCTGACGGCTTTGGTTTCTTGCGTGCGCCAGACTACAATTACCTTTGGGGACCAGATGATATCTATGTTTCTCCAAGTCAAATTCGCCGGTTTAGCCTACGCACGGGAGATACTGTTTCGGGCCAAATTCGCCCTCCAAAAGATGGCGAGCGTTATTTCGCACTTCTCAAAGTTGAGAAGGTTAACGGAACGTCACCGGATCAAAGCGCAGAGAAGATCATCTTTGATAACTTAACGCCGCTCTATCCGATGGAAAAATTCAAGATGGAGTACGATCCAAATAATTTGGCAACTCGTATTATCGATCTCATGGCGCCAATTGGTAAAGGGCAGCGAGCACTAATCGTTGCTCCGCCGCGTACCGGTAAAACAGTTCTATTGCAAAACATCGCGACGGCGATTGCAAAGAACCATCCTGAAGTAGTCCTCATTGTACTATTGATTGATGAACGCCCTGAGGAAGTTACCGACATGCAGCGAAGTGTTCGCGGCGAAGTCATTAGCTCGACATTTGACGAGCCGGCTCAGCGTCACGTTCAAGTTGCAGAGATGGTCATCGAGAAGGCCAAGCGTTTAGTTGAGCATGGCAAAGATGTTGTCATTCTTCTTGATTCCATTACACGCCTTGCACGCGCCTATAACTCTGTTGTTCCTCCATCGGGCAAAATTTTGTCGGGAGGTGTTGACTCTAATGCATTGGACAAACCAAAGCGTTTCTTTGGAGCGGCGCGAAATATCGAAAATGGCGGTTCACTCACCATTATCGCTACTGCGCTAATCGAAACGGGCTCTCGTATGGACGAGGTTATTTTTGAGGAGTTCAAGGGTACTGGAAATATGGAGCTAAACTTGGATCGCAAACTCTCTGAAAAACGGGTTTATCCTGCGATTGACATCAACAAGTCTGGTACGCGTAAAGAGGATCTTTTGATTCCAAGAGATATTTTGAATCGTATGTGGATTTTGCGGAAGATTTTGGCGCCACGCAGCACGGTTGACGCAATGGAATTTTTGCTTGAAAAAATGGAAAAAACGAAGACTAACGCTGATTTCATTTCGTCAATGAACGCCTAAATGCTTGATTGTTAATGGATGGTTTTAATTTTATGACTATCAATTCATGACTATGATTTTGTGACGATAAATTTACGAGTCATTAACTCAGGGCGAAAATTATAGATGTTTACTAAATTGGATTCAGTTGAGCGCCGCTTCGAAGATCTCGAGGCGGCGTTGTCGCAAGATGGCTTAGATTCTCGAAAGCTGACGCAGCTTTCAAAGGATCGGGCGTCGATCGAAGATGTTGTAATCACCTGGCGTGCTTATAAATCTCTCGTGGCGGCGCGTGATGATGCGAAAGCCATGCTCAACGAGAGTGATTCTGAAATGCGCGCCCTCGCAAAAGAAGAACTCGATGAGGTCACTAAAAAACTTGAAGAGACCGAACGTGAGCTCACCATTCTCATGCTTCCAACAGATCCTAACGACGCTAAAAACGTAATGCTTGAGATCCGAGCCGGCACAGGTGGCGAAGAGGCTGCGTTGTTTGCCGGTGATTTGTTGCGAATGTACACTAGGTATGCCTCTAAGACTGGTTGGCGTACTGAAATACTTTCAAGCACCATCGCCGAGCGTGGCGGGGTCAAGGAAGTAATCATGGTCGTCGAAGGTGAAAAAGTTTTCAGTCGATTGAAGTTTGAAAGCGGAGTGCACCGAGTCCAACGCGTGCCGGAAACAGAAGCTCAAGGGCGGGTTCATACTTCTGCTTGTACCGTTGCCGTACTTGCCGAGGCCGATGAGATTGAAGTTGAGGTTCGTACTCAAGACCTTGACATTACGGTTTGCCGATCAACAGGGGCGGGAGGGCAGCACGTAAATACCACCGATTCTGCGGTTCGGATTGTGCATATTCCCACGGGAATCGTTGTGGAGTGCCAGCAAGAACGTAGCCAGCTAAAAAACAAAGAGCGCGGTCTCAAAATTCTTAAAGCAAAAATGCTCGCCAAGGCCCAAGCCGATCAGGATGCTCAGATTTCGGCAACTCGCAAAAGCTTAGTCGGTTCCGGTGACCGTAGTGAACGCATTCGTACCTACAATTTTCCGCAAGGTCGGGTGACCGATCATCGCATAAATTATACCGCCTATAATCTTCCTGAGGCACTCAATGGCGACATTGATGATGTCCTGGATAAACTTGGCACGCACTATCAGGCGGAACTTCTCAAAGAACAATTAGAGAAATCATTTTGATTGGATGACTGTGACCAGTAATCATCCCGAAAATTCTGAGATTTGGACTGTCCAGCGAGTGCTGAGCTGGTCGTCGACGTGGCTTAAAGAAAAAGCGATGGACCAGTTGGGAAATCCAAAGCTTGAAGCCGAATTATTGTTAGCTCACGTTTTAGAGTTGGACCGGATGAAGCTTTATCTTCAGCTTGATCGGCCACTCACTAAAAATGAGCGCGAATCCTACAAACTACTATTGAGGCGTCGCGTCGAGGGGGAGCCTGTCTCATATATTCTTGGTTATCGGGACTTTTATCGCCACCGCTTTGTGGTGTCGCCTGCGGTCTTGATTCCGCGTTCAGACACTGAAGTGCTGGTTGAATTGGTCTCGAAGGCGGCTTTCCAGATGAATGCGCCGCGAATCTTGGAGGTCGGGACAGGTTCGGGCTGCATCGCAATTTCTCTTGCGTCAGAAGTCCCTACATCGACCGTGGTGGCGTGGGAAATTTGCACCCGAGCATTGGATGTAGCTCGTCAAAACATGGCTGAAATTTCAGTTCAAAACCTCACTTTGCTACAGCGTGATGCTTTGGCTGATGGGGTTTTTCAGGGAGACGTGTTCGATATTATAGTTTCAAATCCTCCTTACGTGGCCAAGTACGAGGTGGAATTAATGAGTCGTGAAACTATAAATTATGAACCAAAATTGGCGTTATTTTCGGGAGATGATGATGGGCTAGCTTTCTACGAAGTTTTTGCCAGGCAAAGTCAGGTAGCTTTACGTGAGGGCGGAAAAATATTTCTTGAAATCGGCCTCAATCAGGCGGCAAAAGTTGCCGAGTTGCTGAAAGATGCTAATTGGAGGAAAATAGAAATAGTAAAAGATCTCGCCGGCCATGACCGAGTTGTTTGTGCTGAACGCCCCTAGAAATAAGCGGTGAACTATGACGACTGAAGTTCAAGATTACAAGCCAACTGACACGCGGCAAAATCCTATTCGAGTTCACAATTGGAAGTCGTTAGGACGCTTTTTTATTTTTTTGATGATTATCGTCACAGTAGCCTTGGTGGCCGGATATTTTTATGACCGTGTGATGATGTCGGTGTATTTAGCAGCCTTTTTGGCGTATCTAATGAACCCATTAGTAACAATGTTGGAAGGTCGAAGAATTCACCGGTCCATCGCAACCTTAATTATATTAACTTTGTTTTTTGGGCTAATGGCCTGGGCCGTGATTCGCGTTTTTCCTTATTTGTATGAACAGCTGGTCGATTTGATTCAACAAGTTCCAGCATTGGTCGACAATTTGGCGAAGAACGCTGCGAAACTAATTCGAGACCTTTTGCGAGAATATGGAGTGAGGGAAAATAGTTCTATCGACCGTGCCATAGGTAAAATAAATCTGGTCGAGCAAGGACTTGCCCGCATGCAGATCGCGAGTCAAGGCGTCTTCGGAGTTGGTGCTGGAGTTTTTAATTCTGCGTTGAATATGGTGCTGACACCGATTCTAGCCTATTATTTTGTTTCGGAAAAACCTACCATCACTTTAGCGCTGCGGCGCATTACCCCAAGGGATATTCGCCCCTACTGCGTGCGTGCGTTAAAAATTGTGGATGATGCGCTCACCAGCGTCATTCGCGGGCATTTGAAGGTGGCGACCTCACTCGCCTGTTTATATGCCATTGGTTTTTCGGCTATTGGACTGTCGGCTGGAGCAGCTATTGGTTTTGCAGCAGGGGTTTGCCGGGTGATTCCCTACCTCGACGTAGTCGTTGGCCTGACTTTGGGCTTAACCTACATTTTTACCCAAGGTTTGCCGAACGTGACGGTGCTGTGGCTGGTGGGAGTTATTGCTATTGTGCAATTTTTGGATGGTGTCCTGATTACCCCAAAACTGATTGGCGCTAAGGTTGGATTGCATCCAATGGTTGTGATTTTAACAGTGATCGCATCAAGCTCCCAGTTTGGCTTCTGGGGTGTGTTACTGGCCATACCTGGAGCTGCCATTATTAAATCGTTTTACACTGTGGGTCTTCCAATTTACCGGGACTCGACTTGGTTTAATTCTGGACGGAGAATTTAAATTATTCGGTTGTTAGGATAGTGCGAAGGTTGAAAAAAATTACCGACTGCCGCTCGCCAAGACATGGCATTGTGAATGGAGCATTCTCAAGTCATCTCCGATGATTCACGCTCTGCCACGGCCCCAGACCAAAAATCATGGAAGTTGAACCAAGAAGCTGGAAAGCGCCTAGTCATTGTACTGAGGCGCTTCACGTAGCGTTCAAGTAGCATTCCCGCATCGATGGGAACCTTGCCGTCCCAAATTTCATCCACCCAAACAAAATAGTCACCCGTGACAGAGAGTTTTTGCTTGATGCAAAAAAACGTATAAACAGGACAGCCAAAACGCAACGCCGTTTCGTAAGCAGAAAGCGGAAAGGTAGCTGGCGCACTAAAAAAATCAGTTGTCTGAAGTCGTTGATTTTTTGAAATGCGGTCACCGAGAAAACAAACTTGTCCCAAACTTGTTAATGCATCATTGATGCCCAGAATCACCTCGATTCCGGAACGAGATGCATCTATGATCCGGACGGCACTTCCGGTCTTTGAAAGAATATGTTCCTGAAATTTGGGATTGGCTTGTAGATCTACAATGATCCCAATTGGACGCTCATGCTGCCTTGTAAATGCGTGACTACAAAGGGTCCAATCGCCAAGATGGCTGCCCACCACAATTGACCGTTCTGGTAAAGATGCGATGTTGAGTCCCGGTGCTTTCACAACGCGGAATTTTGCACAACCGTGTGCCATAGCCATACGATCGATCAGTGAAGCGGAAAAATACAAGTGATTCAAATAGCTGAGCCAAAATAGACGAAAACGGCTACGCACGCCAAGATGCTGATAGAATCTACCGACTGAAGCCCTCGAGTTCGGACCTGAGAGGAAGAAAAATAGAACGACGACCGGGGCAATCATGTACGCGGCATGAGAACCGATCTTTGGAAAAAGCCAATCCATAAATCTCGCTCCCCCACGTTCCGGAAGCGCTTCGGGAATGGTCGGAGAATTTGCCGGGGCTTGGAATTGAGCCTGGCTCGAAATGTTGCTCATGGACTTACAGCGTGCACTATAGAAGTTGACGGAAGCAGCGAAGTCACCAAAAACTCGTGAGTCGCTTCAGCTAAGGTCTTGATGCTCTGCAAAGCTTTCTGGCCGTTCTCGTCATTTCTTAGTTTGATACCATAATTTTTTTCAAGATTTACCACCAACTCGAGGACATCGATCGAATCCAATCCCAGTCCCGCTTGGAGAAGTGGCGCGTCGTCACTAATACTTGCCGGATCCACATTTTTCCAATTTGCGATTTTTACAATCAGCCGTTTGATTTCGCTGCTCAGCTGAGCCGCGTCCTTAGTCATGTTCACTATCGTTTCCTCCAAGAAAGTTCCCGCCCTGATCGCATCAGTGGTCGCAGACGGCAGTTAAATATTATTCACTTCTGTTTCAAGTTTGACGGGCAATGCCGCCGCGGAACCAAAAACCTCGCGCACTTCGGGATTTATCGTCAATCGCGCAGTATCGAGAGAACGAATAATACTGTTTGGAGAGTCAACATCACCGGACAAAATAGAGGTGAATTCCCGCGTCAGCTGCCGCGTATAGTCATCCCGCTCTGGGTCCGTCAGCAAGAATAAATTTTCGACGAGATTCTTTTCGTAAAAAAGTTTTACAAAACGATAATAATTCCAGAACAGTCGCCGATAAGTCATTTGAAATGGCAGCAATGCAGCCTGGCTAAAGTCGCCGCTCGGTAACTGGGCGGCTTGGATGATTTTCGCAGCCATTCGCGCGGAATTCAAACCGATATGTACTCCCGAACTGAAAACTGGATCAATGAAACCTGCCGCGTCACCGATGAAAATCTCTCGTTCGTGCACGATTTGGCGCGAGACACGTTGAAAGTTGAAGCGCATACGATAGTCTTCCATGGGCAGGGTCGAGGAGATCGATTCCTGAATGAACGGTACCCGAGCAAGAAGTTCCTGACCTATATCGTTGAGCGACTTCCCTTCTTTGCGATAACCTGCAAAAACATGTGTGCGCAAAACATAACCCACACTCATGACTTCTTCATTGATGGGAATTGCCCACGCCCAGCTTGGCGTAGTTTGCTCGTCATTTTCGTAAAATAGATCGATCAAGACGTCGCCATCGCGATTGGTACCTGTTCGCCGCTTCCAAGGAAAATAAGAATAAATCCCGGTGGCATTGTCTTCCTGATCATTCTGGATATAGCAGTCCGGGTGAGCTTGTTGGTTTGTGATGCCATTGGCCCTGATAAGCAATTTAACTGAGAATTCATCGTTGATGACAACCTGATCCGGATGCTTATCAACCTTGCGAACAGCATGAGGTTGCATGACCGTAACTCCGCATTCGCGTGCATGGTCTAAAAGCATCGCGTCAAATTTGTCGCGCGGCACATGGCAAATCGACGGGAAAAGCGGATTCACGGACTTTTCAAATAGAAAGGAATGACCAGCTTTGCTTCGTTCAGAATGAAAAGTGGCGCCAAATTTCTGTACAAAACCTGCATCACGAACTTTTTGCGCAAACCCTATTTCCTCAAAAATCTTCCAGGAAAACGGCAGCAGACTCTCACCGATTTGATGACGAGGGAATTCCGCTTGTTCAAACAAAATGACGTCATAACCGGCGCGAGACAGGTAACATGCGACGGTCGAACCTGCAGGACCTGCTCCGCACACAGCGATATCAAACCGTTTCATTTGCAGTGTCTCCGACGAAGTTAAACTCAGGTCGAGTTGAAATTGCAATTAAGCCACTATCGACTTCATTACTTTAAAAAAAAATTGGTACAGCATACATCTGTCAAATCTTGCTGACAAGTAGTTACATGGGTGTCCAAAAAATAATTTTTCTTTGGCCAAGAATGGGAATGTAGTAGCAACACCGTAGTGCCGCAATCATCAATGAATTCATGAACATTGATTACCATGACATGACACCCACATATCTTGTACTTTTACTTGCGGCTTCCAGTTTTGCGTGGGGCTTTATGGCGTAATTTTTGCTGGGCCGTCTGAGAGCGGTCTTCGCGATTTTTTGTTTTCGGGCCCGCAAAGGATTTTCCTGGTAGCGCGGATTTTGTCTTGATCAGTTCGCGGCCGTTACCTTGGACGATGACTACGTAGTTTTGCCGTTGTTCAAGGAGTGTGACCTTTTTTAAAATATTTTCAGCGATATCCCACCAGAAGGCTTCATTTTCTCCGCTAATGTCGACTCCCACAAACACTTTGCGCTCCGACCCCTTCAACACTTTGGCGAGTGTCTCGAAAAAATGTTTCATCCTATACGGAGTATCGAAAAAAACAGCCGGCCATGGATGGTCTAAGTGTTGCATCAAAAACGCCTCGCGGTCCTCTTCGTCCCGTGGTGCAAAGCCTGCGAATTGAAACCTCCGACAATCAATTGGACATACGGAAATGGTCGCAGTCAGTGAGCTTGGGCCTGGAACCACGCGAAGGCGAGCGCCTATGCGAATGGCGACTTCGACCAGATCTCGTCCAGGATCAGCAAGGCCAGGTGTGCCCTGATCGCTCATATAGACCGCGTCTTTCCCTGCGCGAAGTTCCTTTTCAAGTTCTTCAAGGGTGAAAGCCTCGCGCTGCTCGGTATACCGCATCCACTGGCGTTGGACACCGGCAGCCTTCAAAAATTGCCGTGCCTGTTTGTCCTCTTCAAAAATGAGGAATGGGCTGTCGCGTAATAACTCTAATGATCTCAGTGGTATATCCCTCATGTCGCCAAGGGTGGTCGCTGCCATCCATAAAGTGCCCATTTTGGGTGCATTTTTTGAAATATTCATTTGATTTCCATCTGTTGGCTTTCATTGTCAGTAATCAATGCAGCAATCGTCGTAGACGCACAATTCCCTATATGTTACACTTCTGTCCTTATTTGTGTCAGCAATAAATACTGACTTGTTGTCAGTTATTTTGGAAATTTGTAGATGCCACTACCAGGTTTTTCATTGCCATATCCACTTCCGCGCGAGGCGATGCCACGTCACGTTGCCATGATTATGGATGGCAATGGGCGTTGGGCAAAACAAAAAGGACGGCCTCGGGTATATGGACATAAGTGCGGTGCCGAGCGAGTTCGTGAAATCGTCGAGCAATCGGGCCAATGGGGCATAGAAGTACTGACACTTTATGCGTTTAGCGATGAAAATTGGGGACGGCCTACTGAAGAAGTTAGCGTCATCATGAAGCTCATCGAACACTACCTTGGAAAAGAACGCGAAGAACTTAATCGCAAAAATGTACGGTTTCAAATTATCGGCGATATAGCTCGGCTATCACCTGCATTGCAGCGGTTACTTGAGGAAACTAAGAGGTTTCTAGCAGGCAATACTGGCCTGATTCTAAACGTTGCGATCAGCTACGGAGGGCGCGCTGAAATCACTAGGGCGACCCAAGCATTGGCTCACAAAATTGCACGAGGAGAAATAAAACCAGAGGATATTACTTCAGACTTAATTTCTCAACACTTGGACACGGCTGGACTCCCTGATCCTGATCTCGTGATCAGGACAAGTGGGGAAATGCGCATTAGTAATTTCCTGCTATGGCAATCCGCTTATTCCGAATTTCATTTTTCCTCTGTTATGTGGCCTGAATTCACCCGAGAGGAGTTTGCGTCGGCACTCCGACACTACTCTTCCCGTGAACGACGTTTTGGGTTGGTGAGCAATCACGATAATGGACGGCTGCAAGATATGTCCCCATGTTAAAAACCAGACTACTTACTGTTGCAGCTTTATTGCCATTGCTGCTCGCACTCGTCTGTTATGGGCCTCCTTGGGGGGTTGTTATATTAATCGTGGCACTTATCACCATTTCTGTGTTTGAAATGTCGATGATGATTCAGCCTCGACTAGATGAGGTGCTACGAAATTTTGGCGCCGTAGGCGGTGAAACTGGCGTGCGATACGTTGCGGCTCCTAGGCAAGCACATTATCGCCAATTAGCCATGTTTTGCAGTTTGATTATGAATGTCATTTTTATTGTGTCGGCCTTATACGATTTGCAGGCTGGGCGCGGAATCGTTTTTTTTGGGCTGATTTTTGCGATGTTGGCAGGGGTGTTTGCAACTCGCGGCATTGAGGCTGAAATGGCGCGGATTTTGGGTTTTGTTATTACACTTGTTTACGCAGGTTTTCCGTGGCTGATTATTTGGGAGTTGTATGCCGCCGAGCCGCACGGGATGTATTTGATTTTGGCGCTACTCATTGTTTGGACGGGAGATACGGGCGGTTATTTTGGCGGTAGATTCTTTGGGAAGCATAAATTGGCTCCCCTTAAAAGTCCCAAAAAAACCTGGGAAGGAGCCATCTCAGGGCTTCTAGCAAGTTTGGTGGGTGCATGGTTATGGTATGCCTATATTCATCAAAATCTACCAGGTGGTTTGAGAACCGCCTTAATCTGTGGCTTTTTGGGTGGCATTTCTGGGCAAATGGGGGACCTCGTAGAGTCGGTCATCAAGCGGTTTACCGGAGTCAAAGATTCTGGTTCGATGCTCCCAGGCCATGGTGGACTTTTGGACCGAATTGATGGATTATTGTTTGCAGGCCCGGTTATTTGGCTGGTGCTGTGTGTTTCGAAAATTTCGTCTTAGTTAACGTATCCAAATGAAAGCGTTACGGAAGTACGCTGATGCTAACGACGCTACTGATACTAACGCAAACTTTGATGGCGGGAATAAAATGCAGTCCATTTTTTCTAATCCGGTTGTTGCCATGCTAATTATGCTTGGCGCCCTAGTGCTTTTTCATGAGCTCGGTCATTTTCTCGTGGGACGCTGGTGCGGCGTGGCTATTGAGAAATTTTCCATTGGTTTTGGTAGCCGCCTTATAGCCTTTCGGCGTGGGCAAACAGAATATTTAGTGGGTTGGATTCCTTTGGGCGGCTATGTAAAATTTTACGGTAGTACGCGCAACGAAGATGTGCCCGAAGGTGTCACGGGAACTTTATTCTGGAAGGCTACTTTGTGGAAGCGTGCAGCCATTGTTGCAGCGGGTCCTGTTGCGAATTTTCTTTTGGCCTTTTTAATTTTATGGGGAATGGTTATGCATGGCCTGGAACATCCTCCTGCCTTAGTGGGGGATGTGATTGCAGGTGGACGAGCTGAATTAGCTGGAATTTTGCCTGGTGATAAATTTATAGAAATTGCAGGACAATCTATAAAAGGGTGGACGGATATTGAGCGGATTTTTCAAAAAAATGCTGATGTTCCACTGCATATGACCATCCTGCGCAAAGGCGTACCAATCGAAAAAAACGTGACACCAGAAGCGGTCGTTGGTAGGACAATTTTTGGATCCATATCAAAAATTGGTCGCCTCGGCGTGGCGCTGGCCTACCCAAGTGCCGTGGTGACCGTCACATCGGCTGGATCGGCCCTTGCTTTAGATGGACTTCATACGGGGGACCGGCTAGATGCTTGGATCGACTCGGCTGGGTTGGTTCACAAAATTCACGGTCTACACGAAACCTTTGCCTTGTTTGCCGAATGGTCTCGCACTGCGGTCCCTACTGTTAAGGTCGTCTTACGTCCCGTGACGATCGTGGCGGATGAGGGTGGGCGATCAGTTGAGCTCGCAGATAAAAACGTACGTGAAGTTATTTTGAATATTTCGAAGTGGCCTCAAATTAAAGGTGAAACGGACCGCGCCTATGCAGCCAGTATCGGTGCCGTCGATAGTCACCTTACGGTTGGAAGGGTGAAGGGCAAAATCGCAGATGTGTTGAAAGTAGGGGACCGCTTGGTCGCCTGGAATCGTCAGCCGATTGCAAATATTTTTCGCCTGCAAGAAATTATGGAAGCCTGGAAATTACCTGAAGTCCCTTTGACTGTTATGCGAGACTATAAGGACGTAGTGGTCTCAGTTCCACTTGATCCCATCGAAGTTCAACTGCCAGAGGGAGCTGTGACATTTTACTCGTTAGACGTGGCCATGTTGGGTCAATCTACGTCTCCAGATTTCGAAGTCATCCAAGAAAGCAATCCTTTGAAAGCAGCGGGTATGGCCCTGTCAGAAGGTTATAACCAAACGTCGGTTATGGTGGTTGCATTGTGGAGAATTATAACTGGTGTAACGCCGATTAAAGCCCTTGGCGGCCCTATGATGATTGCTAAGGTGGCTAGTGATTCTGCTAAAGCTGGCGGATTGGCTTTTTTGGCTACGATGGCCGTCATATCGATTAACTTAGGTTTGGTTAATTTATTTCCGATACCCGTGCTTGACGGTGGTCAGCTGGTGTTGCTTGCGGTTGAAGGTGTCAAGCGGTCGCCAATTTCTGAGTCCACGATTGAAAACTTTCAAAAAATTGGTTTTGTCATGGTCATGTCGTTAGTGGTTGTAGCTCTTTATAATGACCTCAGTCGTTTTTGGGGCAGTATGGCCGCGAGTATTTTTGGTTCAAAATGATGCCTGTAACCTTGATCATCGATACTTCAATTCGTGGCGCCGCCGTTGGTCTTCTAAAACGGGGCGGCAAAGATTTGGCATTCGCAGAAGTGTCGGAAGATATCAAGGACAGTGCGCGACAATTGCCACTCATGGTCAAACGAGGCCTAGAAAGCCTGGGAGCCACCTGCCGCGATGTCGAAGGTTTAGTGATATCACAGGGGCCCGGTTCATTTACAGGAATTCGCGTGGGGCTGGCCTACGCCTACGGCTTTGGCTTGGCGCTGGCAGATTCGGCAGCAGCGCATCATTTTAAGGTGCTCGGTGCGTCGTCTTTACTCGTTTTGGCTGAATCGTTTGCAAAATATGATCAACACGATGTGGTTGTTTTTTTGCCTGCTACAAAAACGAGCGGCTATGCAGCAATTGTACAATTTGGTGTCGGTCGAATGTTGCCAGTTGACCTTACTTCAGCTAGTTTCTCTGATGGATTTCCAGAGAGCTGGATGGTGTTGGGTGAGTGGCCTCAATTGGAGACGGCGTCTCAATTGTTGGGGAGCCGCATCAAAGTGTTAACAGACGTTAAGGCTGCAAGCACAACGGCGTTGACCTGCCTTGCAAATTTAGTGATCGAAGGGCGGAATGTAACTTGGTCAAATGAAGTTCCTAGGGCCATTTATCTTAGGAAATCTTCAGTTGAAGAAAAATTCGACAGCGAGAATAGCAAGCAAGATTAATTTGATCGACACAAAAGTGTCAGAGAGGTCTCAACTAAATGAATACTCCAGAGCAAGGGCTCCGTCCACACCGTCTAGGTGGTGCTGTTTACATTCTTCCAAATTTGCTGACCACCGGTAATTTATTTTTTGGTTTCTTCTCCATCATTAAAAGCCTAAATGGCGAGTTTGGCTGGGCGGCAGGGGCGATATTTCTTGCCGCCATTTTTGATGTGTTAGATGGGCGAGTCGCACGTCTTACAAAAGGTACCAGTGAGTTTGGTGTGCAATACGATTCTCTTTGTGACTGCGTCTCATTTGGTGTGGCGCCAGCATTTTTGATGTATCAGTTTGGACTTGTTAACCTTGGTCGAATGGGCTGGGCGGCATGTTTTGTCTTTATGGCTTGTGGCACCCTGCGTCTGGCTAGATTTAACGTCCTCTCCGCGATTGGTAAAGCGTCTGGTGATTTTACCGGGCTTCCTATTCCTATGGCTGCCATTGCTGTGGCAAGTTTTGTTTCGTTGATGGTGGACTTGGAACAGCGCCATGTGGCTGAAGCTCTATCTGATTGGCCGAGGATTCAGTTTCTCTTGACTCAAGAATTCAGAAGGACTTTTTTAGCGTGGTTGAGCCCTGCACTCGCATTGTTAATGGTGAGCAACATAATTTTCAAGTCACATAAGGTCCTGAAGTTTAAATCTGTTAGACCCTTCCAAATATTAGTATTGTTTGTGATGCTAATCTCGCTACTGGTCTATGCGCCAGAAGTGGTTGGCTTTTGTCTTATATTTTTCTACGTTTTGTCGGGACCGGTCGCCTGGGCCATCGGGTGGACTAAATTAACAGATGAAGATGAGATTTTTGCCGAGTCTAGTCTTGACGAGGAGCCGTGATGAAGGTCGCTATTATTGGCGCCACAGGTGCTGTGGGTCGAGAGATGCTTTCAGATTTGGAAGATTCAAAAATCAAGGACATTCAAATTGGTTTTTTTGCATCTCAACGCAGTGCTGGTGAAATGCTGACGTTTCGGGGAAGATCCTTTGAAGTGAAAGCCTATCAATTAAATGAGCTCAAGGGTTTTGATGTTTGTTTGCTGAGTGCTGGAGGTGCGTTTTCTAAACAAAATGCGAAAGCAATCTCTGAGCTTGGAGTTACCGTTATTGATAATAGTTCGGCGTGGCGTATGACTGAGAACGTGCCCTTAGTCGTGCCGGAGGTTAACCCTAAAGCTCTGAGCGGTCTACCTAAGGGCTCGATCATCGCAAACCCAAATTGCTCGACCATTCAAATGGTGGTCGCCTTGAAGCCTCTGCTCGATGCCTTCGGCATTGAGGAAGTGCACGTTTCGACCTATCAATCCGTATCGGGTACTGGTCAAAAGGGAATTAAAGAACTGGCGAATCAAGTCGAAGCCTCGTTTAAGTTTTCTGAACCTAAGACCCAAGTCTACGCTCAACCAATCGCCTTTAATATTCTGCCGGCAATCGACGTGCTCGATGGACACGGGCATTGTTATGAAGAAGAAAAAATGGTGCGTGAAACAAGAAAAATATTCGCGTTGCCAAATCTTGTAGTCCTCGCCACAACGGTGCGAGTCCCCGTGTACCACTGTCACGGAGAAGCCGTTTCCGTTAAGTTGTCGCGAAAAATTTCACGCAAAGAGGCCATTGCCGCGATGTCATCTTTTGTTGGATTGACCATGCACCTTGAAGACGATCACGGATCGTTTCCCACCCCAAGAAAGGTTGCAGGGGACCGGGGCGTGCACGTGGCCAGAGTTCGCACGCCAATCGATCAAGAGTCGAGTCCGTGGATTCAGTTTTGGGTGGTTGCCGATAACCTTAAAAAGGGAGCAGCGACGAACGCGGTTCAAATTCTAGAGGCGATGAACTAAGCGTTGGTCGGAAGCGACTGCGTTTACTAAATGAGTCTTGAATTAAGAATGTTTTTTGATTTGGAGGTTGTCGATGGGTATAATTGTTGATTCAAAAGGGATGCATTCCACGGAAGTCTATTTCGCGGTAGTCATTTTGGCCATTGGCTTGATGACGCTTTCTCCTTGTGCGTCCGTTGTGCGGGCGGCAGGAATCGCTACCGAGGAGACCATCGAGGCGTCGAACGAAATAGTTGATCCAGGAGTCAGAGCCTCGCAAAATGAAGACGAAGAGGGCGCGCAAAAGGACCAGCAAGAGGCTGAGCAAGAAGATGTTGCGCCAAAAGTTGAAAGTCCTGGCGTGATTAAGCCTGAGGCTCCAAATGGCGTTAGTGAAACAGGCGCGGAAGTAACATCGGAAGTAAAACCGGAAGTAAAACCGGAAGAATCAGTCCAATCACAAGGAACCGACACCCCCAGAATAGGTTTGTATGGAGGTCGAGTTTTCGGAAGCACCAAAATCCATTTTGCTGTTAATAAATCTGAATTTGGAGTCAAACAAAAATGTTACCAAAAAATTTATGGCGACTCGAACCCTAATTTATCTGTAGGCGCGGATTGGTTTCCAAAAGACTGGGCGATTAATCCAGGCTTCATGTTTAAGATGGCCGCGTTCAGTGCCCATGGTAAGGCATTGAAAGGTTCCGCTGCTGCGGGCGCGTCCTGCAGCCAATTGACCGCCGATGAAAACAGTCACACGTCACTTCAATACACTCCAATTCAGGCGGGTTTAAAGGTTGAGATGTCGCCTTTTAGGCGTAAAGGTGTCGTTTTTGATTTGTGGGCGGCAGGGGAATATGGTTTTTGGCAAGAGACTCGTGATGCGGCAGTCGGGATGATTCGCTCGGTAGTCACCGGCCAAATGAATGCTAACTCGGGTCCATCTATGGCGACAAAGTCTACGAGCACTAAGGTCTATACCAATTCTGGTGCGAAAACAGGCGTCAGCACAGGCCTAGCGCTTCACATCCTAATGAACCCACTTGACGAGGCAGAAGTCCACACCATGGTACCTAGTATGGGATTGGGTTTCGTTTACCTTTCTTTTTTTGCGGAGTCAGTTAGTTCAATCTCATCTGGACTTTCCTTTGCCAGAAATTCTTTCGGAGTTGGGTTTACCTTTGAATCCGTCAAATGATTCGGCGATATTAGCACAAGCACTTTATCGAGTAGACTTATCCTACATCGGTGAAAAGTATTATGGATTTCAAAGTCAACCTAATGGCAATACTATCCAAGATAAGTTGGAGGCGGCGTTGGCGACGTTTTGCCGTCATCCTGTGCGTGTCACATCGGCAAGCAGGACGGATACCGGAGTTCATGCCGAGCACCAAGTGGTCACATTTAAGGGGGCTGCTGGCCTTAATGAATTTAGAATCGCTAAGGCTTTAAACTCCCTGTTGGACCAAGATATTCGCGTGACAAATATCGTCGTTTGTCCTGATAGCTTTCACCCAACTTTTAATAGTACAGGTAAAGCCTACCGTTACCGAATCTGGAAAGTTGCGGGGGAGAGTCCTTTTGTTACACCGTATGCATGGCGAATGTACCATGACGTGGATATTTCCGTGATGAAGGAGGCCGCCCGTCAACTTATTGGCACCCACGATTTTACTAGTTTATGCGCGGCCGATAGCTCAGCAAAATCGAAAATTAGGCGAGTTCGGGAAATTGAAATAATTGACCGTGGTCCCCTGCTCGAAATTTGGGTGCTCGGGGACGGTTTTTTAAAGCAAATGGTCAGGAACATGGTTGGCCTGATGATCGCTGTTGGTCGAGGAAAGCTCAAAAAAGGTGAAATTGCTGGAATAATGGCCGGCAAGGATCGGCGTCTAGCTCCGGCCACCGCTCCGGCTTGCGGGCTATGTTTGGTCAAAGTCTTCTATGGTGATGATTTACCCGTGTCGACTTTGGTTGAAAACGCAAAAAGCGGGTATACTCTATCATTAGGTAGTTCGTGGATTTAAAATCGGCGTGATCAGGCGCAACGGCGGATTTAAAAAATGATTCGATCCAATATTCAGTCAGTTTGCCGTTCGATGTATCAATCAGTTTGTCGTCCAACAAACTATGCCATGCTCACGATCTGTATTTTTTTCCTTCATGGCACCGCCTGTCAAACGGGAGTGCATAAAAAGACTTCCGAGGTTTTGAACGGAAGTGACGTTTCGCCGGCAGTTCCAAGTGTCGGAAACCCAAGTATGGATGACTCCGAAAATGCAAGTGAAACAGGCTCTGATCCTTCTACAATGTGGTCGCCTAGCACGAGGCGAGTTACGGCCATGTATAAATTTTTGGTGGCTCAAAAATTTGTTTTTCAAAATGATCTCGCCGGTGCAGCAAAATACTTCGAAGGCTCTTATAATCTCGAGCCAAATTCATTTACCGGCGCACGTTTGGTGCGCAGCAAGCTAATGGCAAATGCTAGTAGTGCCGACGGCATAAAAGAGGCCAGGCGGATGTCGCTTCTTTACCCAAACGATGCTGACCTGCGATTAATTTTCGGTGAAGTGTTGCTAAATCAAGAAAAGCCAAAAGAGGCAGAAATTCAACTTGCTAGGGCCATTGTGCTTAATCCTTTGCTAGACGAAGCCTACGTAGCATTAGTCAAATGCTATCAATTACAAAATAATCTGGAAGCGGCCATTAACACGGCTCGACGACTAACTAAAGCAAACCCACACAGCATTCAGGGGTGGGAGTTACTGACGAGAATTTTAGTTTCCGCAAAACGTTCAAACGAGGCTCTAATTCCTGCTCGCAGGGGTTGGGAGCAGCAAGAGAATAATCCAGAACTGGCACTGCTGTATGCGCTGACTCTCGATTTGAACAAACGCAGTAAAGAGGCTGTTAAGCTCTACGAACAACTATACCGCTTTAATCCAGGTAACACCGAATTGGTGCAAAGAATGCTGAACCTCTACAAAGAGCTCGGGACCTTGCCGTCAGCTTTGAGCCTAATTGACGATATGATTGAGAACAGCCGTGCCGAAGTGCCCGGACTAAAGTTGCAACGCGTGCTGATTCTGTGGGAAATGAATCGCAATGCAGAAGCACTTAAAATGGCGCAAGAGATGGTCGCAGAATTTCCGGAGTCGGACCGCGCGATGTATACGGTTGGAGTCGCCCTTGTGATTGTCGGCCGGCCTGAGGAGGGGGTGCCATTTTTTGAAAAGATCCCTGCGGCATCCGAGTTAAAGAGTGACGGGATGATGTCACAGGCCTTAGCGCTCCGGCAGCTGGGAAAAATTGACGAAGCGGTAGATGTCGCCAAAGAGCTTTGCAAAAATCCAGACGCGAAAGTAGGAAGTTATCAGTTTTTGGCCTCGATTTTAAGCGCAGCGGTACGCCATAAAGAGGCTGTCGCGATTACTGATGAAGCCATATTGAAGTTTCCTGCCGTAGCGGGGCTCCTTTTTGAGAAAGGCATTTATCAGGAAAAGGCAGGTGACCGCGCAGGAAGTGAAATGACAATGCGGCAGGTCGTAGAAAGAAATCCAAAGGATGCCGCGTCACTAAATTTTATTGCTTATTTGTTGGCAGAGGATGGGCGACAATTAGTTGAGGCTGAAGCCTTGGTTCATCGCGCATTAGCATTGCAACCAAAAAATGGTGCATTTTTAGATACGCTTGGATGGATATATTATCAACGACGAGACTATAAATTGGCAGTCGTAACGTTGGAAAAATCATTAGCCCTCGAAGCGAAAGAAGGCGTGATTTGGGAGCATTTGGGCGATGCGTTGCTTGCAATGGGCAATAGTAAGGCTGCCCAGGAGAAGTATGGCCTCGGATTAAAATGTCAAAACGATGAATCAGATCAACTGCGAATTCAGAAAAAATTTGACGATCTTTCTTCAAAAAAAGCTGCCGGTGAGTAAATTGCTCAGCACTTATTTAACTTCATCAGAAAAGAAAATATTGGCAGCCCTAGTTACCTGCAGCCTTTGGCCAATCAATTCATGCGTGACCACCCGCCATGATTCCACTGTGATGGCGATTCCTGTCGTTTATCAACCGATGTTTAGGGCTTGTGCGCCAATTGACCGCGAAGCGAATTTGACCATTTCTGAAGATGGTAGCCGCATATTTGGCGCGGCGATGGTTTGGTCATTTCCGTCTCCGGCACACGCAGATATTCAGCTCAATAGTCCCCTTGGTGATACGATCACACAATTCACTCGCAACGGAAGTCACTGGACGGTCTCCGGCGCAGATGGCGTCGTCATCTCGGAAACTTCCTCCGGTGCACTCTCGGTGGGTGGTTATGAGATTCCTATTAAGTCAGACGAGGTTGGTTGTATTCTTTCTGGTGTTTGGCCAGCAAATTGGTTGACGGATTTGGACGCCACCGTTAGTTCTTCCGCAAGCTTAAGCCTCTCTGGAAAAGATAATTTACGTAAGATTGTGCTAGATATTAATACGGCGACCGGCGCCACCCAGTTTCGTAGTGATGACATTAGAAGTCGAGTCATGTTAGAATGGGGAGGACTTTTTGGATTTTTTAGGCGAAGTGTCCTGATTGAACGAATATCATCCAAAGGTGTCATTTCAATGCAGGTTTCGGGCGTAAAATCCTACCTGACTAAGTGGACGCTTGTTGAGTAGTTTGTGCTCGCGGGGAGCGTCGGAGGAATTTGTGGATACTAGCGAACCAAATTTAAATGAATCAAATGATGAAGGATCAAAAATATTTGATTTTTTGCGGCAGCGGGACATTCTATCTTCGTCGATGGAGAGAGTCGTCGGAAATTTTGCCTTGAAGTGGGGGATTTCAAAATTCCGGGCGGTCCTTGAAACGCATATGATTGACGAAGGTCCACTTGCTGATCTGCTGGCGGATAAACTAGGATATCCACGCTTAACGAGGGTAAAAATACTAAAGGTCTCCAAAGAAATTTTAGCTCTAATTCCCTTTGATCGAGCTTTGGAATTGATGGTGTTTCCTTTTGAACTGTCCGAACTCGGACGCCTTCATGTAGTTTTAGCAGACCCATCACGGCCTGACATAATTCGAGAGCTTGAAGTGTTGACTGGAAAAACTATCGAGCCGTTTGTTGGAGAACACGGCGAGATCATTGCGGCGATCCAACGGCACTATCCCCTTACCCTTCAGATGCCAAGTCTTCTGAGCGTGGTGTTAAATAGTAAAGGCGTCACACCGTGACAATTTTGCCCAAAATCGTGCTGACGGGCGGTGGAACCGCAGGTCACGTGATGCCTAATTTGGCGATTCTTGACGAATTGCGGGCGTCTGGTTTTGAGGTGCATTACATCGGGTCCGGCGGCATCGAAAAGGAATTAATCACGAATGCTGGTGTTCCGTTTCATCAGATTTCCACTGGAAAATTACGTCGATATTTTAGCGTTCAGAATTTTTTGGATATATTTCGGCTGACGGCCGGTTTTATTCAGGCGTTGGCAATTATGTTAAAACTAAAGCCGGCGATCGTGTTTAGTAAGGGTGGATTTGTGGCCGTGCCGGTAACATTGGCTGCGTGGATTTGCCGAATACCAGTTGTTGCTCATGAGTCTGATTATTCGCCAGGACTCGCAAACAGAATCATTGCGCCATTTTCCAGTAAAATTTTGTACACGTTTCCAGAAACGGCCGCCTCGCTTCCGGCAGGGAAGGCGATACATGTTGGGACTCCCGTGCGTAAAGAATTGTTTGCGGGAAGTGCGGCACGAGGCATAAAGTTTTGTGGCTTCGATGGGAATAAGCCGATTTTGTTAGTCATGGGTGGTAGTCAGGGTGCACAAAGAATAAATGACGCCTTAAAAGAAATACTACCGACGTTGGTCAACTCGTGGAGTGTCGTCCACTTAACAGGAAAAGGCAAAACCATCGGTTATTCAAATCCAAGTTACCGAGCGTTTGAATTCGTCGGTGATGAATTGAAGGATATTTTTGCGGCTTCTAATTTTGTTGTAAGTCGAGCGGGAGCCAATAGTATATTTGAGTTGCTAGCATTGAAAAAACCAATGCTGCTGATCCCTCTTGAATTCGGTAGTCGTGGAGATCAAGTTTTGAATGCTAAAAGTTTTGTGGCAAACGGCTGGGCGCATAGCGTCAGTGAAACGACGATGACTGGAAAAAGTCTATTGGAGGCCGTAGACAATTTGCAGCGTCGCGGCAAAGAGATTGCTGACAAACAGGCGGCGGCGTCGATTGACCTTGTGCCTAATCGAATTGTTAAAATACTCCTTGAATCAAGCGGTCTATCCTAAACTTGAGACTTAACAAGTAGAGGTGGCCACTCAGTCCACTCAGTAAGTGTAACTTATTTTTGATACATTTCCTTATAAAAGTTGATTTTTTTTGTTAAAATACCTAGAATTGAGATTTCTGAGGCAAAAAAAAGCTCCCCATTACCCGTGATAACTACTCGTTTTTATGTGATATTTTTGCCACTAAGCCCCAATACGGGGTTGTTTTGTCCGGAATTGTCGGCTCTGGAAAGACCTTTTTGGTCAATCAGCTCTGCCCTGAGTTTTGAGCGGATGGGTTACACCGTCCTGAGATTCGAAGGAGATGACGTCAAATTTCGTTCGTTGGTCAAAAGAGACACCTATTTTTTTATTAATGAGATTAAGTCGCAGGGGGCCGAGCGCCCACTTATTGTGATCGATGAAGCTCAAAAGGAAGCAGAGATTTTCGATGCGCTAAAACTTGCGTTTGATAAGGCCAATGCGCTTTTTTTGGTAACAGGTTCTAATCCCCGGTTTCTTCAAGTAGAGGCTCAACATAGACTCCAACGCCGAGGGCGAATCGTGCCGATGTTGCCACTTTCCATTGGAGAATTGGTCAAACATCGCGAGCCTGATTTGAGAAAATTTGATGGTCTGTTTGTGTCAATTTTGACCAAAAATACAAGTCTTGCTGAACTAAAGCTAGAAAAAATCAAGACTCCTGGTGAGATCGATCAACTCATTTCTGAGTATTTAAAATTTGAATGACCAAAATAACGGATTTAGACTAGAAGCAAGCATTCATGCCAAATTATTTCAGATCGTGGAAAATTTGAGTTTTAGTGCAAGTATTTTTTATTATAAACCCTACGCACAAAAGGAATCGACCGGCGACCTGTTTTTTTTGAAGGGTGAAATCGATTTTATTTTGCGAATTGGATCCAAAATTATCCCTATTGAAGTCAAAATGGGAACAAATACTCGAAATTTTCAGCTCGACACAATAAAGAAATTTGTTTCAGAAAACAAGTTAGAGTACGGCATTGTGCTATATGGTGGCTCGCCGTTCATAGATGAGGATGCTAAATTGGTCTACTATCCTTACTGGTTGATTTAGTGTCTCACCATTTTTGACACAGACGGTTGGCTGAAGTTGCTTCTACAACTTTACCGTTCCGAGAAAGTTTTGGGCGAGCACCTCTAAAGATTGCGAGCCAAAGGATTCCGGATGAAATTGTACGGAGGCAACCGGCAGCTCGCGGTGAGATAACATCATGAGCTGTTTTTTTGTATCAAAGGCGAGCGCAAGCCACGGGTCTAGGTTAAGGGCCTTTGGAGCATCGCTTGAAGTGGCGTTCATCGTTACAATCAAGGAATGATAGACAGTGGCCCGAAAACTTGCCGGCAACCCGGCTGTAAACCAATTGTTGTGATGAACATGGATTTCTTCGATGGTGCCGTGCCAAGGCTCTTGTGCTTTGCTGACGGTGTGACCGGCAAGGTGGCCAAGCATCTGATGTCCTAAACAAATTCCAAGAACTGGGACTTTTGTATAAATGCTATTGAGTAATTCAAGAGTGAGCGGGTAATCGGTCGGCGACCCCGGACCTGGCGAAATTACAGTCGGAATCGGGTTGCTTTTGAGACGTGCCAAAGCGAGCTCGTTGTCGCAGGTGATGTGCCTGATTTCTAGAGAAATTTTGGCCGAGCGTTGCAGCCAGTCTAGAACGTTGTAGCTAAAGCTGTCATAATGATCAATGAAAGCAATTTTCAAAATTGGGCTCCAGTGTCGCCGATATGTTTGCACTCAAACTCAGGGAGATAAAACATGAAATCGAGCTCTAGGTTTAGGTTTGTATTAATGAGTGTGGCTTCGATGTTTTTAGGCACTCGCGCAGGCTACGCCGAAATAGACGACGCCGCAACGAATGAATACTTCGAGTTCTTAGCTCGCATAAATGATTATTCCCCTCTGGAGCACGGCGGCAGCCACGGAACCATCGGTTTCGGTGTTGGGCTAAGCGTGGCGG
>CANJQY010000039.1 GCA_947476525.1 Oligoflexales bacterium
GCTCGTAGGACTTTAATCCCTCGAACTCAAACGCGCCGACAGTTCGCTGATCAATGAAAATGATGGCGTCTGTAGAATTAAGACGCTCGAATTCCCTGACAATCAGGTCATCAAAGCGCTCGCTCTTGCGCCAATCAATCCGGCGGATATTATCTCCCTGCCGGTAAGGTCTTAGCCCCAGAAAAGTAGCGGAGTCACCACTCATGCGGGCTTCCACCGTGCCAGAGTGAGCTGTTTTCCCTGCTACGTCCAATTTAAGGGTAGGCATGGTCGCGTATTCCGCCATGACCTCAACCGTAACGTCTACTGCATGGGTTACGCAATGTGGCAGTAATCCGAATTGGTCGCGGGTGAGTACCGGAATTTCAAGTAGCTTAAAAACCCCCATGCCAGCATTAAGTTTAAACTGGACATCGATGAAGCGTTCCTCATGAGCCTCCATGTTGGTCAGGCAGAAAACCTGATGTCGCGTGGTCGTTCCTGGAAAATTAATGAAAAGGTAACTAGTATTCAATTTTCCTGGCAACTGATTTATAACTTTGATGCGTAGCGGAAAATCCTCGTGCTCATGGGCCCGAAAAGTCAGCGCGTTGGCTTGAATTGAAAGAGCCCCGCTCTGAACCCAGCTGTCACGGCACGCAAGAATCCACAGAGTTAAACCACCTGCTCCGATGGCACCAGCGACCGGAAGATTAAACAGGTAAGCGGCCAAAATGAGTACCACCAGGGTCCAAAGAATAACTGTCGAGGGTGCACTGTAAGGTTGTTTGTAAAATGGCAGCTTTCTGTGACTGGAAAATTCTTTCGCCTCCCAGGGCATGACCTGGAATTCGCGGCCATCCGGGGACGCAACGATCCATTTCTCAAAAAGGTCATTGATTACTGGCAAACGCATAACGACATCACCCACCCATAGTTCTGATCACCACTTAGGTTACTTAATCGGTACAGGAACCCGGTGTAAGATCTCATCTACGATTTGGGACTCTTTTACGCGGTCCATGCGGGACTTGGTCGATACGATGAGACGATGCTCCATTACCGCCGGGGCGATTCGTTTGATGTAATCTGGTTTTACAAAACTCTCTCCCGCCATAACGGCGAAAGCCTGTCCAAGCCTGACCAGAGCGATGGTCGCGCGCGGGCTGCATCCAAGCACGAGCCTATGATCTTCGCGGGTCGCTTTAACAAGGCCCATGGCATAGTTCAATATGCCCTCCGAGACTTCGACTGTTTTGGTTAAGTCACGTACTTGAAGCCACTGCTCCTCGGTGCAGACGGCGCCGAGGCTGTCAATTGGGTGACTGATTAATTGTGATCTGATGATCTTCATCTCAGTCACGGGATCTGGATACCCCAGCGCGATACGCATCAAAAACCTGTCGAGTTGTGCCTCAGGAAGTGGAAAGGTCCCGTGTTGCTCAACAGGGTTTTGTGTGGCGATGACAAAAAATATCTTTGGCAGATTGAATGTCTGATTCTCAGCGCTGCACTGTCCCTCTGCCATGGCCTGTAGCAGCGCTGACTGGGTTCTTGGTGTCGCGCGGTTGAGTTCGTCGGCGAGCAGTACGTTAGTAAAAATTGGCCCCGGCATGAATACAAACGCGTTCTTGTCCCTCTGATAAACAGACGACCCGATGATATCCCCCGGCATCAAATCCGGAGTGAATTGAACTCGTTTGGTGTGGGTGTTGACCGACCCCGCTAGTGCTCTCGCAAGCATGGTCTTGCCTGTTCCCGGGACATCCTCAAGCAGCAAATGACCGCCACCGAGCCAGCACGCTACAGCGCGGCGGATGGTGAGTTCTTTGCCCTGGATGACTTTTTCAGTATTGGCGATGACAGAATCGCAAATTTTCTTGGCGGCTGCAAAATCCATAAACGGGGCATCCTTGCGCATTTCGGATTATGGTCAGGATAATCACTGGCCATTGACACTAAGTTAGGTGTGAAATACTGAAAATATGATTTCAGCGTCGCCGTATGAGATAATTACAGGGGATCAGTGCTCAAAGATCGTAAGGCATTCAACGCGTGTTTGCAAATGTTATCTCGCGCTTTAATCTAGTCAAAAAACTTCGTTTGTTGCTGAAATTCGCTATGCGCGTTCTAAGTCAACTGTTATCAGACCTATGGGCGTACTACGCATCTCCATCTCCATATCCGTTTCTGCTGATTATACCTCGGGAATGAAGATGAATTGCGGACCATACCTGAAGTTGAGATTTTTTGCACCAGAGCCTGAAATCATAAACATTGTTTATTGCGGCACTACACACCATCTCACTAATTCTAGGGCGACCAAATTATTAAATTGATCGAGCCGCGAAAGGCCGCAAACGGAAATTGACCTTGGACTTTAAATTCCGAGGGAAATATTTCTGCCGACCGGGTGAAGATTTCACGCCGAAAAATTCGCTCGATTCTTTTCATTTGCGCGCCAATTCTGGCATTGGTCACTTTTGCGAAACCGCGGCGGTACCCCTTGCCCTTCAATCTAGAATAACATTCCAAAATCATCATGATTAACAATAGCCCTTTGCGTTGTTGGCCCGGAGCAACCGCAGCTAAACCAGTGTAATAGACCTCGCAGGCCCGAGTTGGTTGCATCGCAGCAGGAAAGACTAATGAGTCGAGTAAGCCATTGATGATCTGTAGTTTCTGACTAATGCTGCTTGGGTCCGGGATAAATGGTGCAAATTGATCTTCGACAGTGAGAACAGCCTGCACGTTTCCGCTCCGATTTACTGCCACCAGGCTGAGTCCCTGCGTAATGACGTGATCAATTTGAGCTCGAAAAACTGGTTCTACGTCGTCAATTGTTAGGCCGAGAATTCGGCATAATGGCTCGCGTTCACAAAATTGCGAGGCGAGAAGTTGAGTCGCCTCCTCCAGGTGAGCTGGCCCTAACGTCTTTATGGTGAGGGGCAGGCTCATTATGCGAAAAAATGAGCGAGCTATTTGCAGTGCAAAGGCGATTGGGGTCATGTGTGGTCCAGACTAGGCGACGATTCGTTCGCTAAATTAGCAATTTTTCGATAAGTTAACTCCATAGGCAAGAATATTCTTTGTCCATTCGGAGCCATCCACAACAAGTGATTTCCCAGGCTGCCCTCGCGATTACGTTCGTAAATTGGAAGTTGCAGGCCGCGTTTTTGGGCAAAAATACCCGCGGCTAAGCCGGCAATGCCTGCTTCGATGATCACGCCGCCGTTCTTCATGATTTCAGACTCATCGTGATTGATAAGGATTCTTCGCCAATAATTTTTACCAAGGAGTCCATGGTTTGGATGTGGGTCCTAAATGAAAGCACCGCTACCCTGATCACAAAATGGCCGTCAATTAAGGTCGAGGTCAAAAAAACATCTCCATGAAGATTGATTTTGCGCAAAAGTTCTTTGGTGCAATCGTCGCGACTGCGCAAATCTCCGCTCGCGGGTTGATATCGGAAGGCGAAGATGGAGAGATCTATTGGAGCTGCAATCACAATATTAGGCAGGGCAGAAATCTTTTGGCAAGCATAGCGGGTCAGTAGTAATTTTTCACTTAACGCACTCGCAAAAATACTTGTGCCATAAACCTTAATCGCCAACCACACTCGCAGGGAGCGAAATGGACGGGTCAGTTCCATGGAGTAATCCATCGGAGAGCGTTGGGACACAGACTTATTGACGCGATCTTGGAGGTAAGATCCGGTGGCCGCAAAAGCTCGGCCGAGATGCGAACCATCCTTAAAAATCACGGCACCACAACCATAAGGAAGGAACATTCCTTTGTGCGGGTCAAGCACCACGGAATCGGCCTCAGCCAGTCCAGAAAACATTGCGGATGTTTCCGGGCATAACTTGAAAAATCCACCATACGCACCATCGACATGTAACCAAATTTTGTACTTTCGAGCTAAGGTACTTATCAAGGAAATGGGATCAACTAGCCCTAAATTTGTGCTCCCAGCGGTAGCTACGATGAGCCAAGGTTTGAGGCCTTTCTTTATATCGGTTTCAATTTGATTGGCAAGCCACGCATGGTCCATGACGTAATTGATCGACGGGACGTAGCGTATTTGGAGGTCTCCTGCAAAAAGAATGTCGAGTGCTTTTTTACTA
This sequence comes from Oligoflexales bacterium, assembly GCA_947476525.1. GTDB lineage: Bacteria > Bdellovibrionota_B > Oligoflexia > Oligoflexales > RGVZ01 > CAMDKS01. The sequence continues at coordinate 4,107 of CANJQY010000039.1, forward strand.
CAGTGGTGCGTGTGTTCCCCTAAATAAACACACGTGTTGGCGTAGTCTCTTGGTTTTATACCCGAGGCATCTCGCGCGACGCAAAGTGCTGTAAGCGTCGCTTGTGAGCCTCCCGAGGTCACATCGCCCCACGCAAGGTCGTCGTAGCCGATTAAATCAGCCAACCACCGTACCGTTTGATTGTGAATGTACACGCCGATGGGAGATGAATAAGCATCGGCTGTGAAGGCATTGATGCCAGCAGCAAAGTGATCTGCGACCGCGCCCAAATAGAGGCCGCCGCCTGGAATGAATCCCAGGTGGCCAGCTCCAGCCGTTGAAATGCCCGAACCCGTAAGGCCATTTTTTACTGCGGCCAACAGGTGTTGCGGTGAATCGCTGTCGCCAACCTCTTGATCAAAATCCGTAAGTGTTCGTGGTTGCGATGGGGAAAACGTCTTTTGGGTTGAAAGACTACCAATGAATTCTCGCAGGAGATTATCCGCAGCCTCTTGCCACGAAATCAGCTCGGCGGGCGTCGGCTCGAGTGCTGCAGACGCCGTGGTCAAGGCAGAAATTTGTGACTCGAGCTCAGTGAATAGCATGGCGCCCCGCAGAGTTTATTTCTGGCATCACGGTTGATTCAGCGAGAGTGTTTAATACCTTACGATATTGGGCCGCACTGTCGACGACCAAATACGCATTTTGACTAGACGAAATGTTCGTCGGAGCCAATATTGTATCGATACTGAACGGAATGGTTTCAGTGGCACAAGTTGCGAAATGAGCGAACTCTGTCAACGAGGACAATAGCCCTGCTCCCAGAACTGCACGTTGCCCCAAATGCTCGACAACGCCGAATTCGAATATCCAAAAATACGCTTTATCATATATTTGGGTGGCGGTTGGCCGGGATTTAATGAAATTGTCGACGAGTTTAGCCGCGCTTGTAAGTTGATCTATACTGGCCTTTGGCACATTGTCTTGTGATTGTGCGATCAATTTATTTAAGTGGTAGTGTGCCAAGTCTACTTGGGAAACAGTTTCGTTCGATGCGGCTTTGGCCCAAAGTGCCAAAATTCTGCGGTATTCACGATTGAGTAGACTAGGAATATGCCCAAATATGTCGTGAATTAAGTCTGGCTCGTTTGCAAAAAAAACCTGACTCCGTTGGCGAATCGACCTAGATATTGGTAACGTGTGCGCTGCGAGCAGCCGTGCAATTTCCCAAGATGGCTCATAACCATTAACATACTTAGCCTTCCAGCCAATAGGTTTCAGGATTTGGTTAATTTGCTGCAGAGTAGGAATTCGCGTGCGAAATGCTTTAAGGGAGCCAAAATTTTCACGGTAGAAAGGATGGACTAAAGTCGGAAATCTTTGAAACATTGTTTCAATTTCACGAAAGAAAATGCTCCACGTCTCGTGATCTTCGTCCGAAAAATCTGGATCCTCGGATTCGAAATGAATTGCGTGATTTTGAAATAGTTCCGTAGGTTGGTTGATCGAGTGTTTCATAAAAACTCCTATCAAGATAGGGGTCTAGGTGGCTTTACCAAGACTATTTGCTTCTAATTTATTTTTCTTAGGCTTCAATTTTTTTGTTTTCACATTCGAAACGTCCGTTTTGACATCGTGCGCCGATTGGCACTTCACAATGAAATCATCCATAGCCACTCGCAAGGCTGTGAGAGCGTCAAATGACACGCCGGTTCCGCAAAATATATTGAAAGAGGCCTCCGTGGCCTTACTTCTCACGCCGCGGCCCTTTTCTGTAATAGAATTTCTGACGATCCGCTCATCGTTAACGGAGCGGGTGCGCACAATAAATTCATCGGCTAAAAGTGACTTTAAAAGTGGAGAGAGTGTGCCGGAATCGAGGTGAAGCAAGTCACCGAGTTCGGTGACGGTTTGATTGTTTTGCTCACTCAAGGCAGCCAATACCAAATACTTCGGGTAGGTTAGACCCAAGGCCGCCATCGGTTCGGCAAATAACTTCACAATCAGTCGTGACGAAACGTAGAGTTTAAAGCACAGATGATTTTCTAAAGGAATATCCATATAAGCCTCCCTTAACCTTGACGGGGGCATGTATATCACAATTTTATATTGCATACAACTAAATTGCTTTCAATTCAAAATGGAGGCCCCTAATGCCGCACAAACATAAGGCAGACCGAGGCCTTTTCCCCGTTTCCACGACAGATACCGTTGCATTTATTTAGGTATCGGAACATGATAATATTGTAAGGAATATTAATCTTTCTCTTGGAGAAGCCAAAGACTATGTCTACTAAAAGCGTTCCCCGTCGCGATCTTGAAAAAGAAGGTAAAGGCTGGTTGATTATGATTGGAATCATGTTTATGTTTCCTGCATTATTTTATTTATGTGTCTTCTTTCCACTATGGACTGGATTGACGCCTCGTTGGTAACCCCGTTCGGTAGGTAGTAAATGAACGTATACAATCAAGCCATCACCTCTCGCGTAGATGTGATAGCCGCAGCTACAAAGCCAGTAACTTGGCGCGATTATTTTCAAATGACTAAGCCAACGATTACGTTGCTGGTAGTCGTCACCGTATTTCCTGGGATTTTATTGGCTTCGCCTAGTGGAATTCCACACATGACGCTGGTTTTGGCCAGCCTGATCGGGACATGGTTGGCGTCATCTTCGGCCGCCGTTTTTAATCATTTGGTGGATGCGGATCTGGACCGAAACATGACTCGTACGAGCAAACGTCCGGTGGCCAGTGGTCGAGTCAATAATCGCAATGCCGCAATTTTTGGTGCGGTGTTGGGAGTCGCTTCCATCTTTATTTTGTATCAATGGACAACCCCAATTGCGGCAGGTCTCGCACTCGCAGCCAATGCGTTCTATGTATTGTTTTACACAATGTACTTGAAACGTCGAACGGTGCAAAATATTGTAATTGGTGGAGCTGCTGGAGCGGTCGGTCCACTAATTGGCTGGGCCTCTGTTGATCCTTCGATCGGCTGGCCTGCGTGGATGTTATTTCTGGTCATTTGCCTTTGGACCCCTCCACATTTTTGGGCTCTTGCGATCAAATACAAAGACGACTACGCGGCAGCAGGCGTACCAATGATGCCTGTGGTTCATGGGGAAGCTTACACGCATCGTCAGATGTTCTGGTATACCGTTTCAATCGTGCCCGTAATTGCCTCTCTCACAATTTTTGGGGCCGCCGGTTGGCTCTATTTTGTCGGGGCTATGGGGTTCACACTTTACTTTGTATGGATGGCATGGCGGTTAATGAAGACCGGAGACAACAAACTTGCGATGCCCCTTTTCCACTATTCTTGCTTGTATTTATTCGGCGTGTTCGGAGCGTTGATGGCAGATCGCCTGCTATTTGCCTTGTAAATGGACTGGCCTACAGAGAATCTCGAAGCGCGGAAAGCTAAACGATGAAAATGAACATTACACCCCCTAAAAAGACTGCGCTATTTCACCGCGATTTTTGGCTGGGATCAGACCAAAGTGCCGTTAATATTAATAGATTTTGGATTTATTTGGGGGGCATCGGCTTCACTCTCTGTGCAATTTGTTTGGTCCGTGCGATCAAAACCTTCGGAAAATATTAGGGTTTGTGTGAGTCTGGCTAGTGTGCCAAAAAATAAATCAGTTGACATTCTATTGAAATTTTATTAGTATCCGCTGGTACTTTATTAGTATCTTAATAGTTAGTGGCTGCTAATTAGTCGCTGGCGCGAAACGAGCAAAAGCGAATTCCGTATGCCACCGACGTGTCCTGAGCATCGCTAAGGATCTAGTCAAATTAGAGGTTTAGCCCCTGAGACTTATCTGTGAATCGAGGTCTATGATGATCGAGCAAATAAAAGAAATCATTGAAAAAGATATCAATCCCCAGCTTGCGATGCATGCTGGCGGTTGCGAATTAATTGATGTTGAAGATGGAGTTGTCACCATTCGCCTATTTGGTGGATGCTCGGGCTGCCCCTCAAGTCACATTACTCTATTTAATGGCATTGTTCCGATTTTTAAAGAGAAGTTGCCAGAGATCGTCGACGTTATTTTAGGCTAAGCAGGCATCTGTTTTTTGCTACCGAGAATCAAGATTCAAAATCGGCAGAAATTGCCTTGTTAAGTCCTAAACAAAGATACCGATAGACCCCCATGTTGTTCATCACAAGTGGGGTTTACTTATGATTATCAAAAAGATCTGTGGGCACAAGTATACAAAATGGCTTCTTTTCATTCTGATTCTTTTTTCTGGTGGACTGGCTCATGGTCAAACGAGCAGTAACGGGCCAGGCAAAGGTCCCCCTGCCCCGGGTCAGGGCTTCAAACAAACATACCCCCAGCCGGCAAAAGCAAAAGTTGCTGGACCCGAGCATATCGAACCAGCTTCCGAGGTGCCAGAATTCGCGTCAAAATCAACTTGGAAGCTCACAAATAAAAAATTCGCAACCGGTGCAAATCCAGACGATGTTCCCGTCTATTCTTTTGGCGGGCTCAATGGCAGGCGCACTCTAGTGGGGCAAGCGAAAGTGGGTGACGAAATTGTTTTGGAGGAGGTTCGCCTTGCTGCCGGTCGCAATCACTTCAAATTTATTTGGAGTGATTCGCCACCACCGGATCCAAGACTTCCCGTACAGCCTGAGTACTGGATTGATGGCATCAATATAGAATATATCGGCAAAAAATAGCGCTGATTATAGATCGTAACGTAAGTACTGCGACTGCTTTCCCGGTCGAAAAAGCTGACCATCAACAATACTGTGCATCAAAAATAGGTTGCAATCCCCATGCCTGCTGAAATTTCATTGCCCGTGAGGCTTCCTACCGTAGTATCACTGCCGGTAATAGCTTCTTTAGTATCCCCACTCAGAAGCATTTTGTAGGCGAAAAATGGTTTAAGTGCGACATGGCTGCCCATGAATATTTTTAGGCCTAAATCTACGTTCATATTAAGTTTTGAATCCGTGTTTGTGGTCGAAGTTGTGACAGCCGAGGCCTTAGTAACGCTGGTTAAGGACTCTTTTAAAATGCCAAGACCTACATAGGGAACCATTGTACTTTGATTAATGTCGCCGATATTAAATACACAGCCCAACCCAAAACCAAGTCCTGAGGCTTTCACAGTAGAACTACCAGTGGTTGCAGTTACAGTAATGGTATCAGAGTGCTGCAAAAATGAAAGTATCGGCCCGACTTCAAGTGGACCAAATAATCTCAAATATGAGATGTTAAACGCTAATGAGGTGGTCGCTACCGTCGTGGAATTGTCGGAATATTTTATCGTGAGCTTTTTTGAAAGGTACCCAACGTTGACGGAAATATCTGCTGTATAGGGAAGTCCTGAGTCCTGAAGTCCGTGGCCCTCTGTGCTACCGGCTTTCTTCTTCATTTTTTTCTTTTTCACGCCAGCGGTACCATCGCCGGCGACAGCGCCCGCCGCATCCACAGAGCCTTTGGCTGCGGCGTCGACAGCACCCGCCGCAGCAGGGGCCTGTGCAAATCTTGAAGGAGCAGACTCCGCGGAGTCAAGCTCATCATCAAAATATTCGCGAAGCTGGTTATCATTTGCGGCGGCGGTGAGAGTTGGAGAAGCCGTTTCGTTAGCAAGAGCAGCAGGCGAAAAAACAACGCTTAAAAAACTCAATCCGAAAATAACAGACGGGATATTGTTTTTCATAGATTTACCTCGATAGCGGCAAGTTTTGTAACTTAAAATAGGCTTACTAATAATTCTAGCATGTATTTCTATATCTCTAAAGATTACTCGCAAATAAAAAACCGGCGAGCGCAACAAATTCCTCTGGGGTGAGGGTTTCTGCACGTCGATTTAAGTCAATTGGGCAGTTGTCCTCGAGAAGTTTACTCATAAATTGTTTTACGGCGCTGCGAAGTTTTTTACGCCGCTGCGCAAAGGCAATGCGGCAAACAGTCTCAGAATATTGCAGGAGTTTGCCGCTCGCTGGTAGCTTGGACCGCGGCCGCAATGTAATCACGGCGCTGTCCACTTTGGGGATAGGTGTAAAACAGGTCTTATCCACCTTGAAATTGAAATCGCAATGAGCTCGCAGCTGACAATAAACGCTGAGGCTGCCATAATTTTTGCTGTCAGCCTCTGATACAATTCTTGTGCCGAATTCAAGCTGCACCATGAATATGGCGCCTTTGACAGCAGAAATATGCGGCAAAACCCACATCACGATTGGTGTCGAAATATTGTAAGGAATATTTCCAACGACGCCGCAAGGGATGCCGTCTCCAGCTTTAAGCCATTGCGCCAGGTCAAACTTGAGAATATCGACGTTGAGGACTTCGACATTTTGGAGTTTATTTGATGAATCCGCGGTGATCATATCTTGTAGGCGTTGGGCGAATCGAGAATCCTTCTCGACTGCCGTCACCTTGATGCCTGCATTAGCTAATGCCAGTGTCAGAATTCCATTTCCCGGGCCAATCTCGATCACCCGCTTCATGCCCAAATCAAGCGCTTGCTCGACGACTCTCGTAACCGGCCAATCCGTATTTAAGAAAACCTGCCCGAGGCTTTTCTTCTGTGTAATGGAAGAACGCTCACTAGACGGCCTGTTGTTTTGATCGCTATATCCTCGGCGCATTGGTTTAACCTCGGCTAGGTGTGACGATGGAATATTTTCCAATCATGGTATGGACTGCTTCTCGTTATTTTTTGTTCCCAAAGTTGTCATTAATGTTTCAAATGGATATCTCGAAAATACGTCCCATTCAAGGGCCGCTGTAGCAGGGTTTGAACAATGCTGAAAATAGGCAAGTGATGCAATCATGGCGCCGTTATCAGAACAATATTTTAGCGGCGGAAACCATACTGGAAGTGCCGTCGCACGTTTCATCAGCTCACGAAAACGGCCGTTAGCTGCCACGCCTCCCGCAACGATAATACTTTTCGTGGCAGGCCTCATGCCAAGGGCGATCCCTAGTTTGCGAATAATTTGGCCCAGCGCTTCCTCTTGAAACGCGTGCGCAATGTCTTCGAGACGATGCCCAGTTTTATCCATGCTCTTTAGCGCGAGCGCGACAGCAGTCTTGAGCCCAGAATACGAAAATACAAGCTGGCTCTTCCGTTCCACCATCCTAGGCATGGGTACCCGTTCCGGAGTTCCTTTCTGTGCAAGGGATTCCACGTGTGGACCGCCAGGGTAGGGAAGGCCCATCATTTTTCCGACTTTATCAAAAGATTCCCCGCAAGCGTCATCCATCGTGTGCGCCAGAAGTTCAAATTCAATGCATGAATTCATATAATAGAGATTGGTGTGGCCACCACTAACCACCAAGGCAAGCGTTGGGAATATCTGTTCGTGCGGCGCTTCGATTCCAAGAAGAGCACCATGAACATGGGCATGAACGTGGTTGACCGCAATCACAGGCTTGCCTGCGGCCTGCGCTAGCCCTTTCGCAAAAGAGGCTCCGACCAGCAAACAGCCGATCAAGCCTGGGCCTTGTGTCACCCCGATGGCGTCGACATCTGAAAGATTCTTTCCGGTCGTCGACATGAGTTGTTGATACATCTCACGTATGGCTTCTAAATGTTCACGAGCCGCAATTTCGGGTATCACTCCGCCCCACCTAGAATGCGTCGCGATTTGTGAGGCAATCAGTGAACTTAACACCACTTTCCCATCTTCGACGAGGGCAAGTGCTGTTTCATCACAGCTGGATTCAATTCCTAAAATGAGCATCTAAATTTCCGATTTTTGTGCAACCGCAATTAAAAATTCATAGGCTATTTGTTTTTACCAGATTTAGAAGAACTTGACGACTTTAGGGCTTTCTTAGCCTTCTCGCCCTCAGGAGTCCCCGGAAATTTTGTGGCCACTTCCTCATAATATAATTGTGACGTTTCCTTATCACCCATCAGTTTGAAGGAATCTGCGAGGCGAAGCTTGGCCACGGCCATTTCTTTGTCGTTAGGTTTGAGTTCAATTATTTCGTTAAACTTCAGCGCCGCTTCCTTTGGGCGATTTAGTTTTAGCAAGCTATCACCATACATCATTAATACCGACTGGCGGTCATGTCCTTTTTCCTTTTTCAGAATGCTCGGAGCATCTTCGACCACTTCTTTGTAATGCTTTCGTTCGAAGGCAATTTTTACGCTCCTTAAATCCACATTTTCGGAGCTAGGAGATGTGTTCTTTTTCGAAACCGAGTTATTTGAAGCGACTGGCTGCCGCTCCAATGCTTGAGAAAATTCAAGCTGCTGGGCTTCTAGGGCAGTAAGCCGAGTTATGACGTCGGCAAGTTTACTGCCAACGGAACCCTCGTTTTGAGACTCTTGTCCCGGTAGCTGACCGGTTTCTACACCAATGCGGAGGGCGTCGATGTCACCCTTCATTCGTTTTATTTCGATGGACATGCGTTCTATGTCGCCTGAGTTGGAAGCCGCGAGCTTGTGTCGCGTCTCGCCTGTTTTTTGCTCAGATACGTGCCCACTGTTCATGGAATCCTCAATTTGGAGGATGTGTGTTTGCATCGCAAAGATTGTATCGTCTTGCTCACGTTTTTGTCGGAGGGAAACACAGCTAGAAAAACCTAAGCCCACAGCTAATACTATCGTTAGCCGTCGAAATCTAGTTGCAAACTTAGTGTCAAAAAAGCGAAACCGCGGGAAATACATCATCATAAATTACTCCTCACCGTTGATCGGGTGGCGCAAGCATTCAAAAAATCCAATTGGTTTAACACTCTCATTTTTTTAGATCATTTGCCAGTTTTTCAAAGGTCTTATAGGGTTTCGCCTAATGTTCGAGCAGGCCATTCGCCTAGATCTTGGATGCTGTGGGTCAGGCAACGATTTTACCGCCAAATTTGCCGCTTTGCTGGCGTCTGCGCAAACCAACAGCAAGTTTAAAGGCTCGATTGGACTCGACCTTCCAGGCCGTGACAAATTCATGTTGAACCTTTTTGTCGACCCATTCAAGCTTTATAGCCTCTTTTTCGGTGAGGACAGCATTTACAACATCATAAAATTTTTTAACTTCGAGCCGCCATTTTTCATCTTTTGCCAAAATCGGAGGTTTGACCGCCGCTTCCGCTTCCTTTGTGTCCAGTTCTCCGCTATCCTGTGCCGACCGGCCATTATTGAGGGCGACAGCAGGATCGTCTTCTCCGTCGAGAATTGGTTGTGCAGAAGTCTCCTCTAGTGACGGTGAGTTGGTTTCTGATGTCGCTAAATTTACAACGTCCGTTGTTTCAGGCGCATCGTTGGCAGTGGTGTCAGTCTCCGCAGCGACCATATCGGCACTAGCCTCTTCCTTAGGGTCAAGTCCGGTTTTGGGGGAGTCTTCGAAATTGCTTTCGTTTTTATCATCAGTATCCATGGCTCTCACCTTATTAGTGTGTCGTCATTTTGAAGATGAAACTTCGAGGCCTTTATCGGCAGGTGTGGAAAAATTTTGAGGGTGTCGTCGCAAGATTGTTTAGTAACCGACGAGACAAATTAATTGACGGAAATGAAAGAAAAATGAATATGACTTTAGAAAACAGCAATTTAAATGATGATGACTCTGCCGAAATGACCCTGTTAGAGAAGATAAAACTGGCGGAGGCGCCCTTGCCTGCGGTGGCCACTTTTGAGGAGGCGGGCGTTTCACCCGAGGTCATCGCGGCGATTACCAAAAGTGGTTGGACAGCGCCCACCGCAGTTCAAGGAATGTGTTTGCCATTGACCATTCAAGGACGCGACGTTGCGGGGTTTGCGCAAACAGGAACTGGAAAGACGGGAGTCTTCGTCATTACCGTGGCTCAACGACTGCACGGATCTCCACCGCCAGAACGTCAAAGAAAAGATGTAGCCGTTCCCGAGGTGCTAGTACTAACGCCTACTCGAGAACTTACGATGCAAATCGATGATGATGCGAAAGGAATTCTAGGGCCGCTAAATATTGCTTCGGTTCCTGTTTTTGGTGGCGTTGACGTCGACAAGCAGGCTGCCACATTTAAAGATGGCCCGCGCATGATCGTGGCCACACCGGGGCGCTTGAAAGATTTTTACCAACGAAAAATGGTGGACCTTTCGCAGGTGAAAATATTTATCTGCGATGAGGCCGATCGCATGTTTGACATGGGTTTCATTGACGACGTGGAGTTTTTTCTTGATAAGATTCCTGAGAACGCTCAAAAGTTGTTATTCTCTGCGACGACCAATGACAATGTCAAAGAATTAGCCTTCGAATATCTCAATCAACCCGCCTATGTCTCAGTTAATCCTGAAATATTGACACCAGAATTAATTGATCAACATGCCGTAATCTGTGATTCGTCAAATAAATTACGAGTTATTCTTGGGCTTCTTCGGGAGCACGAACCGGTGTGTTCGATCATTTTTACAAATACAAAAATGACGGCTGAGTGGTTGCATTTTAAATTGAGTGGCAACGGAATCGACGCAGATTTAATTACAGGAGATTTACCGCAGAAAAAGCGGATTGAACTTATTCATCGCATCAAAGAAGGTAAATTGAAGGCGTTGATCGCAACTGATGTAGCAAGTCGCGGTCTACATATCAGTAAGGTCACCCACGTCTATAATTTTGATGTGTCGGATGATCCCGCAAATTATGTGCACCGCATCGGCCGAACGGCGCGCGCGGGAGCTCGCGGGAGCTCATATACATTAGTATGCGAGGACTATGGTGAAAATATTCGCGGTGTTCAGGAAATGCTTGGCACGTCCACCTCTCTGAAAGGCGAGTGGTTTAATCCTGAGTATCTCAAAATTAAAGATAATGCCGGAAATCCTTATGCCGTTGGCGCGGCACTCTACCGAGATCCGAAAGATCGTCCCGACCGCAAGGGCACCTTTGGTAAAGATGATCGTGGGCCTCGCGGAAAATTTGACGCCAAAGGCGGCGGTGATCGCAGTGGGCCTCCTTCGTCAGACCGACCGAGGGGGAACCGTCCAGATGAAAAAATAGGCAACCCTTCAGCCGGACGAGGAAAATTTGGCGACGATGCCAAGGGTAAAGATCGCGGACACAATCGACCAAATCATTCGGATCGACCTCGCCACGAATCTCGCCCGCAGTCAAATAATAACAGTAAACACGGTCACAGCGCGCCTCGGCACACAAATGCGCCGGTCGTGATTCGGGCCGAAGGAACGCCCATTGGATTGTTCGGATGGGTCGTCAAAATTTCAAAAGCGATCCTTGGTCGTAAGTGAGGGCTTGATTGAAGCTAGTGTTGACCTATAGAATATCTATAGGTTGAAAACCGCTCTTATGAGGTGCTTAAATGTCACAAGTCGTTGTTACAGTGGACGCTCTTAAAAATCGCCGCGTCGCGAGTGCTGAAAAAGAAGCTCAAATCGACCGCGAAGGTGAATTTGAAAAATGGCGACTGGCAAGTATTGCAGGATTTGATCCCATTTCTGCCGCTGTTGGTGCACTCATGTTGCCAATCGCCGCAAGCTTTTACCTGATTGGTTTTGCTGTTAAAGCAGCCATTTATGTAGCGATTGCTTTTAGCAGGCTGGTTGGTTTTTTTATTCCTAAAAAAATCTAGAACATTACTTAAAGATTCGCCGAAATTAGCGCCATCAATTTAGGGATTTCGGAAGGGCTTATGGGTCCTTTTTTGATAAATATAATTTTGCCATCTTTACCAAAAACAACGATATTTACAGAGTCATCTTGAAGGTCCCATTCTTTGACGAGGGATTTTTTGAGATCTTTTACGTAGGTCGTGCGGGGAAATTTAGCTTGTTTGACGGTAAGTTCACGGTTGATCAAGTTGTTTGGGTACCATGCCGCGGCCATGTTGATGACAGCCACGCTGCCGTGCTCTTCTTTAGAAAAATGCATATTGTCGTAAGCAAGCTCCACGTCTTCATTTAGTTTTCTTTCTTCAGGATCGACGTAAAAAAGGGAGATGACTTTGCCTGTTTTTGCGATTGAATCGGAGGTCCAGGCTGTGCCGTTCACGTTTGCGCCCGATGGTCCATCTAATACAATGGTCGAAGGAAGGGCTCCCACCACAAGCGGAGATGACGTGGCAGTGCTGGCATAGGGCAAAATACTGGCGCATGTTATCATGACGCTGGCTGCAAGCATGCAACTTAACCAGGTGATAGGATTATGCCCTGGTGTCAGATTCGGGGGACTCACGAATTTTAAAATTTTAATATGACACCTCGAAAAAAATGTACATTTTGAGCCCATTGGCGTAGATCCATACAATTCAAAGGCTTCATGGGAGGTTAACATAAGTGGCATTAAATTACGATGAGAGTTGGACTGTGAAATTCACGGTGGTCGGCAGGAAGGTGGCAGCGATAGGCTTTATCGTTCTAATTTTAAATGCTAATTTCTGGCTAATTAAACGCTTTGTGGGGGAAGATACCCCACAATGGGCCACTTGGATTTTTCTCTTGGGGGCAGCTGGCGCTTTTGGGGGATTTATTTTGATGTTGCCCGGGTTGCTCAACCGTCCAAAAATACTTGATAGTACTTCTGATAATTCGGAAAATACCACCCATCCAGATTAAGGACGCAGAATTTGCCTGCCGATAACAACACGGGGAACAGGTATACTAACAATATCTTACGATTATATGTTTAGGTCTGTGTCTAAGGTCTGTGTCTAAGGTCTGTGTCTAAATAGAGGAAAAAAAATGAGCAAAGCAAGCGGCAAAAAAGGAAAAGCGATGCCGCCATCTTCGATGGCTGCTAGCGCTATTCAAGAAGCGGGTCGTTCAGGCCGAGATCCCGCCGATCAACGTCAAGCGATTCAAGTTGCCGCAAATGGATTGTCATTAACTCGTCGAGCGACTGATCTCGAGACACCAATCATTCCAGCCCGCAGGTTGCATCTTGTGCTGGAGCGTGCTCGAGGGAAAAAACTTTTAATTTGCATTAAAGGTTATCCGGATCCCGACAACATTGCAGCCGCATTGTGCCTCCAATGGCTCGCGCATCACCATAATATTAAGACAAAAATAATTCATTTTGATGAAGTATCGCACTATGAAAATAGAGCGCTAATTAAAAAACTAGATATTGAAATTGAACATTTTTCTCCCGCTTTGGATCTATCTGAATGGGATTACTTTGCGGTCAATGATTCGCAGAGTTGTGATTTGCCAATTAAATTGCCAGAAAACTGCCAGTTGCTGGTGTTTGTCGATCACCACAAAACTCTAGGTTCTATCGTTGGGGAGTTTGTCGACGTCCGAGAAAATAGCGGGTCAACCGCCGCTATTTATGTAGAATATCTGCTGGATGGGCCAACGAATTTCGATGGGAATTCCAATGACCAAACAAAAATTGCCACGGCCTTGATGCACGGTATTCGTAGCGACACCGATAACTTCACTACTGCGACGCCAATGGACTTCCGAGCAAGTGAATTTTTGTCGAAATATATGGACAGAGATTTGTTGAACCTAATTGCGCGGCAATCCATTCCCGCTAAAACGATGGATTTGACCCAAATCGCTTTGCAGAGAAAAGACATCAAAGGCACATTTATGTTTGCCGGAGTGGGTGTTGTGCGTGAGGAGGATCGTGACGGAATCGGCCAGTGTGCTGACTATCTGCTGCACCGCGAGGGAATTGACACGGTTATTGTTTATGGTGCAGTTGGCAATGAGTGGATCGACGGATCGCTGCGCACTCGTTCCCATACTTTGGATCCGGATAAATGGATTAAAGACGTGTTTGGACAAGATAAATCTGGGAAGTACTATGGCGGAGGGCGCAAAGATAAGGGAGGATTTCAAATCCCGCTTGGCGTATTTGCCAATGTTTCAGACAAAGAACTCCTGTGGATCCTGATCAAAAAAACCATCGACGAACTTTTCTATGATAAAATCGGTGTTGATGGGAAGCCTTCACACGATGAAATATTGCTCGGAAAAATTTAAGGCCACTAAGTTTTCTTTTTCGGTTGGAGCTTAATTTGGCGATTCATATTTTTACCTGGATTGAGCCTATTCGTGAATCCCATATGGCGAAAGTCAGTGAAGTTCTCGCAAATGGCGGGGTAATAGCCCTACCAATGGATGTGGCCTGGGTGTTTGCCTGTGCGGCAGGAAACACTAAAGCTGTCGAGCGCATTCGCCGCATAAAGCCTGATCATCCCAAAAACCAGCCATTTAGTTTAGTGTGTTCCTCCATCTCAATGGCTTCAACTATTTGTACGATCGGAGATCAAGAATATCGATGGCTGAAAAAAGCTTTGCCAGGTCCCTTCACGGTAATATTGCCAAGGCACGCATCCCTACCGAGGCTGATAAAGGACAAGCGCAAAGAGGTCGGACTCAGAATTCCCAGGAATCCCCTAATGACCGCGATCATTACTGCGTTCGGGTCCCCGCTCGCAGTGTCAACGGTTCAGTTGGCCAATGGAGAGGATCCTGGTGGACTCCCTGGTTTTGGTAGCCAGGTGGACGAAAGCTGGGGACATTGTATTGATATGATTGTAGATTTGGGTGAAGAGAGCCCCCGTGAAGAAACAACCGTAGTAAATCTTGCCGCGGGATTTCCAGAACTGGTGCGGCGAGGCGCAGGCGATCCATCGGTCTTTGGGCTGTAACCAAATTGGTTTGCAGTTGACGGAAGAGGCCATACGTCATATCAGTGTTTTTTCCGAATTTTAGGGAGTCCCATCCGATGTCCGATAAAATACTATTTCCCACCACCTCAGAGCTTAATGCTTTGAGCGAGAATGTTGGTGGACTGGTACTTGCAAAATACTCGTTCCCCGCCGTGGACTTAGATGCTGCAAAAAAAATGGCAACGCAAATTGCGGCCGGGCAAACTCTAGGGTTTATTCCTGACGACTTACAGCCATACCTACAATACATTGGGCGAGTCGCGGAGGTTCATCTAGGCGGCAGCAGAGGTGACGCCACAATCGCGTTTCCAGCGCTCCTGTTTGGAACTGACATGGCAGGACTCTTGACTGTTCTTTTCGGTAAGACGTCGTTTGCACCCGGACTTAGGCTTGAGTCCATTCATGGTGACAGCCGCTATCTTTCCACGCTTAAAGGTCCCAAATTTGGAATGGTCGGCATTCGCAAGCTCGTTCGACGATACCGCGATGATGGCAGTGGGACCACAGGGGCCAGCCGCCCATTACTCATGGCCATTTTAAAGCCTGGTATTGGTCCATCTGATGATCAGTTAGCCCAACAGTTTGCTAAACTCGTTGGCGCAGGGACCGATTTGGTTAAAGATGACGAAACTAGAATTGACCTGTCGATCGACTCGGCACTTCTGCGCCTTAAAATGGTTTTGGCCGCAGGACGGGGTGCAGGAATGTATGTCACGCACCTGACGGGGCCCGCATTTGAGCTAAAAGCTCGCGCAATAAAATTGCAAAACGCCGGGGCACAAGCATTTCTATTCTGTCCCTACACTTACGGGATTTCACTCCTGCAGTCTCTTTGCGAAGATCCAGAGATTACAGTTCCGATTTTTGCTCATCCAGCGTTTACCGGTGTTATGGGGCAGGGGCCAAGTTCTATTGCTATGGAAATTGTACTCGGAACATTAATGCGTTGGGCGGGTTGCGACGGCGTCTTGTTTCCAAGTCCCTATGGAGCGATTGCCCTTCCCGCAGAGGAAGCTAAGGCAATTCACGCAGCTCTTTGCCGACCAGAGGGATCGCTCAAGATGTCTGCGTCGATCCCTTCCGCTGGAATTATGCCTGAGTTTGTTGCGAGAATTCGCAAAGATTTTGGTGTCGACGTGGTGGTTAACGCAGGTACAGGCATGGCTCGAACTGGCGGTGGCATCGAAGATGGTGCCAAAGCATTTCTTAGAGAAATTGATGCTCACTATAAGTAACAAGGACTTGCTAACATGACGCAAATTCCCAACCCGTTTCCGCTGCCTACACCGTTGGAAAAAATAATGCTTCGCGAACTGGCCAACGTTGCAGCTCGTTGTTACGACCGCGGATGGTCATGGGGAACGGCCGGAAATTTTAGTATTCGCGGTCAAGGTCGTCTTATTTGGCAAAGTCCAACGGGGTTGTGCAAAGGGGATTTGCGCCCCGATTTATTTGTTGCCGTGGATCTAGACTCTGAGGCGGCCGTTGAACCGTGGACGCAAAAACCATCTGCCGAAATGCCGGTGCATGCAGGAATCTATAAGCATCTTAGCGAGGCGAAGTGTGTTGTTCACACTCATCCCCCGTTTGCTGTGCTGGCCAGCCGTGGAAAAAAAGAGCTTCGCTTTCAAAATGAAGAAATGACTAAAGCATTAGGGCTCACCAGCCATACTGAAATTTTGATTATTCCCGTTTTGCCCAATGGAACTCCAGAGGAAATGAAACTATATTCGCCGCGAGTCAAAGGTGGTGTCGGAGACGTCGCAAAGGTTGTAGTCCTTGAAGGACATGGTGTGTGGGCGTGGGGGAAAACGCCGATGGAGGCGTTGGCTTATCTGGAAGCATTGGAGTTCTTGTGCAGACCAAAACACTAGACAAAATTAAAATAATCGACTTGGGGCGCATGCGCTATCACGACGCCTTGCAGCGTCAGGAACAGGCACATGCGGACGTGGTTGCCGAAAGGTCGCAGCCGATTATTTTTACCGTTGAGCATGAGCCTGTGCTGACAATGGGAAAAAATTCAGATGCCGAAAATCTGCTTTTTTCAAGAGATTTCTATCTTGCGCAGGGAGTTGAAATTGTCGACACTGAACGCGGCGGGCAAATTACCGCCCACATGCCCGGGCAGTTAGTGATCTATCCAATTTTAAACATGTCGCAATTGAAGTTTTCAGTTCGTGACTATGTCAACGCACTTGAAGAAGCTGTTATTTTTACTTTGAGTAAATATGGAGTCACCGCTCACCGCGACTTTGAGCATCCAGGTGTTTGGGTTGGACTCGAGAAAATATGCGCCCTAGGTGTTCGTATAAAATCTAGAGTTTCCATGCATGGCCTTGCGCTTAACGTGAATAATGATTTGTCACTGTTTCAAAAAATTATTCCTTGCGGCATCAAGGCTCGCGGTGTCACAAATTTGCTAAGTCTTACAAGTGACTGTCCAACGATGGACATGGTTCGCCAAGATCTGACAGGCGAAATTGTATCGCGACTCCCTTGCCGGTAGATCTTATTCGTCGTCTGTCATTCAGATTATAAGCTACCAGGAATATTTTTTCTTGCCATTTCACATAACAGGCAGACACTTAAAAAATCGACAGACACTAAGTCCCTCAATTGAACGTCTATTATCCGGCACATTCATCTGAAATATATACACGGCAATCGCCATTGGGCCACCGGGCTGAACAGCGCGGTGTGCATTGTGGATTTGCACCGCAGTAGTCCCTGCCATGAGTCCTGCACTGACCATCGGCGAAACGCTCTTTGCAATTCTTTACACACGATAATGGTTGGGAACCGCAGGCATCTGGAGCGAAATCCCGGCAATCACCATTTGTAAAGCGCTCATTGCACCGAGGTACACATACTGGGTTAATACCGCAATAATCTGCGCCGTATTGACGGCAATCGCCATTATTTACTCTGGCTTGGCAGTTTTTGACGCAAGTCTGCGGTGTTGTTACACAGCGTCCAGACACGCAGCGTTGGGTCGAATTGCAGTCGAGGTCCGTGTGGCACTGGGTGGGGTGACCAGTTTCGCAGTCAGCAAAAACACGGCTATAGACATCACGATACGCAAGTCTCGCCTGTCGGTCGGCAACTTCTTCGCAGGTTTGTGCGTAAATAGCGGAGTGCATAAATAATGATGTCATTAAAACGAGTAGATGATTAACCATGTGAATCGCCCCAAATTTTTGTAAATTACAGAATACTACCGAGCATAAACTCTCACATTGTCATTCCACATGGCAAGTCGTCATAGTGGTGAGATGTTTAAAAGTCACCTCGCCTAAAATTTAGACAAATGGCTAAAGTTCACCACAATACAGATGCTGTACTGCCGCCTTATTAAGTAATTGGCTTAAAGCTGTTGATAAGACCGTCCAATTCAGGGATCTTGGAGTATTCCCTCTATTTGTCACAGTTCTCTCGCAGTCCCATCACATTGCCAGCAATATTTCTGCAAATCGTCTCTAACGGGAGATGACTAAGATTTCTCTGGGAAAATGGGTTTTGCAATTCTGCGCCGATTTCATCGAGAGAAAATAGGGGATAAGCCACGAGTGCTACCACTAGTGGTGTAAAAAAAACCGCGCGGTCGACCAAGGCAAATGGCAATAGCAGTAAGAACAAGAATATAAATCGCCTTGTCTTGATTGCGAGCACCAACGGCATTCTAGTATTTCGTATGCGCTCGCAAGCTCCGATGGCATCCATCAATTGGGACCTTTCAGTTTCCGCTCTAAGATATGCAAACGAATCGAGCCCAGTCTTTCTTAAGGAGGCTAGTGTTTCCGCTATTTTTAGTGCCACGTACATCGACATATTTTCAGCGCTTCGGACTTTTTCGGCCTCGTCAGAGCCGACCAAGCGGCTAACTTCTGCGAGTGATTTTTCGTTACGCAAAGACTCACGCATGACGTGGGGCCAGGCGGCAATCCACTTCAATCCTGCAATCACAGTTTGA